>JANXVC010000003.1 GCA_025351925.1 Rhodospirillales bacterium | reverse complement strand
GACACAACTCGCGCATGTCATGCCGGACACGCCAAACTCCAACGTCTGGTCGGCGGCGTCAGCCAAGTTCATCGGTTGAGCGATCGTGTCCATGGCAGTGTTCTCCCTGCAGGTCTCTCCTCAGGTGGTGCTTCCCATAGTTGGAAGGTCAAGGGGGTGATCGTAGTCGTGGACATGATCGGGTGACGGCCTTGACCTTCCCGTATGGGAAGCACGAACTGATCAATCTATTATTGGGAGCGAACTGCCATGGTGCAGCGATTTGACGTTGATGGGATGTCTTGCGGTCACTGTGTCCGCGCCGTGACCGAGGCTGTGCATGGTCTCGACCAGGCGGCTGTAGTTCAGATCAACCTGCCGACTGGCACGGTGACGGTGCAAAGCGATGTTGAGACGGCAAGGATCGAGGCGGCGATCGTGAATGCAGGCTATGAGGTCAAGACTGTGGCCGCCTGACGGTTCTGGCCGCTGGAGTCCAGCGCGGACGAACGGCCTGCGAAGCTATGGCTGCAACTGCAACTGTAGCTGCAGGTAGCCGGTCCGTCGGCGTCAGGCCTGTGGTCGTGCCCCGACCAGTGAGGGCTAGATCGTAATGATTACTTCAACGCCGGTTTTCTGGCAGTCATAGCCTTGTTCAGCGCCGTCTCCGTTTCACCGAACTTTGGCTGTACGATGTTTTCAAGGGTTCTCGGAAGCGTCGTACTGGGCAGTGGCAGAACAATCTTGGCCGGAAGGTCACATCGCCCAAGCTGCGCGCTGGCAGGTTCCCTGGTGACAGCTAGAGCCAGTCGGGCCAGCGCTGGAAGAGACGTCGAGCCGGTTTTCTCCATGATTGCGGCGCGATGGCTCTCAACGGTGCGTTGGCTGATGCCCAGATCTGCAGCGATGTTCTTGCTGGGGTGTCCAACGAGGACCAATTCCATGATCTGGCGCTGGCGCCGTGTCAGGCTGGCAAGACGCTTCGCCGCATCATCTTGCCCTGCTGACAGCTTGCCGATATCCCGCGAGTGCTCAAAAACGCGATTGATGCTCGCGAGCAGTTCGACGCGGCCGATCGGCTTTTCGATGAAGTCCGAAGCCCCCGCCTTCATGGCTTGGACAGCTATGGGCACATCGCTTTGCCCGGTGATCATGATTGCGGGCAACCAATGGCCAACCTCACGAAGCCGTTGCAGCAGTTCGAGCCCGTCCATTCCCGGAAGGTAGGCATCGACCAGAAGGCACGCTTCGCCTCCCGGGCAATAAGCGGCGAGAAACGCTTCGCAAGTTGAATAGGCGGTGGCGATCCGGCCATCTTCTTCAAGCAATGCACAAATTGCCTCGCGTACGTTGGCATCGTCGTCCACGATGAATACTGTGGGCCGCCCGGCATCGGGCGCTGCCTCCGCCACATTCAAGGCACGTGGGATCGCGGCGATGGGCGATACAGGAAGCAGACGTTGGATGATTGCCGTCAGCTCCTTCAGCTTCACTGGCTTGTTCAGCTGAACGCAGTTCTGCAATGCCACATCCCGTAAGGTGTTGATCGAAATGTCTCCTGTCAGAATGACGACCTGGATCTCCCAACCAAGCCGCTTCCGAAGCTGGGCGGCGAACTGCAGCCCGTTCAGCTCATTCGGGAGATTGTAATCAACGAGAACAAGGTCGGGTCGGATCGTGCCTTGCGCCACCAGGTCCAGCGCTGCGAGAGCGTCTGCAGCCGCGGCCACGCGATGGCCCTCGTCCGTCAGAGAAAGCTTGAGGAGCTCGCGCGTCTCAGGATCGTCCTCAACGACGAGGATAGCGCCCGTGCGGTGATCCGTTGCGAGAATAAGGTTGTTGACGTTGGATCGGGCTTGCACGGGATTGGGCGCCGATCCGCCTGAGGCGAGCGCGACCTCGATGGCGAAAACCGAGCCCTTGCCCGGGCACGAGCGGACGCGCACGCGATGATCAAGCAGCTTCCCCAAGCGCTCCACGATGGATAGGCCAAGACCCAGGCCGCGGTTCCGCTCGCGGTGGACGTTGTCGAGCTGGTGGTATTCCTCGAAAATGGCTTGGAGGTTCTCGTTGGGGATGCCGACGCCCGTGTCCCAGACCTCGATGCTCAGCATTCCTGGATGCTGGCGACAGCCGACCAGCACCTTGCCGCGCTTGGTGTATTTCAATGCATTCGACAGCAGGTTGCGGACCATCTGTTCGAGCAGGCGCGGATCGCTCCGTATGGAACGTCCGCACGGGATCACGTGCAGCACGAGCCCTTTCCCGTAGGCATGGTAGGTGAACTCGTTCTTCAGCCGCTCAAGCATGCCGTTGATCTCGAAGTCGGCCATCTCGGCGCGGACGACGCCAGCCTCGATCTGGTTGATGTCGAGGAGCGTATTCAGCATGCCCGAGATCGCGCCCAGAATGTCATCGAGTTTTGCAACCAGGCCTTGAGCCTTCTTCCCTTCCACGGCCTTCACCAAGAGCCCTTGCACCAAAGAAAGCGTCTGCAGCGGTTGACGGAGGTCATGGCTGGCTATAGCGAGGAAGCGCGATTTTGCGACGTTGGCCAGCTCCGACTGCTGCTTGGCCATCTCCAACGCCTTGGCGGCGTGCTTCCGCTTGGTGATGTCGTTGAAGGTGATGACCACACCCTCCACGCCACCGTCGTGGGTCAGGTAGGGCAGAATCCTACGGCGAAACCAAACACCAGCAGGCGTTTCAATCTCCCGTTCCAATGGCACCGAGCTCCGCAGCACGGTCCTGGCATCGTCCGAGAGAGTGCTATCCGCCGCAAGCGAGCGGAGGTCCTCGAGCGGCCGGCCGATGTCGCTCGGGATGACACTGAACAACGATTTGGTGGCTGGCGTGAAGAACCGGATGTTCAGCTGTGGATCGAGGAACAGCGTGGCGACGTCGGTGCTGTATAGGATATTCTGCAGGTCGTCGGACGTCGTGCGCTTCCGCTCGAGGGTTTCCTGGAGCTGGCTGTTGAGCGCGGTCAGTTCCTCGTTGAGCGACTGCAACTCCTCTTTCGATGTCAGCAGCTCTTCGTTCGTGGATTGATATTCCTCATTGACGGACAAGGCCTCCTCATTGGTGGCCTTCTGCTCCGCGTTCAATGCTTCCAGGTCCCGGATCGCTCCCTGAAGTTCCGCCCGCGTGGCGTCGAGCTCTCGTTGGATTTCCGCCGTGCGGGGCATGCGCTGCATCGGGATGGGGCGGGATCGAGGCTGCACCTGCGTCTGAGCCTCGACGAAACAAACCAGCAGCAGCTCCTCGCCGTCGCTCAGAACCGGTCGGACATCGATGCTGAACGGCTCCGCAAAACCGTCATGGTCCGTCTCGCTGCCGACACTGACGACGACCCGTCGCTTCTCGTGACTGGACTGCTGGATGGCCGACTGGAGCTTGGCGCGCAGGCCCGGGCGCGCCATGGCGAGCAGATCGTGCGTTGGCTGTCCGGGTGCCACACGCAGGTATCGATCCGTCGGTCCTATGGAAAAAAGGCATTCATGGTTGCGGTCGATCAATACGGCTGCCGGGGCGTAGGTTTCCAACACCAAGCGGCGGCCGAGTTCGGCGAAGGCAGCTTGGCGCAAGGCTTCTCGGCTTGGCCTCGACGTCAACCAGCCTTGCCCGCCGCCACCGGCGTGCGTCGCAGCGCCGCTTTCCGCTGTCCTGTCGCGGCCGATGCGCCGATACAGTCGCTCTGCCTTCGAGATCACGTCGAAGCGGCCATCGGCGATCCCGGGCGTCTCCGCACTGCCGAGCAAGAGGACTCCATCCTCTCGTAGCGCGAAATGGAAACGCGAGATCACCTTGGCCTGTGCCTCGGGACCCAGATAAATGAGGAGGTTGCGGCAGGATACCAAATCGAGGCGCGAGAACGGCGGATCGGCGAGTACATCCTGAACCGTGCAGACCACCGCCGCGCGCAGCTCCGGTTTGACCCTGTATCCGTGATCATCCTTCAAAAAGAAACGGGCCAGCCGCTCCTCGGAAACATCCGCCTCGATGGCCTCCGGGTAGAGGCCCTCACGGGCGCTGGCGACGGCGTCGGGGTCAACGTCGGAGGCAAAAACCTGAAGTCTGACCTGGCCATGCTCCTCCACGATCCGTTCGCGGAGGAGCATGGCCAGCGAGTAGGTCTCCTCGCCCGTGCTGCAGCCGGCGCACCAGATGCGCAGCGGGCGGTCCGGCGTCCGCCCGCGTATTAATTCAGGAATGATCGCACTCTCCAGCAGATCGAACACTTTTTGGTCTCTGAAAAAGCCAGTGACGTTGATGAGTAGATCGTTGGCAAGTTGCTCGACCTCGCTCTGGTCGTCACGCAACAGATCCAGGTACTGACCCATTCCGCCGTCCCTGATCGTCGCCAGCGCCATGCGCCGCTCGATCCGGCGCTGCAGCGTGCCGCGCTTGTAGGGACCGAAATCGTGGGAGGTTCTCGTGCGTATAAGCTCGATGATGTCGGGCAACCAATCCGTGGCCAAGTCCTTCGGCATCGGACCACGCTGCGTGCCTGAGAGGGCTATATGGTGATGAAAAGCCATGAGAGCCTCTGGGATTTCAGCCGCCGGAAGCACCAGGTCCACCGCGCCGGTCATGATCGCGCTTCGCGGCATGCCATCGTAGCCGGCCTCAGTGGGATCTTGCACGATGACCAGCCCGCCTTTTGCCTTCACGGCCTGCAGCCCTAGGCTGCCGTCGGCACCGGTCCCCGAAAGGACCACGCAAAGGGCCCGCTCGGCGTAGTTCTCCGCAAGCGAATGTAGCAAGAAGTCGAAAGGGAGGCGTGCGCCGTGGCGCACACTGGGCTTCGAGAGACGCAACGCGCCGTCATTGACGGAGAGATAGGCTCCAGGAGGGATAACATAGAAGCTGTCGCGCTCAAGCAGCTTCCCGTCTTCTGCCTGTCGAACGGCGATAGACGTGTGCCGGGCCAGCAGCTCCACCATCATGCTTTCGTGGGTCGGATCGAGATGCTGGATCAGGATATATGCCAGCCCGCTTCCAGTCGGCACCGCGGCCAGCAGTTTCGTGCATGCTTCGAGGCCGCCCGCCGACGCGCCTATACCGACGACAGCAAAACCTTCGGGGTGTGGCATTTGGCCGCGCACAGAAATCGTACACGGCTTCGATCCCGGCAGTGCCGCTCCAACTTGCTGAACATTGCTGCTTGGCATCTAAATTCGCATTCCGAGGGGCAGCATTCCGACCAACCTTGGCATACTAAGCTATTCTCGTAGGGGTCGAAACATCCCGCAACACTATGTAATATTTCAACTGATCCGAAGCCTGGTCCTTGGGTAGCACCATGCCGACCGTCACGTCAGCGACAACCCACCGTTCAATTCGGCAGGTCTTGTGACGTCCAGCCAACTGCACCCGTGGCTAGAGGGCTACGGGCGGTGTTCGGGTGATACCGCGAGCGCGTCTGCGTAGTTTCCGAGTCTTCTTCCGAAGCTTTTCCGGGATCATTCTGTAATACCAAGAGCTTTGGCCGCTGTCGTGGCACACCTTAATGTGCGCGACGACCATCACGCAGCGTGAAAACTAGCGCTCACTTTTCCCGAACATGGGAATTTGATTATGAACCCGTGCAGCATGCCATTCGAGGACGGCTAAGTGAGACCTCTCGACCATCTCCAAATACATCTGCAGACCAGAACGCCTTATTGACGTGGGACGATGAAAGTCTTGCGCATTCTGGTGGTGGAAGATGATGCCAATATTGGTATATTGCTGGCAGAGATGCTCGCCGGTATGGGACATGAGGTGTGCGCAGTGGAGGCCACCGAAGCCGGTGCGGTAGGCGCTGCTATTCGACTCAAACCGGATCTTATGATTGTTGACGTGTCATTGGGCGACGAAAGCGGAGTCTCTGCAGTAGCCGAGATATTGCGCAACGGAGTGGTCCCTCACGTATTCATGAGCGCAACACGGGTCCGGGTGCCCTCGGCCGATGCAATCGTCCTTCAGAAGCCTTTCAAGGAGTCGGAGCTTATCCAGGCCATGGAACGCGTGCTCGGACGCGCGACGGCGCTGTAACGGACGAAGGGGATCCGATAGGCAAGCATGTAAATGGCAAGGGTCGTGACCCTGTTCATATCGTAGCGAGAACCGCGGCAGACGTCGGAGCTGTCGTAAGTCGGTCATGATAATCCGATTTACGGCAAACGTGCCATGTTGAATCGGAAAGACGACGCTAGAAATCCGCGCATCTAGCGACCGAAAATGTATTGCGCCGGCTCTTGGTTTAACGGAGATACAGGCAAATCTGCCTTTTCCGCACGCCGAAGCACCGAATACCTCAGGCAGTGGTTCTATTGCACCCTATCCGGCGCAACTCGGTCTAAGCTTCGTTTCTCCGTAGTTTCCGAGCCTATCTGATGGATCACGAGAGCGGTATCCTATGTGACGGGAAGAATACGCCCGGGCCGCGAACACATCGGACAAATAATCCTCAGGCTGACGGTAGAAACGCGCTTAAACGCCGTGGAGGCAATGCGATTATGGTTTTTAACAGGCAGACTGCTTTCAATGCTGCATTATACGTCTTCGTGGTTTCCGTCCTAATGGGGTGCGCCGTTCAGGACCGTCGAATGACGGCGGACGAAACAAGCTGCCGAAGCATGGGACATTCGCCGGGGACAGAACCCTTCAAAGAATGCTTGAAGGATCTGGATGACAGGCGCTGCGTCGTCGCCCGCCAAAAAGGCACACAGTCCCATCATGTCGCCTCAATAGATTGCACAAGACTAAACTGACCAACTTCAGTTTAATTATGGAGAGAAGGAGACACACGGTGGCCCTCTCGAACGCGGATGTCCAAGTAGGAAAGATGCGAGTAAATGGAAACCGCATTACGTCTCCGACAATTCTACTTGAGCGGCACCGTCGGCAGCTCCTTGCTACGCTCGCTTTACTTTCCGTGACGGCCGTTTTCGGTCGGGTTTGGGCTCAGTCGCGCGGCACTGCACCATCACCCATGCCAGGCATGGCTCCAGGGACCATGACTGCGCAAATTTGCATAGAGAGTTGCTGGCGTTGTCACGTGACATGCGTGGATACGGAGCATTACTGCCTTGAGAACGGTGGCGTTCATGCCATGGTGACGCATGTGGCGCTCATGGCGGACTGCGCAGACATGTGCATCAAGGCCGCTGACTCCATGATTAGGCGTTCGTCCGCTCATGCCACCATTTGCGTCGCCTGCGCGCAGCTTTGCGAGTCGTGTGCGCAGGAATGCGAGACATTCAAGAATGACAAGCAAATGCTGGTCTGCGCTCGCGCTTGCCGCGACTGCGCCGCGCACTGTCGAGAGATGAGCAAGTTGGCAATTTGACCGACATGCCGGCACGGGAGCGATGTTGCGGTGAGATCCAGCGGCGAATTTGGACCAGATAATGCCAGTAGTCCGTATCCTGCCGCGGGGACTGCACCACGGGCTCCCCTATTGCACTGTTCGCTCAATTTGTGGGTTGATCCAGAAAATATATTGATATAAGAACAAATTAGGATGGTAGATCCGTTGCCTTGACTACTGTCCTAACAATCAGGTGGCGGTCTCTGCTCAACCCGGGGAGGTAGCAGTTTGGGCGCGCAGGGTTTGTTGGATAGCCTGGTAGGCGTCCATGCCGCGGCGTGCGGCGGTGCCGATGACCGAGCGCACGCCCGCAAACAGGTCAGCGCCCCACTTGGAGCGGAAGCCGCCAGTGACCTTGC
>JANXVC010000493.1 GCA_025351925.1 Rhodospirillales bacterium | reverse complement strand
GTGCGATCAGCGGCGCCGCCAAGCGTGCGACGGGCCATTCGCCCCCAGTGATCGACACCATGCTGGCAGCCACCGCGATCGAGCACGACCTGTATCTCGTGACGCGCAACATCCGCGACGTGCAGCACAGCGGGGCTGCGGCGTTCAATCCATGGACCGACGATCCGGCAGCTTTCCGGCTCCGGGCAGGCTCCCGGAGGACACCAAAGTGACCGAGGCGGCAAAAGCTTGGACCGATCAGTCGCGAGTTGAATTGCGATCTGGCCGAAGCGTCCGATCGGCGCCGCCGTCCTCAATGTCTCGCCTGGGCCTACGTCTGACACCGCATGGCCATCTCCTGCTGGAGCAGGCTGACGATGCGGCGGAGCTGGAGGCGGGGAGTGCAGCGCGCTTGGTCACTGCGTTTGCTCGCGGAAGTGGGCCGGGCCTGCTGCAGCTTGGGGCGGGAGAGGTAGGGCAGGCGCTGCCGCCGGTGTTGGCCTGGTGGCGCGGATTTGCCGCACGCTACGTGACGTCGTTGTGCCTGCATGCTCCAGGCAGTGGCGAGGATGCTTCGCCCCCGTCTGCTCTGCCCGATGTCGCTGCGCCTGGTGTAGCGGAACTCTCCACCCTGGTGCTGACGGCACCCGTGATGCCAGGCTCCGAGTATCTGACGCCGGATCTCCTGCAGGCGCTATGGGCGGAGATGGGAGCGGCGGCATCCACTGCTTTTGCCGCAGCCAAAACGGATCTGCAGAGCTTTCTGAAAGGCCTGAACCCGGCCTGGAACCTCGTGGGGCGTGTGCATTTCAACCTGGCGGAAAACCGCCGCGACCCGGATTTTCCGTTTGCCTTCATGGCGACCTACACGACGCGGCTTTCGGCGCAGGCCAAAGCCCAACACCTCCCATTGGGTCAGGCCCTGCGCGACTACGCAGGGACGGTGAACAAGAGCAAGCTCCTGACCCTGCTCGTGCCCATACAGCGGGCGGTAGAAACCTGCGCTTGGCTCCGGCCCATGGTGGATGCGGGCGAGATCTTTCATCCCTTGCGCTGGGGCGTCCAGGACGCCTCGCACTTCCTTGTGAGCGTGCCCGAGCTGGAGGCCGCCGGCGTCGTCGTGCGCATGCCGGCCTCATGGCCTGCGAACCGCCCCGTGCGGCCCCGCGTGACCGCGACGGTCGGGACGCGCGCGCCTTCGACCTTCGGCCTCGATGGCTTGCTGGACTTCCACGCGGAGATGACGCTGGAGGGCGAGCGACTGACCGAGCAGGAGATCAGCATGCTGCTCGCTGGGACCGACGCCTTGGTGCTGCTGCGCGGCCAGTGGGTCGAGGTGGATCGCCAGCGGCTCGGGCGCACGATGCAGCGGTTCCGCGACGCCGAGCACCTTGCTGAGCAGGGTGGCCTGACGTTCGCGGAAGCCATGCGGATGCTCGCGGGCGCTGCGATCGCAACGGACGCCGAGGACCCGGCGAGCGCCGACTGGTCGCGCGTCACGGCCGGGCCATGGCTGGCAGAAACGCTGGCGACGTTACGCGCGCCCGATGGAGCGGGTGCCGACCCTGGCCCTGCCCTCCACGGCACGCTTCGGCCCTACCAGAAGGTAGGCGTGCAGTGGCTGCACTTGCTGTCTGGTCTTGGGCTGGGCGCCTGCCTGGCGGATGACATGGGGCTGGGCAAGACCATCCAGGTGCTCTCGCTGCTGCTGGTGCAACAGGCGAAGCGCGCGAGTGCCTCAAAACCAGCGAAGTCGCAGCCGAGCCTGCTGGTTGCGCCTGCGTCGCTCCTCGACAACTGGATGGCGGAATTGGATCGGTTTGCGCCCAGCTTGAAGGCCAGGATCGTCCATCCCTCGGCCATGACGGCCGACCAGCTCAAGCAGTTCACGCCGGAGGACATCGCCGGGCTCGACTTGGTCATCACCAGCTACGGCTCGTTGCTGCGTATTCCCGGCCTGTCGCAGGCCACGTGGCGTTCCGTCATCCTGGATGAGGCCCAGGCGATCAAGAACCCGAACGCGAAGCAGACCAAAGCGGCCAAGGCGCTCGATGCCCAGTCCCGGATCGCCCTGACGGGGACGCCAGTGGAGAACCACCTGGGCGACCTGTGGTCCATCTTCGACTTCATCAATCCCGGGCTCTTGGGGACCGCGCGGCAGTTCGCACGCTATGCCAAGGGCCTCACTGAACGGGAGCACAACCCGTACGGGCCGCTCCGCACGCTGGTGCAGCCCTACATCCTGCGGCGCATGAAAACCGACAAGTCGATCATCGCCGACCTGCCGGACAAGACGGAAGTGAAGGCCTATTGCCACTTGAGCCGGCGACAGGCGGCGCTCTATGCGCAGGCGGTGCAGGACTTGGCTGACAGCCTGGCCGAGGCCGACGGCATCCAGCGCAAGGGCGTGGTGCTTGCGACGCTGATGCGCCTCAAGCAGATCTGCAATCACCCTTCGCAGTGGCTGAGCGACGACACCTGGACGGAGGCGGACAGCGGCAAGTGGGCCCGCCTGCGCGAGATCGCCGAGGTGGTGGCGGCCCGGCAGGAGAAGATGCTGGTGTTCACTCAGTTCCGCGAGATCACCGCCCCGCTCGCCACGTTCCTCGGCGGGATTTTCGGACGCCCCGGGCTGGTCCTGCACGGTGGGACGCCGGTGAAGCGGCGCAAAGACTTGGTGCAGGCGTTTCAGGCCGACGAGGCCGTGCCGTTCTTCATCCTGTCGCTAAAGGCCGGTGGTGCTGGGCTGACGCTGACCGCAGCCTCCCACGTCGTGCACTTCGACCGTTGGTGGAATCCGGCTGTGGAGAACCAGGCCACCGACCGCGCCTTCCGCATCGGTCAGAAACGGAACGTGCTGGCGCACAAGTTCATCTGCCGCGGCACAGTGGAGGAAAAGATCGATGCTTTGATCGAGTCGAAGACAGGGCTGTCCGAGGCGTTGCTGGCCGGGCCTGGCGAGGTCAACTTGACCGAGATGAGCGACGACGCCCTGTTGCGAATGGTCGCGCTTGACCTGACTGCCGCTATGCAGGACTGACCGGGGATGTCGCGCTA
>JANXVC010000479.1 GCA_025351925.1 Rhodospirillales bacterium | reverse complement strand
TGCGTAGGCGGAGAAGCATTTGGCCAGCACACGCAGATGATTGGGTTGTTGACCGGCGCTGTGCAAGGCTGATGCTTTCAGAAGAGCCGAAACGCAGCAGCGAAGGTCACACCGGCAGGCGGTTCTAGGCCGTATCGGGTTGTTTTCCTGCCCACTGCATCTGGTAATTACGAGACTATCCATCCACACACTTGCTACAAGCAGATTTTTCGCAAGACAGATGCATTCAAGATAAAGTGTAATTGGGACAAATTGTAATTAACGTAGATGCAATGAAAGCCGGCCAAACAACTTCCGGATGCTTATTTGCATCAGAACACACGAGTTTTCAGTTGAACATATGGAAGTTTTTCAGAGAAAACTGTACTGTAATCCGTCATTAGTGAACTATGCTCGATCAGATGAGATAAGTTAGTTACAAAAGTTCAAAATGCGACCAGCCTAATAACGCACAAAATCGACGTAGAGATTAGCTTTAATTTAAATACACAAGGATTGCTGGCGAAGGTCATCGCGAAATCGTGCAGGAAATGCCGCCGGGTTGGGCCGCCATGCCAGCGACATGATTTGCATTTCACACTCAAGTCCATCTTTCTGCAAACGCTGAACAATGTTTGTCAGGATAAGAACTGGATGGCAGCGGTGCGGGTGCTTCTCGTCGAGAACGAATGCCTGGTTCGGCTGTCCACGGCAGAAATCCTCCGTGACGAAGGCTTTGAGGTGGCCGAGGCCTGTAACGGGGACGAGGCGGCCGAGCTGCAGGACCGCTTCGACGTCCTGTTCACCGACGTGCGATTACCCGGAACGCTCGACGGCATCGACGTGGCCATGCAGCTCCGGCAACGGCACCCCACGATTCCCGTGCTGATCGTGTCCGGCTATGCCAAGCACCTCACGGGCCGCCTTGGCGAATTGCAACCGCCCGCGGTCTTCATCGGCAAGCCCTACGACCTGCAGGAGGTCGTGGCGGCGCTGAACCGCATGATGGTGAGACTTTGACCACAGTGCTTCGGTCGAGACATCGACGCCAGCAATTGGAGACACGGCTTTTGGCGCACAACGATCTGCCCAACGATGACCCGGAGTCCCGCTCGACCCCGGAGAACATGAGCCGCGAGGGCGCGCGCATCACCGCCGAGCTGGCAGGCCTCGACGACGGCACCGACCCGTTCGCCGCCGCGATGCGGGCGACGCGGATGCCGATGGTCGTCACCAACCCGCGGGAGGCCGACAACCCCATCGTGTTCGTCAATGATGCGTTCTGCCGCCTCACGGGCTACTCGCGCCAGAAGGTCCTCGGCCGCAACTGCCGTTTCCTGCAGGGGCCAGAAAGCGATCCAGCGGCGGTTGAGCGCATCCGCGCCGCGGTCGCCGTGCCCGAAGCGATCGAGATCGAGATCCGCAACCACCGCAAGGACGGATCGGCGTTTTGGAACCGGCTGCTAATCGCCCCGGTGCACGACGCGCGCGGCGCCCTGCAGCACTTCTTCGCCAGCCAGTTCGACGTCACGACCGAGCGCGACGTGCTGGCCACGCGGACCCGCGAGCTGGCCGAAGCCAAAGACAAGCTGCAGGCCGAGGCTGCGGAGCGCGAACGGACCGAGGCGGCGCTGCGGCAGTCGCACAAGATGGAGGCGGTGGGTCAGCTCACCGGCGGCATCGCGCACGACTTCAACAACATGCTGCAGGCGATCAGCGGCAGCCTGGAGCTGCTGCACCGCCGGGTGCAGCAGGGGCGGGCGGACGAGGCAGGCCACCTCGTGGACGGCGCCCGCCAAACCGTAAAGCGGGCGGCGGCGTTGACCAACCGGCTGCTCGCCTTTGCGCGCCGCCAGGCGCTGCAGCCCAAGCCCGTCGTGCTCGACACGCTGATCGAGGGCATGGCCGGGCTGATCCGGCACACAATAGGGCCTGGCGTGCAGGTCGAGCTGCGTATGCACGATGGCGATTGGATCGTGCTGTGCGACCCCAACCAGATGGAAAGCGCGCTGCTGAACCTCGCGATCAACGCCCGGGACGCCATGCCGGAGGCCGGCCGGCTCATCGTCGGCACCGAGGAGGTGCAGCTGGAGGCAGCGGACGTGGCGGGCCAGGACGGCGCGGCGCCCGGCGCCTACGTGGAGATTTCCGTCGCCGACACCGGCATGGGCATGGACGAGGCCACCCGGGCGCAGGCGCTTGAGCCGTTCTTCACGAGGAAGCCTTCTGGGCAAGGCACGGGGCTGGGGCTGTCGCAGATCTATGGCTTCGTGCGGCAGTCGAACGGCTTCATGCGCCTCGATAGCGCGCTGGGCCAGGGCACGACCGTGCGGCTCTATCTGCCGAAGCACAAATCCGTGGGCACGCCCGAGGAGCAGCCCGCGGCGCCGTCCGAGCCCGGTGAGGCCGTCAGGGAAGCGGCGGTGCTGCTGGTCGAGGACGAGGATGGCGTGCGCAGTGTCGCGGCCGAGCGGTTGCGCGAACTGGGCTACCGGGTGCTGGAGGCGAAGGACGGACCGGCGGCGCTGCGCCTGCTGCACTCAGGCGCGCGCGTCGATGTGCTCGTGACCGACGTGGGCCTGCCCGGCGGCCTGAACGGGCGGCAGGTCGCCGACGCGGCGCGCGAGCGCCGGCCGGGGCTGCCGGTGCTGTTCATCACGGGCTATGCGGGCGACGCGCTGGAAGAGCAGCTCGCGCCGGGGATGCAGGTGATCGGCAAGCCGTTCGCGCTGGACGCGCTGGACGTCCGGATACGGGCGATGCTTGGGAACTGAGATCGACCCGCCGAACCCGGCTAACCCCAGGGCCATCGCATTTGTTCTTTGTCGTCATTGCGAGGAGCGCAGCGACGCGGCGATCTAGCGCGTCATGCACGACTATGGGTCTAGGTTGCCCTGGATTGCCACGCTGAAGCCGGCTCGCAATGACGGGGTTTCTCAGAACACAGTCCAGGCGGGCCAAATGCGATAGCCCTGAGCCTGTTCAATCCCGGGCTTGCGCAGGCCAGCGAGAAGTCGTCTCATTGCAGTGTCTGATTGATGGAGATTTCCCATGCGCTCGATGGCTATGTTCGTCGCATTCTTTGCCCTGTTGGCGGCCCCAGTTCTCGCCCAGACGACACCCGAGCGGGCGGAGCACGGCCAGCGCCTGTCTTCGCCGCATCGGCGGCCTGCTCATGCGCCGTCTCGAGACCACAAAAGCAAGTCCTCGGTCGATGTCGGCCCTTTCACGCCGGAAGCGAACCGCGCCTACCAGGGCGGCGGCGTCATATTGCAAGGGGAGCCGGGTGCGTCCGCGCCGACGCCTGAGGCGACACCGCCAGGCCAGACGCCGCGTGGTGCCGTCGCGCCCATGCGGTGATCCGGCCGCGGCGGCACTAGCCCAGCAGCAGCAACGAAAAGCCGTCGCTGTCGCTGGCGTAGATGCCGTTATGCAGGGCCGACCCGTTGCGGGCGAACAAAGTAGCGTCCGAGAACACGCTGATGGCCGGATCGCTGTTTTCCTGGTGCGCCGCGTAGGATTCACCTGCCATACTGGGCTGGAGCGAGAAGTTTACAGGGATCGAGGCCATACTGCCCGAGCCGTCGCTCGCGGTCGCAGCAACAAAGCCCTGGCCATCAGCAATGATGCCAGAATCGATCGAGACCGTCTCGGGCGTGATCGGAACGCACATGGGCTGCTCCGCGGCGATCGCCAGGCTGACGGCGCCGTCGGCCTGGACGAGGCCGGTGCCCTGCTGCGCGGGCGTCAGACCCTGGTCGAGCGCGGATTGCTGCATGAGCGCCGTCACCTGCGCCGGGGTCAAAGACGGATTGGCCTGCAGCATCAGCGCCGCCACGGCCGCCGCGTTGGGCGCAGCCGCGGAGGTGCCGTAGAACGGCTGGAAGCCAGGCACGGTCGTATAGATGCCGTTCGGGGCGTCGAAGTTGACCTTGCCGGCGTCCTGAGGTGACGGGAGCGGATTGCCGGTGCCGTCGTAGAGCAGCGTCCCAGGGCCCACGCCGCTGGCAGGGTCGTTATAGGTCGAGGATAGGCCGAAAGCCGCGCTGTTGGCGAAATAGCTCTCGCCGACCGTGTTCACGCCCGGGATCAGCTCCTGGGCGCGCAGGTCTCCCGAACCCTGGCCCGCATTGGGATCGTGGATGATGCCACCCGGGCTCGTTCCCGTCCCGCTTGCCGACAGGATGAACTTGAATGCGTCGGGGCTCACCTGCCCGTCGTTGAGGTACGCCGCCAACTGGTAGTCGGCCGAGGACGGCACGACAGGGAAGTAATACGAGAGATCGGTCGTCGATACGCCGTCCACCTGCTCGACTTTGCCGGTGCCGAGGACGTTGCCGTCGGCGTCGAATACTTTCAAGGTCAGCGCATCTGGAGCGCCGGCGCCGTCGGTTCCCTGGAAGGGCGCAGTCCATTGCAGGTCGATGTGCGAGGCTGTGTTGGCCGGCACGGTAATGCGCTCGTACGGCGTCCCGTTGTCGAACACCTGCGCCAGCGCCGCCGTGCCATCGGCGAACGTCGCCTGCTGCGGCGCCAATCGCTGTTCCAGGAAGGCTTGGCCGTAGTTGCCGGCCGAGGTGAACACGCTGATGCCCTGCGCCACGGCGGCGCTCACGGCGGCGTCGAGCTTGCTGGTCACCTGGTAGAACGGCGAGTGGGTAAAAGTGATGTCGTCAACGATGACGTTGCAGCCAGCCTGCGCCAGGGCCGAGACGGCGCCGGCGAAATCGGTTTGCGTGAGGCCGAGAGCGAAATAGAGTTGCGCGCCCGGCGCGACCTGGTGGACCAGCTCCGCCATCGCCCGGCCCTCATCGTCCGGCGAGCTGGTGTTGTCGCTCAGGACGGTGACGGCCGAGGTGCCGTCCGGGTTGGCCGGCAGATAGCCGGCGGCGGCGTCCGCATTGGCCGAGCCGGGCGCCACCGTATCGAAGCCGGTCGAGATGATGCCGACCTTGACGCCCGCCCCGGTGATCGGCGTCGAGGTGCCGGGCACTGTCATCGTGCTGCGCACCACGTCGGACCGCATGGCGCGGTCGCCGTCGGCGATCTGGTATTTCCGCCTCGGCTCCGTGCCGTTATAGCGGACCAGCGTCCCGCCGCTGCCGTCGCTTGCCGCGAAAAGCTTCCCCGGCGCTGCCTGGATGTCCTGAATTGCAGCAGTGATCGCGCCCGAACCGTCGTAGAGCGTAAGAGTTTCCGATGCGGCGTCATAGCTGGCCGTGGACGCCTGGGTGGTCGTGAGATCGATTATATTGCCGGGGCTGAAGCCGGTGACCGCCCCCGTGAACTGCTCCGGTTCCGCGATCTTCAGCAGGCCGTCAACGTCGCCGAAGCGGATGGTCTGCCCGGGCGAGACGCTCCCTTCGGCGAACAAGGTCGTCGCGTTCAGGAGCGTAAAGCTCCCATCGCCGGTCAG
>JANXVC010000437.1 GCA_025351925.1 Rhodospirillales bacterium | reverse complement strand
GCATGCTCTACGAACTCATCCCCACCATGCCGGAGCATCGCCTGCGGCCCCTGGTCGAACAGTTCGCCCAAATGCTGGCAGCACAGCCGATCTTCAACGAGATGTTCGGTGCGATCTAAAAATGAGGGGAGTCTTGAGGGGATAACCTGCTTGCCTAGATAGGCTAGCGACACCTGATTGGCGTCCTCCGCCGTGACTACCCGACGTCCGAACATGAGATGACGTTGCGTCATTGACACATCAGCACATTCGGGTGAAAACCCTCATTTACAAGCCGAATACGCAATGACGGGATGCGTGAGATGACAGAGCACAAGTTCTCACTCGTGGCATGCGCGCGCTGGGAGGACGAGCACATCCTCGAATGGCTCGACTACCACAAGGCGATCGGCTTCGATCACGTCTATCTGTGGTCCAACGACGACGATCCGGAGGCGCTGCGCCGCGCCGTGCAGCCGCATCTTGGCGATCAGCACCCGTTCGTCACGTTCAACCACTGGCCGACCGTCGGTCAGCAGTTCCACATCTACGAGAGCTTCCTAGAAAACTACGCTCAGGAAACCGAGTGGTTCTCGTTCCTCGACATCGACGAGTTCCTGGTGCTGCGCGACGTGAACGACATTCGCGTGTTCATGGACGGCTTCGATCCGACGGTCGACTGCGTCTATTTCCATTGGGCCAATTTCGGCGCGAATGGGCGGATGCGCCGCCAGCCGGGCAGTATTCTGACCGGTCTTGTCCGCCGTGAGCTAGGTTTGGACTTCCACACTAAGAACCTAGTCCGCTCTAGCAAGGTGTCGTTGGATATGATCCGTGACGGCCTTCATAAGGGTGCGCTGGCCTATCATCATTTCTGGGACGACTACAAGTTCCCCGATTTCAAGATCTGCAACGTTCTGGGTGAGGAAACGCCGCGCTACACCGAAAACTTCCCGATCCAGGCCCATGCCTATACCCATCGGCCGGGGTACCAGGACCAAGTGCTCCAGAAGGGATATTGCGCCCACTTTCGGTTCAAGTCCGAGGAGGATTTCGAGCGTCGGGCCAATCGCGGCGGCGATGCCGCGCAGAAAGTCTGGGGCGAACGCTACAGGACTGGCGAGCACGAGTGCATCCTGATCTCGCATGATGAGGTGCTCGACACCTACCTCGCCGACTTTTGGGCGCCTCGTCAGCAATTGCTCGATGTCGTACGGCGTGTCAGGCGCACACTGGCGGTCAAAGGAAGCGTCGGTGACTACAGCGAGTTTCTTGGAGCGTTTTCCACAGCCTGTTTGGACGGTGCAGCAGGACGCAGATAACCCCGAGCAGCCGATCGGGGTGCCGTCGCAACTTGTGTGGAAATTAGGGTTGTGGGCGTTACAGACCGGCTACGTTGGTAACACTTCGGACCGGGCACGTTTGTAACTATATACAGCGAACCGCAATCATTGGAGTGTGGGATCGCAATCATCGGTCGGCCGTGCCCACGCTGATTGCAACTAGCGGCGGGCGTGGCATGGGCGTTCAAACGACCGGTTTGCTGCCCTCCAAAGCGCAAGAAACATTCAGCGTTCCAGCCTCTGTTGAGGTCACACTAACGGGCGGTCATCAGCCACCCTCGACTATGCAGGGCCATTCAGTTCTGCCGTAGCGAGCTGGATGTGAGCGGCAGGGTGACGTAGCGGCTGTATGGAGGCGACCTCCCAGCTTTGTGAGGTCGCTCTGTGCCGTTCGCTTTCCTGCTTGCCGCACTCGCCGAAGTGCCCGACCCGCGTCACCCACAAGGTCAGCGCTACAGCATGAGCCACCTGCTGCTGTTCGCGGTCCTTGCCGTGTGACGGGCGCGACCTCTTACCAGAAGGTCATCGCTTTCATCGCACGGCAGCGCGAGCGCCTGAACGCCATCTTCGCTGCCTGCTTCCGGCGCGCCCCGGCCGTGAACACCTTGCGCTACCTGTTCCTGGCGCTCGGCCCTGACGATCTCAAAGCCGCTTTCCGTCGCCATGCTCGCGACCTGAGTGCAAGAAACACGGCCGGTATGCCGCGCACGGTCGCGCTCGACGGCAAGACGCTGCGCTGCAGCGTCGAACCAAGAGGTTCGCCGGACTTTGACCACCTGACCGACCGCAAGGCGGTCCATGTGCTCAGCGCTTTTGCCAGCGACGCCGTCCTGATCTTGGCCCATCACGAGCTGGCCGGGGCACCGGACGAGATCGCGGCGGTGCCGAAGCTAATGGCCGAGCTTGGCCTTACGGGCGTGCTGTTCACCGCCGACGCGCTGCGTTGCCAGAAGGCCGGGTTCGCGCAGGCCGCCGCAACTGGCAACGCCCTGCTGATCCGCACCAAGGACAATCAGCCTTTCCTGCACACGATCCTGGCCAAGCTTTGCGCTGAGCAGCGCCCCTTCGACAGCTGCGAAACCGTGGACCTCGGCCGCCATGGTCGCCAGGAGCACCGCCACGTTGAGGTGTTCGACACCGCGGGCCAGTTGGACGCGCCCTGGCAGACGCTGGTCAGCTATGTCGCTCGGGTCTCGCGCCTGACCTACATCAAGGACACTCGTTTCGGCCTGTGGGCCACACGCAAGGAGGTCGGCTACTATCCTTGCCAGACCCGTCACGGCGCCAAGGTTCTTGGCTGCGCCATCCGCGCGCATTGGGGCATAGAGAACGACCAGGCATGCTACCTCTCAAGATCCAGGGATGGAGAGCAAACAGGCTGCGCTGACTGCAAGGCGGCGATGGTCGCGGCGTCGGCCTGCACGA
Organism: Rhodospirillales bacterium; assembly: GCA_025351925.1. Lineage (GTDB taxonomy): Bacteria > Pseudomonadota > Alphaproteobacteria > Acetobacterales > Acetobacteraceae > CAHJXG01. The sequence goes on along the minus strand of JANXVC010000437.1, from coordinate 1,063 downwards.
GCCTGACGGGCCGGGACGCGACGGAGGTGGAACGGCTTTGGAGGCGCCCTCGGCGTATCCAGCCGTAGATGGTCGAACACGGCTTTCCCAACCGGCTGGCCAACTCCGCGATCGTCCATTCGTTGGGTTCGCGTGCCGGGACGGGACGCCGCGCACGACTGGCGAGCAGCGTTTTTGGCTCGGCTCTGCGCAGGAGATGCCGCACCATCGACCCGGTGAAGGCGTCGCAGCGCTTTGCTGGCCGCTAGCCCTCACGGTTGAGAATGGCCGCAATCTCGCCGCCGCCATGGCCGGCGCGCTGCAGCTCCGAAGCCCGGCCGACCAGCGCGGCATAGGTGCTGAGCCGCTTCGCGCTCGAGACCGGACGGACGATCCGGTGCTGGGTCCGGCTCCCTCCATGCCAGTGGCATTCGACGCGCACCTGCTCGGTGTCGCCGACGACCTCGACGAGGATGCGCTCGACCAGCAGACGGATGATGGTCTGGCGTTCCTCCTGGGTGGTGGTCTCGGCCCGCCACACGGCCGGAAGATCGTGGGCCAGGGTACGGATCGCGGCGAGTTCCTCTGCGCTCGGCACCAACGGCCGTTCGCGCGTGACCGCCTCATGCTCCGCTTTTTAGTCGAGCGTGCTCGGCCAACGCGTCCTCCCAGGCGCGTTCGAGGGTGCGCGCCACCAGGCGGTTCTCCGGCTCGACCGCATCATACTGGCGGCGGGCCCGCTCGGTCTGGTCATTCGCCCGTTCCAAACGTTGCTGCCAATGCCGCTTCAAAGCGGCGTGCTCGGTCTCGACATCGGCGGCGACCGCGAGACTCACCTCAAGCGCTGCTGGCTGCACCGCCTCCAGGGCAAGCCTGGAGATCAACGCATCGAGCGGGGGTGCCGAGAGCGTCTGGCAGAACGGCGCGTCGTAGGTTGATTTTATGTAGCTGCTCAACCCTCTTGCGAGTTGGCGTGATTGAGGCTGTGCGCGAGGCGGCTTGACGTAACCCTGGCGCTTGGGATTCAAGGCTGGGATGACCGAGCGTCCTGATCTCAGCCAGCTGACGCACGAGGAAAAGGATG
>JANXVC010000406.1 GCA_025351925.1 Rhodospirillales bacterium | reverse complement strand
CGCAAGGCCGGCCTTCGCGCATGGCAGCATCGGCCCGGTCAAGCCGCCGATCTCGGTCCCCGACATCGACATCGTCTCAAGTGATGGCTTCCGGGGTCCCTTGCGCGAGCGGTTGCTTGGCCGCGTCACCGCGGTTCAGCTGATGTTCACCAAGTGCCGGTCCATCTGTCCGATCGAGGCAGCGACCTTCGCGCGCACGCAGGACGTTTTGACGGGCAACTCATCCCACGGCATCCAGTTGCTGTCCTTAAGCATCGACCCGCTCACCGACACGCTGGAGGTGCTGGCAGCGTGGCTCGACGGCCTCGGTGCCCAACCTGGATGGACCGCCGCCTCCCCCGCGAAAGCCGACCTGGCGCGCGCACGGCAGTTCTTCGATGGCACATCGAGCCTCGGCGAGGATCATTCGACCGCGATGAGCCTCATCGACCGTGCAGGCCTGCTTGTCTGGCGCACGCCAGAGCTTCCAGCGCCAGAAGAGGTTGTAAGGATGCTCCGCCAAATGTGAAAAACTGAGGAACAGACAGCCGAGCCCAAGATCAAGATTGGCCCTGCGCACCAAAATGAAGCATATTTAGCGACACGCTTTGCTTCGAACTTGCTTTCAATGTCTGCGCAACCAAGGGTGCGGTGGCGGCGTTTCAAGATCGGCCACCTCGATGCCGGCCATACGCACTGCCACAAGGAGATCGAAAAATGCGTCTGATCCTCGTCACCGCGCTAGTCTTTGCCGTCGCAGCCTGCTCGGAGGTCAAACCGAGCCCGGTCGTGTCGCCAGGGCTTGACAGCGGTGTCACGTCGAACAATGGCGGGGGCTCACGCCAACTGAACAACAACCAGAACATGGGCGTCACGAGCCGCCCCGGCGTGGCGCAGTGAGGGGGATTGCAGTCGCAGTCTCTCTATTAGCGTCCGCATCCGCCTCTGCGCAGGTGCCCCGGAACGGCGACGAGTACGGCGGCAAGAACCACCAGCCAACGCAGGCGGAGGTTATCGGTCGGGAGCGTAACGCCGGCGTGGCGCCCTCGCCAACCCAGGCAGGAAGGGACACGAGGTCGGTGGAACAACTCGACAAGCAGCTTATGCAGACCGAGCAGGCGGACCCACCCCGGACCACAGGTCAGTCCGCTATCTCCCCGGCGTCGCGATAGGCCACAACCGATTGGCGACATAGGAGCAGTTTGTGCGAAAACTTTTTCTGGCTACTATCCTCATGCTGCCGCTCGCAGTTACATCCCCGGCGTTCTCCCAAGGTGTCCAAATACCATCAGCACCGAACGCAACTCCGCCAGCCGGCACCGTTGCAAACGGTCGGAGTGGAATCGCGACGCGCCATGGCTCGCCGCGTCACCGTCAGCAGATACACCGGCGCGTAGGCACTCCGGATAACTCAGTGCGATAAGGCTTTCAGGACCCAACGACTCGCTGACTTAAACCGGTCTTCCGACATCGGAACGTGGATTACAATAGCATCGTAGGAAGCAACGCGCGCCCAAGTGCCGCAATCGAAGACTTGCCGAAGGACGCATCGTTATGCCGGCCACGACGCAGATCATCTACCAACCCTACGTCAACGGCCCGCGCGGAGCTTTAAAGCCCGGAATTCCGGTAATCTGCCGCACGGCGGATGAGGGAGTGCGTCGTGCCGAGCGGGCGATGGCTGGCGGTTCGATCGTGGGTGCACGGATTGTGCGAGTGTTCCATGACGACGCAGCTGAGGAGTTTGGCGCCCCAGAGTATCTGGGCGAGGTCGGGCAGGTGCCGGAGGAGCCGTAGATGGCTCATTCTCTTACCTCTGCCAGGCATCCGTATAATCACGGACGAATGACCGCAGCGTGCCGGGCGTCCGTTCGGTGAGCACCTCAAGGTCCGGGGTGATTGTCGCAGCCAAACCAAGCCGGGCGATGGTATAGACGCCCGTCATCACGAGGCCGAACGCCAAAGGGTGCCCCGCCGCACGAATGTGTCGCAAGAACGCGATGATACCTGGATTGCGATACACAACCGCGTGGTCCAGCGCCTCTGTCAATATTGCCGCGACCTCATTCAAACTGAATGCGCCCGTGCCGGTCAACGCATAGGCACGCCGCTCATGCCCCGGTTCCGTCAGTACCCGCACCGCCGCCTCCGCCACGTCGCGCACGTCAATAAAACTGGTGCGGCCCTGTCCGGCGGGTGCCCAGATTTCGCCCCGGTCGCGGATGTCCGCCCGATGGACAGTCGCGAAATTCTGCATGAAATCATTGGGCCGCAGATGGGTCCAGGCCAGGCCCGATGCTTCCAGCAGCTTTTCGATCTGCCGGTGCGGCAGCAGGGGATTGCGCTCGGCACCCCGCACGGACAGGAACACCACCTGCTGCACCCCGGCCCGCTGCATGGCCTCGACAAATGGGCCGAAGTCATGCCGGGCGCGGGCGAGCTGCGGCGGCCGCAACAGGAACACGCGGTCAACGCCCAGCAACGCTGCGTCGAACGTCGAGGGGTCGAGGAAATCGAAGCGGACCCGTTCGGCGACGTCGCCGCCATGGGCAGTATCGCGCAGACCCAGCCGCATGGCAGCGCGACCAGCAAGCCGGCTGGCCACCTCGCCGCCGACTAGGCCGCTGCCTCCCGTTATTAAAATCATAGCGCCTCCAAATCCTGCATAGGCCCGGTATAGAAAAAGCTAACCCATGGTTGTGATCCATCCCATCGATAGCTAGCCTGCGCGAGGGCCAAGGCGGCAAACCCCACCTTCGGTCCAAGTGAAGCTGCATGGCGGGCCAACCGTCGCAGCAACGGGAGAGAAACAGTCAATGATGCGCCAAGTTTTTAAAAATTACTCTTGGGCCTACCCCCTCGCTATCGGCTGCGGAATGGTCCTGATGGCGCCCGCGGCGCAGGCCGCAACCGCATGCAGCGTCGGGGCGATCGAGGGCCTAGCGGTCAACGGCGTCACGATCGTGTCCGCCACCACGGTCGCGGCGGCCGGCACGACACCCGCCTACTGCGACGTCGTGGGTCAACTCAACACCAGCGGTGGTGACGCACCGCCCGGCTCGGCCGGGTTTGAGCTGCAGTTCCCAGACAACTGGAACAAGAAGTTCCTGTTCTATGGGGTCGGCGGCCTTGCCGGATCGACCTATCCCGACTTCTCGGCTAACCCGGTGGACCGGCAGGGCGCGCTCGTGAAGGGCTACGCCACCGCGATCACCGACGCCGGGCACCTCGCCGGCGGCACAGACGCCAGCTGGGCGCTGCTCGCCCCTGGCAAGCCGGACGAGGCCAAGCTCGCCGACTACTACTACCGCGCCACGCACGAGGTGACGGTGGCAGGCAAACGGCTCACCCAGCGCTTCTACGACCGCCAACGCATCGAGGCGGCGTATTTCGACGGCTGCTCCAATGGCGGGCGCCAAGCCTTGGTGGAGGCGACGCAGTTCCCGGCCGACTACAATGGAATCATCGCCGGCGACCCGTTCTTCGACGTCCGCTCCATCCTCATTGCGGCGCGGCTGGCCAAGCAGCAGCTGTCGCCCGAGACCTATAGCCCGGCGACGCTGCTGCCTACTGTGGACGCCGCGATCAACGCGAGCTGCGCCAAGCTGGACGGGGTGGATGACGGACTGATCCAGAACCCGGCCGCCTGCTCGTTCGACGCAAGCAGCCTGATCTGCAAGCCCGGCCAGGATGCAGGCTGTCTCAGCACAGGCCAGGCGGACACGCTCAACGCCTACTTCGGCGCGATCCGCAACACCCTCGGCGGGCTGGTGTACCCCGGTTACGCCGTGAGCAACCTGTCCACCAGTGCCACGGGACCGCTCGCCGGCGGCGGAGCCGACCTCTGGAGCACCGGCTTCGTGCCGCCCACGAGCTTCACCGCGCGCGAGCCATGGGGCAACGCCGGGTTCAGCCCTTCGCCGCTCGGCTACCAGTTCGGCGACCACATCATCCAAAGCATCGTCACCCGCAGCCCGAAGTACAACATCCGCGACTATCCGGTGTCGCAGGACGGCTACATCGATGAGGAGACGCTCGCGACGTTCGACGCGCGGACCAGCGCCGGCACCGCCTCCGACCCGAACGGCTACCGCCGCTTCATCCGCGGCGGCCGCAAGCTGATCATCTACCACGGCTACAGCGACCCGGCCCTGACGCCATTCCGCACCATTGGCCTGTATGACCAACTCGCAGCGGCGGCCGGCGGCTACGACAAGCTGCAGCGCTCAGTGCGGTTATTTATGGTTCCAGGCATGCAGCACTGCATCGGCGGCCCGGGGCCGAACGTGTTCGACACGCTGACTCCGCTCGAGGCCTGGGTGGAACAGGGCGTGGCGCCCGCCAGCATTCCCGCCGCGCATTACGTGAACGATGATCCTACCCAGGTGGTGGACCGCACCATGCCGCTCTGCCCCTATCCGACACAGGCGACCTATGCCGGCGCTGGTGACGTCAACGCCGCCGGAAGCTGGAGCTGCGCACCCAACGAGCACCTGCTGCAGGTGGGGCCGAACGGGGTGCAGGCCGGCCTGACTGAGAAGTAGCCGACGCACCCTCGCCTCTCGCTGGTGCGTCCGATCGCGGCGCACCAGCTCAGGCGATGCGGCTCGACCCGACCAGCCGGTTCCGCCCGGCCAACGCCCCCGCCACGGCCGCACCTAGCCCCGCCACCACGAACAGCCACCCCGCGCCGTTCCAGCCGCCGCCCCGGTCATGCAGCACGCCGACCAGCAACGGTCCGGCGGCGGCCATGACGTAGCCGATGCCCTGTGCCATGCCGGACAGCCGCGCCGCCGCGTCGCTGTCGCCGGCCCGCAGCATGATGATCAGGATCGCCAGTGAGAACGCGCCGCCCTGAGCCAGGCCGAGCACCGCCGCCAGCACCCATTGCCACGACAGCGGCGCCGCCAGCAGCGCGACAAAGCTCACCGCCGCAACCAGCATCGCCGCCGCCGCCGGTGCGCTCTGCTGCCGCATGCGGGCGGCCAAGATCGGCGCGGGCAGCGCTGCGATGATCTGGAACACCACCGACACCGAGACGACGAGGCCCGCCGTCACCGCCGTATCGCCGCGGCTGCGCAGCATCGGCGCCATCCAGCCGAACACCACGTAGGCGAGCATAGACTGCAGCCCCATGAATAGCGTCACCTGCCACGCCAGGCGGTCCCGCCAGAGCCCGCCCCCGCGGCGCACGGCCGACGCAGCAGCCCCTCCCATCGGCTGCCGTCCAAGCTGCCGGGCCCAAACTACGCCCGTAACCGCCATGGCGACCGCGGCCGGCACCGTCCAGGCCGCCAGCGCCCCGGCCCACCATCCGCCGAGCGCCGCCCGCAGCGGCGCCGTTGTCGCGGCGGCGAACGCGGCGCCGATCGAGAGCGTCATGATATACACCCCCGTCATCAGCGGCGCCCGGTCCGGGAAGTCGCGCTTCAGCAGCCCCGGCATCAGCACGTTGCCGATGCCGATCCCGGCACCCGCGACCAGCGATCCCATCAGCAGCGCCGGGGCGTTCGCCAAACCGCGCAGGCCGGTGCCCAGCAGGATGGCGAACAGCGCCGCCAGTATCGTGCGCTCGGTGCCGATGCGCCGCGCCAGCCCCGGCGCCAGCGGACCGAATAGCCCGAGGCACAGCACCGGCGCGGTGGTCAGCACGCTCGCCCCGGTGGCGGTCAGGCCGGTATCGGCCATGATCTCGTTCAGCACCGGCGCGATGCTGGAGAACGCCGGGCGCAGGTTGAGGGCGATCAGCACGATGACGACCGCCGCCGGCCAGCGGCTGGCCAGTCTCGCCCCAGCAGGCGGCGCGGCCGTTGGGACACCTGGCCGCAGCGGCGCCGTCATGGGACTGACGCCGCGCGCTCCGCGGTTCGCGTCATCGTTGTCTCTCTTGCCGGTCGCATCCATGCCGCGCTTCTATCGGCAAACCGGGACGGCCGGGAAGTGCGGGTCAGCCCTGCGCCAAGCGGCGCTCGACGAAATCCAGCCGGTCCTGGCCCCAGAACACCGCCCCATCCACCACGTAGCTGGGGGCGCCGAACACGCCGCGCGCGAGGGCGCCCTGGCTGTCGGATGCCCGAAGCTCCGCCCAGCGTGCCTCACCGCTCAGCGTCAACAGGGCTTCGGCATCGAGGCCAACGTCGCCGATCAGCGTCCCCAGCGCGGCCCGGTTGCCGATGTCCCGCTCCTCCTCCCACAGCGCCCGCAGCACGCGGTGCGCGAGCGCGATGGCCGGCGCGTCCCCCAGCGTCTCCCGCGCGGCGATGACGCACTGCGCGGCCAGCCGCTCATCAGCGGGAAAGCAGCGCGGCCGGACATGGATGGGGATGCCGAGATGCGCGCGCCACCGCTCCAGCTCCTGGATGCGGTAGGCCTGGCGCTGCGGCGAGCGTTTCGCCACCGGCACCCCGCCCGTGGCCGGGAAGATGATGGCGAAATCGACGGGATGGATGCGCAGCGTCGCCTTGTGCTGCGCCGTCATCGCCTCCAGCCGCACCGCGCCAAGATGCGTCCAAGGCGAGTTCAGCGAGGCAAAGTAGTCCACATGCAGGCCCAACCGCGATCCCCCCGAAGCGACGCCGCGCATGTTCGCCCACAGCGCTCCATCGGCACAAGCCCGGCCGTCCGGCGTTGCCGCCCCGGCGCATGCGGCGTAGTGGACCGCCCGGCAGAACGACACACAGGAACAACGGCGATGCAGGCGTCCGTAGAGACGATGTTACCGAGAGCCACTGCGCCGCGCCGCCGCTGGCTCGGCTACGCCCTGGCGTTTGCAGCGCTCGCCATCTGGTCCGGCTGGTTCGCCGTCACGCGGCTCAGCCTCACGCGGGAGCTGGGCGTTTACGACATCGCGGCGCTCCGCCTTGGCGTCGGCGCCCTCGTGCTGCTGCCGGCGTTCCTGCGTTCGGCGCGCAGCATCCCGCCGCGGGCTTGGCGCGAGGGCGCGGTGCTGTCGGCCTGCTGGGGCGCGCCCTTCGTGCTTTTGCTGTCATGGGGCATCCAGCTCTCATCGGCCGCGCACGCCGCCGCCATCACGCCCAGCATGATGCCGGTGTTCGCCGGGGTGATCGGCTGGGCCGTGCTGCGGGACCGGCCGGGACCACTGCGCTGGCTCGGCTTCGCCCTCATCTCGGCCGGCGTCATCGCTCTGTCCGCGACGCTTTCGACGCCGGGCCGCCCATGGGACGCCTGGACCGGCAACGCCGCACTGCTCGCGGCGGCGGGGCTTTGGGCGGTCTATACGCTCCGGGTGCGCCGCGCGGGACTCACGCCGCTGCAGGCGGCGGCGCTGGTCTGCCTGTACTCGTCGGCGGCATATCTGCCGGTCTATGCGCTGTCTGGCGTGTCACGGCTGGGTCTGGCGCCGTGGCCGGAGGTGGCGCTGCAGGCGCTGTATCAGGGCGCGCTGGTCAGCGGCGTATCGATCATCGCCTACAACCGCGCCATCGCGCTCATCGGACCAGGCGCCGCCTCCGCCATCGTCTCACTGGTGCCCGTCATGGCGACGCTGCTGGCCATCCCGGTCCTGGGCGAACGGCCAACCGCATTCACAACGGTCGCGGTCGTCGTCATCGTCGCGGGCGTGCTGCTGGCCGCGCGGGCGCCTAAACCGCCAGCATCAACGCGGTAACCGCGGCGCGGGTCGGCGGCGGCAGCAACGCGAGCGGGGCGACGTGGCCGTCATGGTCGATGCCGAAACCCCGATCCATGGCGTCACGCACGATCTCGGGCGCCCAGGCCAGACGTTTACGCTGGTCGCCGCTGGTGATCAGCGCGGCCTCCACCGGACCATCCGCGGCAACGAGGCTGCGCCAGGCGCCGCCCGGGACGGAGAAACATTCGCCCGCCTCGACCCGCATGACGGTCTCGGCGCCAGGCTCGTTCAGCACCAATTCGAGCGCGCCGGAAAACACGATGATAACCTGTTTTTCCATCAGCCGATGCCGGCCAACCCGGTTGCCCGCGGCGACGCGCAGCCACTCGATGGAGAAGCCGTGCGGGTTGCCGATCGGCGCCGTGTGCTCGCGGTCTTCGGTCATGCCGTGGCCGATCACCGGGGCCAGCTCGCTCGCATGGCCCGGCAGGCACGCATCCAGCAGGGCGCGGCCGGACCAGGCGCGCTCATCTGCCTTGACCAAGCGGCGCGCCATCTGCTCGGGCGTGTAGCGCGGCAGCGTGGCGATCTGCTCGGGGCTGAGCGCCGGCATCAGAGCGTCCGCCGCCGGCTGGGGCGCCCCGGCGCCGGTATCGACCAGCATGTTGTCGCGCGTCAGCAGCAGGCCATACTGCGCGGCGGTCTTCAAAATCGAGGGGTGCCAGATGATGCCGCCGGTGTCGTCGCCGCCGAGCGCTGTGAAAATCCAGCCGTCCTCCGCGCCGGAATTGGTAAAGCCACGGAAGATCCACGTTGGAACCGAGACGACGTCGCCGGGGCCGCCGCTGATCTCGCCATCCTGCCCGTCGGCGCCCCAGCGGAAGGTCCATCTGCCGCGCTGGATTATGAACACCTCCGCCGTGAAGTGGACGTGCAGGTTGTTCACCGTGCCCGGCGGCATCGCGGCAACGCCTAGGCTGAACCCATGCGCCTCCGTCAGGTTCACCACCTGGTCACGCGATTGGCTTACGCCGGGGCCGACCAGCGAGTAGTTCTCCTTACGCTCCGAGCCCGGCATCTTGCAGTCGATGAAGGCGACCTTGCACGCTACCATGTCGGACCGCTTGATCAGCCGGGTCCGCGCGTCGTCGTAGCTGAGCCCTTGAGCCGTCATGGACCCTCTCCCTCCGCCGTCTTGCAACCGTGGCAGAACGTAGGCCCGGGTCCGGCCGGTGTCCACGCTGGACCGGCCGGACACTGCGCCCTCATTCGGCCCCGCTCGTCACTCAGCCTTTAGCGCCCCGCCCGGCAGCGGCCGCAGCCGTGTCGAGAGGCGCGAGACCGTGTAGCGCCGCACCTGCGCCGCGTACTGTGAGACCACCGACTGCACGGCGCCGACGATGCGCAGGTCGAGGGCGAGGTTGGTCACGTAGATGTACTCGCCATCCGCGCTGAACGCTGGGCTCGCCGGGAACAGCAGGCCGAGCGGCACGCCGGCACGCACGCCCCTGAAGTCGCCGAGCTTGCCGATCGCCTTGCCGGTCGGGTCCACCACGACGATCTCGTCTGCCTGGTTGGCGACGACCCAGAGGTTGTCCTGCGCGTCCAGCACGAGCCCGTCGGCGCCGTTGATGCTGTTGACGAACACGGCCGTCTGACCGGCCTGGCCGCTGGCGACCGGGATGCGCAGGATGGTGTCGTTGCCGGTGTTGGCGACGAAGGCGGCTGTGTAGTCGTGGTTGAAGCCAATGCCGTTCGCCCCGAACGTCGGCACGCCGGTCGTGGTCAGCAACGGGTCCTGCACCCAAATCCGGCCGGCCCCGCCCTGTGGCCCCACGACCCAAACGATGCCGTTGGCGCTGTCCGTCACATAGGTGTTGCCGGCCGGGTCGAAGGCCAGGCCGTTCAGCAGGGCGCCTGGCCCCGCGGTCATGAACACGCTCGCGGCGCCGTTTTGCGGATCGACCCGGCGCACCACGCCGGCGCCGGCGTCGATGGCCAGAAGCTCCGACGTCACCGGGTTGAAAGCGATGCCGAGCTGGTGCGAGGTGCTGCCCTGGATGGCCACGTCACGAACAAGCTGGCCGTCGGGCGTGAGCACATACAGGCGGCCAGGGCCGGCGACCTCGCCGGCGGCGTCATAGCCGAACGTTGTGACGTAGAGGTTGCCGTCCGCGCCGACCGTCAGCCCCTCGGGGCCGCTGGCGCCGGCCGGGAGCACCGCAAGGGTCTCGGCCGGGTTGCGATACCAGGCGGCGGCGGGCGTGGCCGTCCCAAGGAGCATCGCTCCGCCGAGCACTCCCGAGGCGAGCGCTAAGCCACGACGATTCCAGATTAGTCCCATTCCGCCAACGCTCCCTGAATGATGTCGAGCTGGCGCAACGGCGGTCACGCTTTGTAAGTTCCCGATTGATGGCGCCGCCGTTGCTTGACGGGGTGGGGCGTCAGCCACTTTGATGGGTCCATGACCATGACACCAACGCCGCCCGCCATCGCCAAGACGCCGAAGCGCATCGAGCAGCTCGGCCGCGTGCGGACCGACGAGTACGCCTGGATGAAGGACGAGAACTGGCAGCAGGTGCTGCACGACCCCGCCGTGCTGCGGGCCGACATCCGCGCCCATCTGGAGGCGGAGAACGCCTATACCGCCGCCGTGCTGGCCGACACCGAGGCCCTGCAGCAGCAGATCATCGGCGAGATCAAGGGCCGCATGAAGCAGGACGATTCAAGCGTCCCAACCCCGGACGGCCCCTGGGAGTACTACGTGCGCTATGAACCCGGCGCGCAGTATCCGGTGCACGCCCGCCGGCCGCGCGGGGAGCCGGACGGCGAGCAGGTCCTGGTGGACGCCGACGCGCTGGCGCAGGGCCACCAGTACTACGCGCTCGCCGCCGCACGGCACAGCCCAGACCACCGGCTGTTCGCCTACGCCGAGGACACCCAGGGCTCCGAGGTGTATCGCGTTCGGGTCAAGGACCTCGCGACCGGCGCGTTGCTGCCGGACGCCGTTGAGAACTGCACCGGCAACTTCGCCTGGTCGGCCGATGGGTCCTGGCTGTTCTGGACCTTTCGCGATGAGAATGGACGCCCGTCGCGCATCTATCGCCGTCCGGTACCCGGCGGTCCCGACGGCGACGTGCTGGTCTATGCGGAGCCGGATGCTGGTTTTTTCCTTCGCATTGCCCGCACCGCCTCGCGGGCCTGGCTGGTGATCGCGTGCGGCGACCAGCAGACCAGCGAGGCTTGGCTGATCCCGGCGGCCGACCCCACCGTGCCGCCGCGCCTCGTTGAGCAGCGGCAGACCGGGGTGCGCTATGACATCGAGCACTGGGACAGCCGCTTCGTGATCCGCACCGACGCCGACGGTGCGGTGGACTTTAAACTTGTCAGCGCGCCCGAGACCACGCCAGGCCGGGCGCACTGGCAGGACTGGATCGCCCACGAGCCCGGGCGCCTGATTGTCGATACTGCCGCCTACGCCGGGCACTTCGCTCGGCTGGAGCGGGTGGACGCCAACAACCGCATCGTCGTCACCAGCCGGGCCGGGGACGAGCATGTCATCGGAGTGGACGAGGAGGCATACGTGCTGCGCCTGGGCGGCGGCCTCGAATACGACACGGCCACGTTGCGCTACACCTACGAGTCGCCCGCGACGCCGCGCCAGTGGTTCGACTTCGACATGCACACCCACGCGGCCACGCTGCGCAAGACGCAGGAGGTCCCGTCCGGCCACGATCCCGCCCAGTATCTCACCCGCCGCCTGCACGCCCGCGCCGCCGACGGGGCGGAAATTCCGGTCACCGTGCTGATGCGCCGCGACACGCCCGCGGACGGGTCGGCGCCGCTGCTGCTGTATGGCTACGGCTCGTACGGCATGGCCATGGAGCCATCCTTCTCGATCCGCAACCTGAGCCTGGTGGACCGTGGCTGGATTTGGGCCACGGCGCACGTGCGCGGCGGGTCGGAGAAGGGTTGGGGCTGGTTCCTCGACGGGCGCGGCGCCAACAAGCCGAACAGCTTCACCGATTTCATTGCAGTTGCTGAGCATTTGGCTGACCAAGGTCTTGGAAGCCGCGGCGGCATCGTGGCGATGGGCGGATCGGCCGGCGGATTGTTGGTAGGCGCCGCCCTCAATATGCGGCCCGATTTGTGGGCCGGGATCGTCGCCGCCGTGCCGTTCGTGGACGTGCTGAACACTATGTCCGACACCAGCCTGCCGCTCACGCCGCCGGAATGGCCGGAGTGGGGCAACCCGATCGAGGACGCCGCCGCATACGACGCGATCGCCGCCTACTCGCCCTACGACAACGTCGCCCCCCTGCCCTATCCGGCCGTTCTCGCCACCGCGGGCCTGTCCGACCCGCGCGTGACCTACTGGGAACCCGCCAAGTGGGTGGCGCGTCTGCGTGAGGCGACGACCAGCGGCAACCCGGTGCTGCTGCGCACCAACATGGGCGCCGGGCACGGCGGCGCCGCGGGACGCTTCGACGCCCTGAAGGACACCGGGCTGCATTACGCCTTTGCGCTCTGGGCGTATGCCCACCGGGCGCGCTCCAAACCCTGAAAAGGAACCACCGAGTGAGCGGCTTCAAGAGCACCGAACGCTATATCGCCTCCCGCGACCTCGAAGTTGCGGTCAACGCCGCCGTGGCGCTGCAGCGGCCCTTGCTGGTAAAAGGCGAACCCGGCACCGGCAAGACCGTACTGGCGCAGGAGGTCGCCGCCGCCCTGGGCTACCCGCTCGTGGAGTGGCACGTGAAATCGACCACCAAGGCGCAGCAGGGCCTCTATGAATACGACGCCGTGTCCCGCCTGCGCGACAGCCAACTGGGCGACCCGAAGGTGGCGGACATCGCCAACTACATCGTCCGCGGCAAGCTGTGGGACGCCTTCGACGCGGATGAACCGCAGGTCGTGCTGATCGACGAAATCGATAAGGCGGACATCGAGTTCCCCAACGACCTGCTGCTCGAACTCGACCGCATGCAGTTCTTTGTTTACGAAACCCGCCGCACGGTCGCGGCGAAGCACCGGCCTGTCGTCATCATTACGTCGAACAATGAAAAGGAACTGCCAGACGCCTTCCTGCGCCGCTGCTTCTTCCACTACATCCGCTTCCCCGACCGCGCGACCATGGAGCGCATCGTCGAGGCGCACTATCCGGGCCTGCAGCACGAGCTGGCGCGGGAGGCGCTGAACGTGTTCTTCCAGGTGCGCGAGGTGCCCGGCCTGAAGAAGAAGCCCGCGACGTCCGAGCTGCTGGACTGGCTCAAGCTGCTGATGATCGAGGACCTGCCGCCCGAGGCGCTGCGAAGCCGCGAACCGCACCTCGTGATCCCGCCGCTGCACGGGGCATTGCTGAAAAACGAGCAGGACGTGCATTTGTTCGAGCGGCTGGCTTTCCTGAACCGCCGCGGCGCCTAGAGCATGATCGGCTTAATCATGCTCTGCTTGTCTGAGAGTCTATAGCGTGTTCGCGCAGTTCGTCTTCGCCCTTCGGGAGGCCGGGGTGCCGGCCTCCATCACCGAGTACCTGACCCTGCTCGGCGCGATGCAGCAGGGCGTCGCGGACTACAGCGTCGAGGACTTCTACTTCCTGAGCCGCGCCACCCTGGTGAAGGACGAGCGGCACCTCGACCGGTTCGACCGCGTGTTCGGCCAGGTGTTCCGCGGCCTGGAGGCGACAGCGGCGGAGGGCGCGCCGGGCGGTCCGGAAATGCGTGACCTGCCAACGGAGTGGCTGCGCCGCATGGCGGAGAAGCATCTGACGGCGGAGGAGCGGGCACAGGTCGAAGCATTGGGCGGGTTCGACAAGCTGATGGAGACACTGCGAAAACGCTTGGCGGAGCAGCAGGGCCGGCACCAGGGCGGCAGCAAATGGATCGGCACCGCGGGAACCTCGCCGTTCGGCGCCTATGGCTACAACCCGGAGGGGGTGCGGATCGGCCAGGAGGGCAGCCGCCACCGCCGGGCGGTGAAGGTGTGGGACAAGCGCGAGTTCCGCGACCTGGACGACGGCGTCGAGCTCGGCACGCGCAACATCAAGCTCGCGCTGCGTCGGCTGCGGCGGTTCGCCCGCCAGGGTGCCGCGACCGAGCTGGACATGCCGGGCACCATCCGGGCGACGGCGCACAACGCCGGGTCGCTCGATTTGAAGATGGTGCCGGAGCGGCATAATGCGGTGAAGGTGCTGCTGTTCCTCGACGTCGGCGGCTCGATGGACGACCACGTGCGCGCGTCCGAGGAGCTGTTTTCCGCTGCCCGCAGCGAGTTCAAGCATTTGGCGTTCTACTATTTCCACAACTGCCCATACGAGCGCGTCTGGCAGCACAACCACCGGCGCCGCGACGACACGATCCCGACCGAGCAGGTGATCCGCACCTACGGCCCGGACTACCGCGCGATCTTCGTTGGCGACGCGACCATGAGCCCGTATGAGATCGCCGCACCCGGCGGCAGCGTCGAGCACTGGAACGACGAGGCCGGGGCCGCCTGGATGACGCGGCTGCTCGGGCAGTGGCGGCGCAGCGCCTGGCTGAACCCGGTGCCGCGCGCCGAGTGGGACGGCGCCCACTCGATCGCCATGGTGCGGCGGCTGATGGAGGACCGGATGTACCCGCTGACGCCCGGCGGTTTGGATGAGATGATCCGGGAGCTGGGCCGGTGACGCGCATCTAAAAAGCGGTCACTGATCCGCGACATAGCCTGACAAGGCCCTGACGAGGTGATCGAAGGTCACGCGCACGCGCTCGACCCGCCGGAGGTCTTCGTGCATGGCGACCCAGGTCTCCAACCCGCTGGCGAACAGGTCCGGAAGCACGGGAACCAAGCCAGCCCCGCGACGCGCGAGCGCCGTCTGGCAAACTCCAATGCCGAGACCTGCCTGAATCGCGCCGAGCTGCGCCAGATGGCTGTCGGTGCGGACCGCGAACATCTCCCGCCGGAGTCCCAAGCCGGCTTCTTGCATCGCGTGCAGATCCCTCATCTCGCGATCCGGTCCGATCAGGGCGAAATGCGGCAGGTCCTCGATCGCTTGCGGGGTGCCGTGCTCGTCCAGGTAGGTCCGATCGGCAAACATCCCAAGCTTCACGATGCCGATGCGTTTCGCGACGACCGTGGCCTGTTGCGGGCGGATCATCCGCACGGCGATGTCGGCCTCTTGGCTGAGCAGGTTCTCCGCCCGGTTGCTGAGATGAAGCTCCAGCATTAGGCCGGGATGAGTCCGGCGTAGGCCGGCCAGCATCGCCGGAAGCACCTCGGCGCCGATCACGTCGCTCGCGGTGATCCGCACGGTCCCGCTCGCGGCTCCGGCGTCGGCCGAGGCCGCCCTGGTGAAGGCGTCGGCGGCGGTCGCCATGGCCTCGGCATACTGGCCGAGCATCCGGGCCGCATCGGTCGGCAGCAATCCGGTCGGTGATCGCGTAAACAGGGCGGCGCCAACGGATCGCTCCAGCGATTCCAGGCGGCGACGCACCGTGGGCTGGGCCACGTTGAGGACGCGGGCGGCACCGGACAGGCTGCCCTCGCGCAGGACGGCGAGGAACGCGCGCTGGCTCTCCCAGTCGGTCGGGTCAAGGTTCATATGTTTCAGACTAACCGAACCGCCATTTTCAACAATTCCGTCCATCTTGTTCCAAGCCGATGTTGGCTGTGCGAACAAGGAGATCGAGATGTCCGAACATAGCAAGCCTACCGCGCTGATCCTTGGGGCAACCGGAGGCATTGGCGGCGCCGTCACGGAAACCCTGCTGCGGCGTGGCTGGACCGTGCGGGCCCTGCACCGCGACCCTGCCGCGGCGTCTGCCCGCTTGAATCAGCGCAGCGTGGGGCTATCCTGGGTCGCCGGCGACGCCATGGACGCGGCAAGCGTCGTTGCGGCGGCCCGCGACGCCTCGCTGATCGTCCACGCCGTCAACCCGCCGGGCTATCGGAACTGGGGGAAACTTGTGCTGCCCATGCTGGAAAACACGATCCTGGCCGCGTCGAGCGCCGGAGCACGCATCCTGTTGCCCGGCACAATCTACAATTACGGGCCGGACGCCTTTCCAACGCTCGACGAGCATGCGCCGCAGCATCCACAGACCCGCAAGGGAGCGATCCGGGTCCAAATGGAGCAGCGTTTGCAGCAGGCTGCCGACCAGGGTGTGCGTACGCTCATCGTCCGGGCCGGCGAGTTCTTCGGCCCTGGCGCCGCCAACAACTGGTTTGCTCAGGGTCTGGTGAAGCCTGGACAGCCGGTCACGGCCATCAGCTATCCCGGGAAGACCGGCATCGGCCATCAGTGGGCCTATCTTCCCAACGTCGCGGAGACCATGGTGCGCCTGGTCGAGCGTGAGCACGCGCCGACGCTGTTCGAAACGTTCCACATGGACGGGCATTGGGACGCGGACGGCACGCAGATGGTCGAGGCGATCCGGACGGCGGCGCAGCGTGCAACGCGGGTGAAGGCGTTTCCCTGGTGGCTGGTGACCGCCGCATCGCCGTTCGTCCCGTTGTTCCGCGAAATAAGGGAGATGCGCTATCTCTGGCAAACGCCGATCCGCATGAGCAACCAGCGTCTCGTTGATACGCTGGGGCAGGAGCCGCACACGCCGCTCGACAGCGCGGTTCGGGCTACCCTGGCCGGTTTAGGCTGCCTACCGCACGATGCGGGTCGGGCTGCATCGGCCGGTGCAGCCCTCCGCGGCGGAAAAGCCTAGGGCTTTTTCCGATCGAAGTGGATCGGAGAAAAGCTCTAGCCCTTTGTTTCAGCGAGCATCTTTGTCCAATCGAAAGAGCAGATCGATTGGACGATGCTCTAGCGCGTCCATCCCGGGTAGCTGCCGACGTTCTCGCGGGTGACGAGCTTGGACTCCATCAGGATCATGGGGTTCTCCGGCTTCTTGCCGTTCATGATGTTAAGCCCGGTTTCCACCGCCAGCTTGCCCATCGCATACGGGTCCTGGCTCGCCGAAGCCTGCACCATCGTCGGGCCCTTCAATGCGCCTACGATGTCAGGCGCGCCGTCCACTGAGGTGATGACGATTCCGGTGCGGTTGAGCTGCTTTGCTGCGAGGTCACTGCCAATCGCCTGCGGATCGTTGATGGTAAACACGCCCTGGATGCTGGGGAAGCGCGTCAGGAAGCCTTGCATGACGTTCAGCCCGCCGTCGCGTGAGCCTTTGCCGTCCTGGTCCGACGACAGCAGCTTGATGTCCGGGTAGCCGCCCAGCACTTTCTTGCAGCCGTTCACCCGGTCGATCACTGCGGAGACCTGCGGCCCGTTCTCAATCACCACGTTGCCCTTGCCGCCGATGGCGTCGGCCATGAACTTGCAGGCAATCTCGCCGGCCTGGGTGTTGTTGGTCTGCACGGTGGCGTCTGCGCCCGCCGCCGCCACATCGACGCCGACCACGGTAATGCCGGCCGCTTGCGCCCGCTTGATCGCCGGGGCGATGGCCCGCGGGTCGGCGGCGTTGACCAAGATCAAATCCACCCCTGCGGAGATGAAGTTGTCGATCTGGGTGAACTGCTTGTTCAGGTCGTAGTCGGCCGAGGACACCGTCACCTTGGCCTGCGGGTTGATCTCGTGCACCGCATCGGTCACGCCCTTGCCAACAGTCACGAAATACGGATTGCCGAGCGAGCCGACGGTGACGCCGACTGCTTTCAAATCCTTGGCGGACGCCGTCCCGGATAGATATGCCATGGCCGCGCCGGCCAGCAGCAGGGTTCTCAACATCAAGCGTAACCTCCAAGCCCGATTGTTTCACCGCGGCGGTGGGGCCAAGACCCGCCAGCGGCCCCGGGCCGGCAGTGCGGCCCGGATGTTCCAATGCAGCCCCGTGCTCAGGTGCGGGCGTTGCCCTGCAGCCGGGCACGGTCGAGCGCCACGGCGCCGATGATCACCAGCCCCTTGACGATGAACTGCCAGATGTCCGAGACGCCCAGCAAGGTCAAGCCGTTCGACAGCACGGCGATGATCAGCGCGCCGATCAGCGTGCCCCAGATCGAGCCGATGCCGCCCACGAAGCTGGTGCCGCCCAGGATCACCGCGGCGATGGCGTCCAGCTCGTAGCTTTGGCCGAGCTGCAAGCCGTTGGCGGCGAACAGCCGGGCCGCAGACATCACGCCGCCCAGGCCGGCGAGCAAGCCGGACACGGCATAGACGAACAGCAGGATGCGCCACACCTTGATGCCCGACAGCCGGGCAGCGGCCGGGTTGCCGCCGACGGCGTAGATCCACACGCCCAGCACGGTGCGGCGCAGCACGAACCAGGACGCCACGATCACCACGAGGGCGATAATCGCCAGCACCGGGATGCCGAAGCCGGACGTGATCGGAATGGTCGCATTGCCGATCGCGGCAAAGGACAGGTCGGGATTGAAGATGGTCGAGTCGCTGCCCATCAGCCGCGCGAGGCCGCGCACTGCCGTCAGCGATCCGAGCGTCACGATGAACGGCGGCAGCCCGGCGAACGCCACAAGGCTTCCGTTCAGCAGGCCGAAGAACAGGCCGGTCAGCAGCGCCGCCGGCACGCCGAGCAGGCCGAAGCCTGGCACGAGCGAGACGATCAGCGCCGACATCGCCGACGCCGCCAGCATGCTGCCGACCGAAAGGTCAATGCCGCCGGTCAGAATCACGAACGTCATGCCGGCGCCGAGCACGCAGTTGATCGCCGCCTGCTGCGCCACGATCGACAGGTTCTGCCCGGTCAGGAATCGCCCTTCGCCCAGATAATGGAAGGCGATGGCCAGGATGATCAGCACCGGCAGCATGCCGATCGCCTGGATGACGCTGCGGATCTGCACCTGCCGCGATGACAGCCCGGCACCCCCGATGATCGTGGCGGACGCCGCGGCGGGGCTGGCGGGCACGGCGGCGGTGGCGGCTTTCTCGTCTGCTTCGGACATGAGGGTTCCCCTTTTTTTATGCTGCCGCTCCGGCGCCGTAGGCCATGATGTTTTCCTGGGTGATCGGCGTGCCGCTGGGTCCGCCGACCTCGCCGGCGATGTGGCCTTCCCGCATCACCAGAACGCGGTCGCAGGTGCCGATGATCTCGGGCAGCTCGCTCGAGATGACGATGACGCCGATGCCGCATTGCGCCAACTCGTCGATGATGCGGTAGATCTCCGACTTCGCGCCGATATCGACGCCGCGGGTCGGCTCGTCGAGGATCAGCACCTTCGGCCCGGTCTCCAGCCAACGGGACAGCAGCACCTTCTGCTGATTGCCGCCGGACAGGCTGCCGACTGTGACCGCAGGGCTGGCCGCGCGGACACGCAGCGTCTTAAACGCCTCCGCCGCCCGTCGCCGCCCGGCCCGAAGGTCGAGGACGCCGCCACGCTTGGCATCCCGCCCGATCACGCCGAGGTTGATGTTGGTGCCGCACGGGAGGTCAAGGAACAGCCCCAGCCCCTTGCGGTCCTCAGTGAGGTAGGCGATGCCGGCGGCCAGCGCGTCCTCTGGCCCGTGAACGGTCAGCACGCTGCCGTTCAGCGTCACCTCGCCCCCCGTCTTGGGGTCCGCGCCGTAGATCAGCCGGGCCAGCTCCGTCCGTCCGGAGCCGACCAGCCCGGCGATGCCCAGCACCTCGCCTTGGTGCAGCTGCAGGCTGCACGGCTTCACGCGCCGGCCGCCGTCGGTGATGCCCTGCACGTCCAGGATCACCGGGCCGCGGCTGCCGTGCGGGTCGTGGGTCTTGGTGTAGAAGCTCGACAGGTCACGCCCGACCATCATCTTCACCAGGGCCTCGGCACTGAGTTCGTCGCGCGTGAGGGTGCCGACGTAGCCGCCGTCCCGCAGCACGGAGACGCGGTCGGCCAGCTCGTACACTTCCGCCATGCGGTGGCTGATGTAGATCAGCGC
>JANXVC010000541.1 GCA_025351925.1 Rhodospirillales bacterium | reverse complement strand
CGATGTTCTCGCTGGCGATCAGCTCGATGCCGTCCTGCTGGCGGACCAGCTCGGCGCCGATGGCGGCGGCGAGGTCCGGGTCGGTCTCCGCAAGGCTGGCCGAGAAAAAGCGGGAAACGCTGGAAGTCGAGGTTTGTTCGTTCATGAGGGTCCTGCTTGGGTCCGGGGCCGCAGCGGCCTGCACCGCCATCTAGGGTCTGAGATCCGTTATATCACACCTTTCGAGCGCAATTCCGCCAGCCGCTCCGGCGCTATGCCCAGGCGTTGGCCCAGCACTTCGTCAGTATGCTGGCCCAGGGTCGGAGCGGCCATGCGATAGTCGGCCGGAGTCTCCGACAGGCGCACCGGGTTGGCAATGACCTTCACGCCGTCTGGGTTGGACGGGTGCGGCATCGTCAGCACCGTGCCGCGCGCCTGCACCTGCGGGTCGGCGAACACTTCTTTCAGAGTGTTGATCGGGCCGCAGCCGATCTTCAGCGCTTCGAGCTGCTCGACCCACCGGGCGGTCGGGTGCTGGCGCATGACGGGGGTCAGCGTCTCCGTCACCAGGTCACGGTTGCCGACGCGGGCGGCGTTGGTGGCGAAGCGCGGATCGTCCAATAGGTATGACAGGCCATAGTTGTCGCAAAAGCGCTGGAATGTCGGGTCGTTGCCGATCGACAGCACCATGTAGCCGTCGGCCGTCGGAAACACCTGATATGGCACGATGTTTGGGTGCTGGTTGCCGAGCCGAACGGGGTTTTCCCCGGTCGCCAGGAAGTTCATGCCCTGATTTGCCAACCACGCCACGGAAGTGTCGAGCATGCCGATATCCACCTGCTGGCCCTGTCCCGTCGCCTCGCGGTGCCGCAGCGCCGCCAGCACGCCGATGCAGCCGTATAGCCCGGCGAATAGGTCGGCGATGGGCACGCCGACCTTCTGCGGCGCGCCGTCCGGCTCCCCGGTCAGGCTCATCACCCCGCCCATCGCCTGGACCAGGCTGTCATAGCCCGGCCGCGGCGCATACGGCCCGGTCTGACCGAACCCGGTGATCGAGCAGTACACCAGACCGGGAAACCGTCCGTGCAGCTGCTCGTAGCCCAGGCCATACTTCGACAGTGCGCCGACCTTGAAGTTCTCAACCAGGATGTCGCTCTTGCCGATCAGCTCCAGCGCGATTGCTTGGCCCTCGGGTTTGGCGATGTCGAGCGTCACCGACCGCTTATTGCGGTTCACCCCAACGAAATACGCGCTCTCCTGGGTGCCGGGCATGAACGGCGGCGCGAAGCCCCGCGTGTCGTCGCCGGAGCCGGGTTTCTCGATCTTGATCACGTCCGCGCCCATGTCGCCCAGCATCTGCACGCAGCTCGGCCCAGCCAGGACGCGGGTCAGGTCGAAGACGGTCAGGCCCGCAAGGGGTCCGGAAGGCTGTGGGCTGGTCATAATTGGGTCGGTCTCCGCGCCCTTGTTCAGGCCCTTGGGTGGGTCCATTGTCGGCATAGCGTTATATGCACCCTGCGTCCTGAGGCAAACCCGATGCTCGACCGGCCCCATCCCACTCCCGAAGCGCCTACGCTTGACCAGCAGGCGCTGGCGACGGCGCTGTCGGGCAAGCACTTCATCGGCGGACGCTTCGTCCCAGGACGCGCGGGCAAAACCTTTGCCATCGTGAACCCGGCGACCGGCTTCGAGGTCGCGCGGGCGGCCGAGGGCGGCGCGGCCGACGTCGAAGCCGCGGTGCAAGACGCCGATCAGGCGCAGAAGGCCTGGGCCAAGGTCCCGGCCCGCAAGCGCGGCGCCTTGGTCGGGCAGTGCGCGGCGCTGTTGCGGGAGCATGTGGAGGAACTCGCGCGTCTCATTGCATTGGAGACCGGAAAGGCGCTGCGCACCGAGAGCCGGGTGGAGGCGCAGGTCGTCGCCGATATCTTCGAGTTCTACGCGGGCCTCGGCAGCGAGCTGAAAGGCGAAACGGTGCCGTTCGCCCCCAACGTGCTGTCGGTCACGGTGCGCGAGCCGCTGGGCGTCGTGGGCGCGATCATCCCGTGGAACGTGCCAATGCTGCTGATGGCGCTGAAGGTCGCGCCGGCCCTGGTGGCGGGCAACACCGTGGTGGTGAAGTCGGCGGAGGAGGCGCCGCTCGCGGTGCTGCGCGTCTGCGAGCTGATGAACCGCGTGCTGCCGCCGGGCTGCTTCAACATGCTGTCGGGGTTCGGGCCGGAGTGCGGCGCGCCGCTGGTCGAGCATCCGCTGGTGCGCAAGGTGACGTTCACCGGCAGCGTCGAGGTCGGCCGCATCGTCTCCAAGGCCGCTGCGCAAAAATTGGTGCCCGTGACGCTGGAGCTGGGCGGCAAGAGCCCGATGATCGTGTTCGCCGATTGCGACTTCGACAAGACGGTGCTCGGCGCCGTGACCTCGATGCGTTTCACCCGGCAGGGCCAGAGCTGCACGGCGGCGAGCCGCATCTACGTGGAGCGTCCGATCTACCATCAGTTCGTGGATGCCCTGGCCGCGCAGGTGGACGCCATGGTGATGGGCGATCCGCTCGACGAGGCGACCGACATCGGCACCATCATCAGCCCGGATCAGTTCGAGAAGGTCGTCGGCTTTATCGAGGAGGGCTTGGCCACGCCCGGCGCCATCGGCCGCGCCTGCAGCGCCATGCCGTCCGACCCAGCCATGGAAAAGGGCCTGTTCATCCGGCCCTATATCTTTTGCGACCTGCCGAACGATAGCCGGCTAGTACAGCAGGAAATCTTTGGCCCGGTCACCTGCGTGTTCCCGTTCGACGACGCAGAGGTGGCGTTGGCCGCCGCGAACGGCACCGAGTACGGCCTCGCGGCGTCGCTTTGGACCAACAACCTGCGCGTAGGCCTCGACCTCGCGCACCGGCTGGAGGCCGGGCTGGTGCAGATCAACCAGAACCTCGTCGTGCAGGCCAACCTGTCCTATGGCGGCGTGAAGAGCAGCGGCTTGGGCAAGGAGGCCAGCCTCGAATCGATGCTGGAGCACTTCATGCACAAGAAGACGATCATGGTGAATTACAGCTGATCCAACGGATAGGGACCAATGCCCAAGACTGAACAGACTATTCCAACAAACCTGCAGCCCAAGGCTGCGGAATACGCGTTCAACCTCGATGACGCGCTGCGCTCCATCGTGGCACTGCGTGCGACGGTGCCGGAGGACGCGTTCACCGCTTCCACGCTCGGCACCGAGCGGGCGGGGAGCGCCGTGCACATCCAGCCCGGCCTGTTTCTCACGATCGGCTACCTGATCACCGAGGCGGAGTCGGTGTGGCTGTCGGCGGCCGACGGGCGCACGGTTGCCGGATATCCGATGGCCTATGACCAGGATACCGGGTTCGGCGTGGTGCAGGCGCTCGGCCGGCTTGACGTGCCGGTCATGGAACTGGGCGACAGCGAGAAGGCGCGAGTCGGTGAGCC
>JANXVC010000265.1 GCA_025351925.1 Rhodospirillales bacterium | reverse complement strand
CACCGCCCTGGTACAGCGGCAAGGTGAAACGCAGACCGAGTTGGGCCGAGCGATCATATTGCGTGGCGGCGACGTTCGGGCTGAAATTGCCAAGCGACCCGAAATAATTGGTATAGCTGCCGCCGGCAAAGGCATCGACCTTGGGCAGACGGCTCGCATGGGCAACCTTGACGTCGTACGCGCTCGCGTCGCCATTCTTCTGCGCGGCCAATAAATTTGGATTATCCGACAACGCGATGTCGACGGCAGCTTCCGGGTCCGACGGCAAATTGGGCAAAGGCGGCGGGGTGTCGAGCGTCGCGTTGAACCGCGCGAGCCGCAGCGCCATGCACACGGCGAACATCAGGCACGGGGTGAAGCCGAAGCCGCCGGCGCTGCGCAGCGACCACAGATACAGCACGAAGGCCGGTGCTATGCCAAAGCAGCAGAAATCCGCCAGGCTGTCGAACTCCGCGCCGAACCGCGAGGTCGCCTTGAGCAGCCGCGCCAGCCGGCCGTCGATGCCGTCGATGCAGGCCGCCACGACGATCGCCACGGCGGCGGCGCCGAACCGCCCGTCCAGCGCATAGCGCATGCTGGTCAGCCCGGCGCATAACCCGATCAATGTCAGGATGTTCGGGATCATCCGGTTGAACGACGGGCCCGCGTAACGGGGCCGGCGCCGCGGCCGGAACCGGGTGCGCAGCCGCTGGACCGGAGAGCCGGCCCGGTCGAGCGTCACGGCGCTGCCAGTTCGGCGATCACCGTCTCGCCGCCGATCATCAATTGGCCCTCCACAACCAGCGGCCGGACGCCCTCCGGCAAATACAGGTCGGTGCGGCTGCCGAAGCGGATGATGCCGAAGCGGCTGCCGGCGGTGACGCGGTCGCCCTCGCGCACCTGGCAGACGATGCGGCGCGCGATCAGCCCGGCGATCTGCACGATCGCCATCTCCCGCCCATCCGGCAGGCGCAGCGCCAGGGCGTTTCGCTCGTTGTGCTCGCTGGCTTTATCCACGCTGGCGTTGACGAACTTGCCGTGGCGGTAGGCGATGCGCGTCACCGTGCCGCTGGCCGGCATGCGGTTCACGTGGACGTCGAGCACCGAGAGGAAGATCGCGACGCGCCAGCGCGGTGCGGGGCCGAGGCCGAGTTCGGCCGGCGGCGGCACGGGCATGACCGAGACGACGCGGCCGTCGGCGGGGGCCAGCACGGCGCCGGGTCGGATGGGCGGCACCCGCTCGGGGTCACGGAAGAAATACAGGCAGAACAGCACGAACGCCGCGCCGAGCCAGAACAGCCAGGCGCCGACCAGCAGCCCGAGCAGCATGGCGATCGCGCCGCCGATGAGAAAAGGCCGGCCCACCGGGTGCGGCGGCGCGAGGACGGATTGGAAGGATTCGATGGGAGTCATCGCTGGGGTATGGGCACTGCCGCGATGACGGGCAAGCCCGCACTACCGCGCAGCGTCCGGCACGGCAAAAGCCTGGCCGGGGTAGATCAGCCGGGGGTCGCGGATTTGGTCGCGGTTCGCCAGATAGATGACGGTGTAGCGCACCCCGGTGCCATAGGCACGGCGCGCCAGCCGCCACAGGGTCTGGCCGGGCTGCACCACGACGCGGCCGGTCGCCAGCTCGCCCGCCGGGACCGTGGTGCGCTGGAACGGCAGCTCGACACGGGCCAGCACCTTGCCGGCGCCGCTGAGCTGATCGACGCGCAGCCGGTGCACGCCGGCGATCAGCGCGTCGCGCGGGGTTAGGGTCCAGCGGCCCTGCGCGTCCGCCGTCGCGTCGCCGGCCGGCGTGTTGTCCACATAGACCCGCACCGGCGCACCCGGCGGTGCGCTGCCGGCGAAGCGGATCGCGCCGTGGTCGTCATAGTCCACCGCATCGAGACCGAGGCGCGTGTTGCCGGGCTTTTGTGCGCCAGGCTGTTGCGGCGTCGCATAGGGCGCGTCTTGCAGCACCCGCGGCGCGCCGGCGTTCGGCACCAGAAGCGCCATGACCGGACCGGCAGTCGCCGGCAGCGCGGGGACGTCGAGCAGGACGGAGCCATCGCCCCTGACGTCGAGCCCGGCCGCGGTGCGCGACGACAGGCTCAGCTCCCGCCCGCCCGGCGCGAGCGGGGCCGTCGGCACCAGCACCCATTCGCCCCGCTGATCAGCCTGGGCTTGGCCAAGGGTCGTAGTGCCGTTGTTGACGGTGACCGTGGCGCCGGGCTCCGCACGGCCAGCGAACACGGCGCTGCCCTGCGGTCCCACGCGGACGACGTCGAAGGTGGGCGCGATGGCTGGACTGGGCGTTGGCGAGGGTGCGGCGGCGGCTTCGGCGCTGATGGGGATGACCGGTACGGCTGGGCCGGCGGCTGGCCAGAGCAAATATGCAGCGCCGGCCGCGCCGCTTGCGCACAGCACGCCCGCGACCGCCAGGCGGGCCAGCAACACGTTGGATTGCGTGGCGCTCATTAATCATAGGTAAGCTGTGGAATGCGCGCTTGCAATCACATCGTTATCGGTGCCACGCCCGCGCGCAGAGCCAAGCCGCTCCCACCGTCAGCGCCGCAGCCACCGGCGCCGCCAGCACGGTCCCTGCCCGGCCAAGCCGCTTGCCGAATCGCGTCGTCACCCACGGCGCGAGCCATGCGGCCCCAGGCGCCAATACGCAGGCGAGGTCGGTGGCGTTCAACCCAGCGCGCACCAGCCGGCCCGTCGCCAGGTCCGCCGCCGCCGCCACGGTCGTCAGCAGCAAAGCGGGCAACGCTCCGCCGAAGGGCCACGCCGCCAGCGCCGCCGCAACCGCCACCAAGGCGGCGGCGAGCCAAACCGGCGGCGACCCGGCCAGCAGCAGCCCGCCCCACAGCGCCAGCGCCGCCGCCAGCACCCGGCCTCCAGCGTTTTCCGTCACCGCGACGGACCGTGCCAATAGCCACCCGGCCAGACTCACCGCGAGCCACACACGCCAGAACTCGGGCCGTGCCGGGGCCGATCCGGCCAGCCACCATCCCACCAGCATCGCAAGCGCGGCGGGCAGCCAGCGCTCCGCACGGCCGCGCAGCCACGGCGAAGCGAGGCCGGCCAGCGTCACGGCCGCCGCTGGCAGCAGCAGGAAGTCGGCCATCGCGCGCGGCGCCAGCACGGCCCGCAGCGCCGCCGCGACGGGCAGCAGAGCCATCCAGCCCGCCAGCGCACCCGTGGCGCCAGCGCTCGCGACCGGCCAGCGCGCGCCGGTAGTTCGTCCGATCAAACCCAAGATCAACGCGACGCCGAGCGCCAGCAACGGCGGTTCGTAGGCGCGCAGGACCTGGTCGTGCAGCAAAGCCGCCGCAGCGCCGGGCAAATTGAACAGGCGCTGCAGGGAAAACGACGGCATGGCGGCCCGCATGACGACGCTGGGCTTTCCCGTCAAGCCGGGCGGCGGCACAATGCGGCATGGCCCAATCCCGCTCCCCCGCCCTCCGCCGTCCGACCGGCCCGCCGCAGCCCCGCGTGCCCAATCTGCTCATGCGGGTCTGGGACGCGCCGACCCGGCTGTTCCACTGGGCGATCGTGCTGCTGATGGCGTTCAGCTACGTCAGCGCCCTGCGCGAGTGGAACCAGCTCCACTTCCTGTCTGGCTATACCGTGCTGACCCTGCTGCTGTTCCGCCTGGCCTGGGGGTTCGTCGGCAGCGATACCTCGCGCTTCCGCCAGTTCCTGCGCAGTCCGCTTGCGGGCCTGCGCCATCTCGCCGCCGTCGGCCAGCGTGAGCCCGACACCGAGATCGGCCACAACGCCGCCGGCGGCTGGTGGGTGCTGGCGATGCTGGCGGCGCTGCTGATCGAGGCCGGCACCGGTTTGTTCAGCAACGGCAGCGATGTGAAGGGTCCGCTGGCGCACCGGGTCGGTAAGGCGGCCAGCGACTGGCTGTCCAGCCTGCACAGCGTCTCGTTCTACGTGCTGCTGGCCCTGGTCGTGATCCACATCCTGGCGATCATCGCCTATGCCGCCTTCAAGCGGCAGGACCTGGTGCGCGCGATGGTGACGGGCAGGAAACGCCTGCCCGCCAACCTCCGCCAGCCGCATTTCGCCAGCCCGCTGCTGGCGGCCGGCATCCTGGCGGCGGCGGCGGGAGCGGTTTGGGTGCTGGTCAGCCTCGCCTGACGCGGGGCGGCGGATCGGCTCGGTTGGAAAGTCTTTCGCATCCAACGTCTCCGCTTGCCGTTATGGTCGTGATCGTCACATCGCCCGACCCGCTCCGCCACCCGGGGTTCCGCCCCTGCCCTTGAACTCCTTAGGATTTGCAATGCCGCCAAGCGCAATCCGCTCCGTCGCCGTCTTCTGCGGGTCCCGTTTTGGACATGACCCAGTTTACGCGGACGCCGCTGCGGCGCTCGGCAAGGGTCTCGCCAAGGTCGGCATCCGCCTGGTTTATGGCGGCGGCGGGGTCGGGCTCATGGGCATCGTCGCCGACGCGGCGCTGGCGGCTGGGGGCGAGGTGCTGGGCGTCATTCCCGAGTTCCTGCAGCGGCGCGAGGTCGCCCATGCCGGCGTCGGCACCCTGGTCGTCACCGGCACCATGCACGACCGCAAACGCCGGATGTTTGACGCCGCCGACGCCTTCGTCACCATGCCCGGCGGCCTTGGCACCTTCGATGAGACGATCGAGATCACCACTTGGCGGCAGCTCGGGCTGCACGACAAGCCGATCCTGGTCTGCGACATCGCCGGCTGGGCGCAGCCGTATTTGGCCGCGATCCAGGCGGCGGTTGACCAAGGTTTCGCTGGGCCGGAGTGCCTGCGCCTCTATGAGGTGCTGCCGGATGTGGACGCCGTGCTGGCCCGCCTCGCCGCCGTCACGTCGCCGGGCGCCGGTCAGCCGGAGCGCGTTTAGAGCTCTGCTTCTAGAGCAATGCTTCCTGGGCCGCTGCTTCCTGGGCCTTGCTCCGCCGCCACGGCCGGTCTATATGCGCCGCTCGAACGGGGCGTAGTACAGCCTGGTAGTACGCTTGCTTCGGGAGCAAGAGGCCGGAGGTTCGAATCCTCTCGCCCCGACCAGTTTTCCTCAAACTATAAGCCAACGTTTCGGCAGGGCGCAGTGCACGCCGCGGCCAGTCTATAACAGTAACGTGAAGATATCCCTAACGGGACGCCGCCTGCGGCTAGCGCTTATGCACCGACCACAGCATCAGCCAACGCACCGGAAACACCCAGACGATCCCGGCAACGCACCAATACAACGCCTCCAACGTCCAATGCAGCCGCGGCACCAAATCCGGCAGCGTGATCGCCGCGACGATGTAGGTTGCGATGAACAGCAAGCCGGAGAGGGTGGCGATGGTGGGCCTGGACATGCCGGCTGCGTAGCCCGGCGCCTCGGTTGCTGCAATGGCCGCCAGGCAGTACAGCCGCCGATACGACAACAAGGCAGCACCATGGATCTCAAGGACCACATCCGCGGCATCGCCGACTTTCCGAAGCCGGGCATCCTGTTCTACGACATTTCCACCCTGCTGCGGCACCCCGACGCCTGGCAGGTCGCCATGGGCCGCCTCGCCAACATCGTGCGCGGCCATCAGCCGCATCTGCTGGCCGGCGTCGAATCGCGCGGCTTTCTAATCGCCGCCCCACTGGCGCTGAAGCTCGGCTGCGGCTTCGTTATGCTGCGGAAGCCGGGCAAGCTGCCGGGTGCCGTGGTCGGCATGGACTACGCCCTGGAATACGGCACCGACCGCATCGAGATCCAGGCCGACGCGGTGACGCCCGGCGCCCGCGTCGTCGTGGTGGACGACCTGCTGGCCACCGGCGGCACCATGGCGGCGGGCATCGCCCTGCTGCGGCGCGTCGGCGCGGAGGTGCCCGCCGCCGCCGCGCTGATCGAACTCAGCTTCCTTAAGGG
>JANXVC010000247.1 GCA_025351925.1 Rhodospirillales bacterium | reverse complement strand
TTGACATATTCGACCAAGCCGCCCGCCTGCACAATGCCCATAATGCTTATCAGTATGGCAATGACATGCTCACCGACCAGGGCGTGCACGGGCGGCAGGCTTAGGATGACCAAGACGAATTATAACCTTGCGCGAGCAGGAAGCCGAGCTGGGTGGAGCCGGGAACCGACCAGCCGATCACGAGGCTCGCCATCGCGTGGTCAGGATCTTGACCGCGACGAGGAGCAGAACTGTCCCAAGCACGGCGACCCATGTTTCCAGCGGCGTCGAAACGTCGAGCGACGTCCCAATCGAGATAAAGAAAAGACCGAGGAGCAGGCCTCGGAATGGTCGAATTTCAGACTGGATCACCACTCGGTACGGTGTGCCGGAAATGATCATGCCGTCCAGGAATGGTTCGAGCGTCAGCGACAGCCCGGCCGCGCCCGTCGCTTAGCTGGCCGCGAGAGCAACGAGGAGCGCCATCGCGATGAACACTTCGTCGTTGCGGCTGCGCCCGCCCAACTCGAACAAGGGACAGACCACGACGCGAGCCAGCAGCACTACGGATCCAAATGCGGCGGCGGCTTTCACGAGCGCCGCGGCCATCACGGACAACAGCGCCTGCCCGGTGCCGAGGGTGCCCACGACGATAAGCAGAAATTGGCCGCCACATCCTGGAAAATCAGGATGGCGTTCGCGGTCTGCCCAATCGGGCAGTTCTGCTGGTGCCACTCCGCGACCACGGCGGTCGACGACAGCGACAGCGTCGCGCCGACCAGAACCGCGACCCCGAAGGTCAGCCCAAGCATTGACGCCACCTGTCTGAGGCCGAGTGTCCCGGCCAGGACCTGAACGGGGCCGAACCCGAGGATGTCGCGTGCCTAGCGTCGTATGTGGCCCAGTGAGAGATGCAGCCCGATGTCGAACAACAGGAACACCATCCCGAGTTCAGACACGACCGAGACTTTCAGCACGTTGCAGGAAAGGCCCTATTTGCCTGAAGCACGGCCAGTCACAACCTGGCAGGTCAGCCCGTCACACCTCTCCGCAGAAGGCACTGGCCATTTGCAATCGCGAGATGGAGAGCGGCGGAAGGTCTGTAATCGAATTAAGAGTTTCTGCATCGCGTAGCCGATGTAGAAACTTGGTTGGGCTGAACGCCATGGCACGGACGGCTGGGTTGGTGGCCTATGGAGATTTCAGGCCAGGGTCCGACTTGGGAGCTGGACGGGTCCGAACGTTGGCTGGCCCGGCGGCACTGCAACGCGGGGTTCCGTGCGTTCAGGCATGGCAACCC
Organism: Rhodospirillales bacterium; assembly: GCA_025351925.1. Taxonomy (GTDB): domain Bacteria; phylum Pseudomonadota; class Alphaproteobacteria; order Acetobacterales; family Acetobacteraceae; genus CAHJXG01. Next base: position 29,147 of record JANXVC010000247.1, on the reverse strand, counting down.
GGGTGGGCGTGGGTGATGTGACGGCATCGCCGGCTCGAACCGGCCTGTCTGGAGCGCCATGCCCGCGTCTTGGGCGATAAAGGGCAGGCGCAGGGCCGTAGTCCGGTGTCGCTTGGCCCGGCAGAGCGAAGCGGTGATTGTCGAACAGCCCGGTGCCGCCGCGTCATGGTCCTCGCGCCTACTTGGGAGAGAGGCGACGGATGCGGACCAGGTGTCCTTGCCGGCAACACGGGCAGGTGCGGGGTTCGTCAGGCCGCATGCGGTTGGAGACCAGGTCAGCAGCGTCCTCGCCCGGCTCGGCATGGCGCGCGGTTGCTGGGCGGTCGAGTTGCAGGAGGAGGCGGGCGCGGGCGGCCTGCTCACGCCTGGCCGGGTGCCAAAGGCCGAAGTAGCGGACCTTGTGCAGGCCCTTGGGCAGGACGTGCTGCAGGAACCGGCGCATGAACTCGTGGCCGGGAATGCGGCTTGTCCGCCACCGGTTGGATTTGCGGTGCTTGTGACGGATGGTCACCGCTTGGTCATCGAGGCCGACGATGCGGGCGTTGGTGATGGCGACGCGGAACACGTAGCGGGCGAGATATTCGAGCACGGCTTGCTCGCCCTCTCCCCAGGCGGTGCAGTGGACCACCCAGGGCTTGGACCAGGCGGCCTCGGGCAGCACGAGGTCGGGGCGGCGTGCCGCGAACCCCGCCCTGAGCTTGCCGCGCACGAGCTTGGCCAGCGCCTTGGCTGGCACGAGGAAGTCTTTGCGGGCCGGGTGCCACAGAAGGCCGTCATCGCAGACGCCGCCGCCGGTGACCAGGCAGTGGACGTGGGGGTGGAAGGCGAGTTGCTGGGTCCAGGTGTGCAGGACCGCGAGCACGCCGACGGTGCCGCCGACGTGGCGGGGGTCGCGGGCGAGTTCGATGATCGCCTCGGCTGCGGCCTTCATCAGGACGGCGTAGCCGTCGCGCTGGTTGGCACGCAGCACCTCGCGCAACTCCTCGGGTACGGTGACGGTGACATGGAAGTAGCGGCTGGGCAGCATCTCGGCACGGCGGGCGTGCAGCCAGCGCTCGGTCTGGTCGGCATGGCATTTGGGACAGCTCCGATTCTTGCAGGAGTGATAGGAGAACCTCTCGGCGCTGCACTCGTCGCAACGCCAGAGGTGCCCGCCGAGGGCTTCAGTGCGGCAGGCCAGGATGTCGGTGATGGCGCGCTGATGCGATGGCAGCATCGACGCGCCATGGGCCGCCAGGTAGTCGGGGGCAAAGCGGCGGAACACATCCGCCACCTCGATCACGGCGGAGGCGCCGCGTCAGAGGCCGGTCATCAATCGGTCTAGAACGCCTCGCAGCGAGACGCGGGTCGGCTCGGTCAGGTGTGTGTAGATGGCCGTGGTGGCGATGTTGGCGTGGCCGAGCAGGATCTGCACGACCCTGGTGTCGATGCCATGTTCGAGCAACCGCGTCGCATAGCTGTGGCGCAACGAGTGCGCCGTGATCGGCTGCGTGATGTTCGCGGCAGCGGTCGCAGCTCTGAACGTGCGCCCCAGCACGTGCGGGCTGACCGGGTTGGCGCCATCGCGGTTGGGAAACAGCCAGCGCGGATGGCGATGGCTCCGCCACAAGCCGCGCGACTCGTCCAGAAGGGGTGCCGGCAGCGGCACCAGACGCTGCTTGTCGCCCTTGCCGATGATGCGCAGCAGATAGCTGGCGCCGTCGACCGCGCCGACCTCCAGGGTCGTGGCCTCGCTGATCCGCAGACCGCAGGCGTACATGAGCGCGAGGCAGGTTTTGTGGTTCGGGTTGCTGACACAGCCCAGCAGCCTACGGACATCCGCATCCGGCAAGGCAATTGGCAGGCGGCGCTGCTTCGGGGGACGTATCCTTTTTTTCCCCAAACAGCGGCCAGCCCCGCTCGAGCGTGCGGCGATAAAGGAGCTGGATGCCGCCATGGTTGGTCTTGAACGTGCCAAGCGCCACGCCGCGCTCACGCAACCCAAGCAAATAGGCGCGCACCTCCGCCTCGCTCAAGCGGTCGGGACCGCGCCGGTAGTGCTCGGCTAAACGGCGGACCCCGTCGAGGTAGATGCGCTGGGTCCCGGCCGCCAAGCCGGCCACCCTCATGTCCTCGGTCATCTGCATGCGTAACGGTGTCATCGAGGTCCCCTCCAGGAATGCCGGTCCGCACCATCGTACAGACCTGCCACGAGACTACCTTCAACCACTCACCCCGGCGCTATCTGCTTCCCCTACGGCGTAGCCGTTCAGTCCAACGACGGTCTGGACATCGAAGCTGAACGCACGACGTTTAGCGACAGAAGCTCTGCTGGGCGGTCACAGCCCGTATCCCCTCGATTTGGCAGCAACAGCGCGATGCTCAGGGCCCTGGTCGCCGGGCGCGTGGATGTGGCAGGGACCATGCCGTCGCTTGGGAACGAAGTGCAGGAGAGCTACCCCGACCGCCAGTTCGAGTTGCTCGATTCAGAGGTCCAGATCGGACAGGCCAGGGTGATCGGCCGGGCGCGGACCGCTTCTGTCCCAGTGGAACTTGCGATCCGACTCGGCGATCGCAAGATCGTTGATGGAGGCGTGCCGAGCCCGCATGAGGCCGTCCGCATCGAACTCCCAGTTTTCGTTGCCATATGCGCGATACCACTGATCCGAGGCGTCGCGGCACTCGTAGACGAACCGGACGGCGATCCGGCTCCCGGTGGATGACCATAGCTCCTTGATAAGACGGTACTCGCGCTCGCGCTGCCATTTGCCGGTCAGGAACGCGACGATCGCCGGACGGCCACGGACGAACTCGTTGCGGTTCCTCCAAAGGCTGTCCGGGGTGTAGGCGAGCGCCACGCGTGCCGGGTCGCAGCTGTTCCATGCGTCCTCCGCGAGCCTGATTTTCAGGACAGCAGTCTCGTGCGTGAAAGGTGGAAAGGGGGGTCTAGCCGTGGTCATGATGAACTCCTGTGGTTCAGGGTTTTGCTCCAGGCGCAATCAAATCTGAGCCGAGCCGCCATCGACGAAGAGCTCGTTCCCGGTCACGAAGCTGCTCTCGTCGGACGCGAGGAACAGGACCGCGCGGGCGCTCTCCTCCGGCGTGCCAAGGCGGCCCAGCGGCGTCGCCGCACTGGTCAGTGCCTCCATCTGCTGGAGCTGTTCTCCGGACGAGGCCAGCGCGTGCCACCCCGGTGTCGAGGTGGCGCCGGGTGACAGCACGTTCACTCGGATGCCTCTGGGGGCCAGGTCCAGGATCCAGCACCGTGCGAAGCTGCGGATGGCTGCCTTGCTCGCGCTGTAGACGCTGAAGGCCGGTGTTCCCGTGCTGGCTGCGGTGGAGCCGGTCAGGATGATCGAGCCGCCGTCGCGAAGCAGCGGAAGCGCCTTCTGCACCGTGAACAAGGTGCCCTTCACGTTCGTCGCGAAGGTGCGCTCGTAGTGGTCCTCGGTGATGTCGGCCAGAGGCATGAACTCGCCCCCGCCCGCGTTCGCGAACAGCACGTCGATGGCCCCGGCCTCCCGGCGCACCACCTCGTAGAGCCGGTCGAGGTCCGCCGGGTTCGAGACGTCTCCCGACACGCCATGCGCGTTGCTGCCCACCTGCCGGACCGCGTCGTCGAGTTGCGCCTGGCGGCGCCCCATCATGAACACCCGAGCGCCTTCGGACGCGAACAGCATGGCCGTGGCGAGGCCGATCCCGCTATTCGCTCCGGTTACGACGGCGATCTTCCCGTGCAGCCTATCCATGGTGAACCCTTTCCAGTTGTGAATGAACGAAGTAAGCGGCCCGCATCTCAGAGCGCGCCGCAGCATCGTCGACGGGGAGGCTAGACCCCCTCGTAAACGAGGCGGGTGAACAGGGCCGGATCGATCACGAACTGGCCCCACTTTGCGTCATGCGCCGCCGTGGGATGGGCAGCGATGATCGCCTCGAGCGACATGCCTCGCTGCTTCAGCACGGCGACGTTCGCGCGGCTGTCCACTAGCATGTCGCGAAAGTCGCGGAGCTGTGCGCGAGTGCCGACCGGGGCGCCGTGGCCGGGGATGATAATGGTCTGGTCGGTTATCGAAGCCAGGTTGGCCTCGGCGGCGGCGATCGTGCCGTCGATGTGACCGCCCGTGGAGTAGTCGATGAACGGGTAGATGCCATTCCAGAACGTGTCGCCGGCGTGCAGGATGTCGGCCTCGACGAACCGGACAGAGATGTCGCTGTCCGTATGCGCGGGACCGTAGTACTTCAACGCGAGCGTGCTGCCATTCAGCCTTACAGTGTGCTCCGCCGCGAAGACCTGCTTTGGCAGGGCGTTCGGCGGCGGTGCCTTGAAGTCGTAGCTCCAGTCCTCGACCCGCTGCGTGGTCAGGAGATGCTTGCGAGTGTTCTCGTGGGCGAGGATCTCGGCGCCCGCTTTGTTCACCCATTCGTTGCCGTCGGCGTGGTCGAAGTGCCAGTGCGTGTTGATCAGGTGGGTGATCGGCGCACCTCCGAGGTCATCGAGCGCGGTCAGCATCTGCGGGCGCGAGACGCCGATGCCGGCATCGACCAGCAGCTTCCCGTCCGACCCGGTCAGGACGGCGACATTGCCGCCCGAGCCTTCCAGGACCGCGACGTTGCCGCGGAGCTTGTGGGTCTTGATCGATGCCTGTGCGGCCTCGGTCTTGATCAGCTCGACGATGCTCTGCGCCTGGGCGAATGCGGCGCGGGGCGTGAGCCATCCGAGCGCTGAGGTCAGCGCGGGTGCCGAGATGCAGCAGAGGCAGAAGCGCCGACGTGAAAAGCTTTGCTGGCGTGCTTGGGTCATGACGTCCTCCAAGTGTTCGATGTTCAGAGCCCAGCTCTGTCGTCGTGGCCACCGCGTGCGAGTGCCTCAACCTCACTCGCGGTGAACCGGGGCGTGATGTGTTGCGGGCAGTTCCAATCCAGGCCTTCGACCATGACAACGGCGAAGCGCTCGATCCGGGCTGGATACCCGTCCAGCCCGAGCCGATCAGCCAGATCCGGCCGCTCGGTCGGCTCGAAAGAGCGCATATGGCCCAGGAGCTTCAGCCGGCGGCGGTGCGCGAAATCGACGAAGATCAGCGCGACCCGGTCGTCGGCGCCGGTGTTGCCGGCCGAGACATACTGGCGGTTGCCGGCGAACTCGGCCCAGCCGATCGTGGCGTCATCCAGCGTGCGGACGAAGCCCGGCGGACCACCCCGGTGCTGCACGTAGGGCCAGCCCGTCTCGGATACGCTGGCCAGGAAGAACGTGTCGCTCGCGGCGATGAAGCTCCGCTCGCGTTCGGTGAGCACGTCGGCCCCGCCCTCCCCCGTGGTGGCCGCGGCGTAGGCGGCGCGGGAGCCATGGTGCTCCTGTTCGGCCTGGACTGCAGGCGTGAATGCAACGTCGAAGTAGCGGTGCCTCACCGGGGTTCTCCTATTCTTGCGAGGGCGTGGGTAAAGGGGCGGGGTGGCCGCCCCTCCAGGGTCAGTGCTGCGCCAGCTTGCGATCGAGGAACTCGTGGATCAGCGGCGCCATCACGTCGAGCTTGTCTTCGAGCGCGAAGTGGCCGGTGTCCAGCAGGTGCAGCTCGGCATCCGGCAAGTCGCGCTTGAAGGGGTATGCCCCCTCAGCTGGAAAGATCTTGTCGTTGGCGCCCCAGACGATCAGCGTGGGCGGGTGGCGAGCCCGGAAGAACGCCTGGAAGTCCGGGTAGAGAGTCACGTTGGTGCCGTAGTCTCGGAACAGGTCGAGCTGGATGTCCAGGTTGCCCGGCCGGTCCAGCAGCGCCTGGTCGTGCACCCAGTTGTCGGGATCGATGCGCGACAGGTCCTGCACGCCATCGGTGTACTGGAACTTCGTCGTCGCCGGCTGCATCAGGACGTTCAGCGCGTCCCGGCGAGGCGGCGTGTCCTCGGCCCAATACGCCTTGATCAGGTCCCAGAACGCCCTGAGCCCCTCGTCGTAGGCGTTGCCGTTCTGGACGATCATGGCGCTGACCCGGTCGGGGTGCTTCAGGGCCAGCCGGAAGCCGACCGGGGCGCCGTAGTCCATCACGTACATCGCGTAGCTGCTGGCGCCGAGCTGGCCCAGCAGGCCGTCCACCAGCGTCGCGTAGTGAGCGAAGGTGTAGCTGAACTGGGTATGGTCGGGCATCGCGCTCTGGCCATAGCCGGGGTAGTCCGGCGCGATGACGTGGTAGCGGTCGGCCAGAGCGGGGATGAGGTTGCGGAACATGTGGGACGAGGTGGGGAACCCGTGCAGCAACAGGACGACCGGCCCATCGGCGGGACCTGCTTCCCGGTAGAAGATCTCAACTCCGTCGACCTTTGCCGTCCGGTAGTGTGTCGTCGATCCTAGCTGACGCGGGGCGGATCCCTCCGCATGGGCCGTCATGCACCAGAGCTGGGTAGTGACCACGACAAATACCGTGCTAAGCAACAGCTTCAAGGCGAGCGATTTCATCACTGATACTCCCGTTGAAAGAACAGGAGAGGAGAGATAGTTCCTGCGCCTTTCCAGCTATTCCGATTTCAACATGCTATTTTCTAAATCGAACGAGGCTGCGGCACGAAGGTCGGCGCCGCTCGCCTGCTTTGCGTCCAAGCGCCACGATCAGTTTCGCATCGCGTGACGCGGCCCGGGTCGAAGCACCCACGCCATCGATGCCGTCGCTGTCGATGGCGTGTGAGGGTCGAGATCTGCCCGGAAAAGCTTGAGTGTGGAGGCCGTCCGGTCCAGCTGTGAACGCACGCTCAGTCGCGTGAGCAACCGGCTTTGTCGTCCAAAACCTAGAAACGTCGCATTTTGAAGTCCGAGGCTTTGCGACGTCGCACCGCCATGCTCAGCGTTGGAGCGTGCAACGTGTCGTAACAGGCAAGATTAGGGATGCTATGAGCCGTGCGGCCGGGCCGCAATCGTCGGACGGTCACAGCTTGGGAGGCAGCGCAACTGGAAATGGCCAAATCCTAGTTAAGTAGGTGCCTAGAGTCGCGCCAGCGTCGATCTAACGTTGGAGGCCTCCTGACCGCATTATTTGCAGACGGCCGCTGCCGCTGCCGCGACCAGCTGATCCTGCACGCCGCTGCCTCCGCTGACGCCGACCGCACCAACGACGTTTCCTTGCACCATCAGCGGGATACCTCCTGCGAAGATCATGACGCGATCGTGGTTGGACACGTGGATCCCGAAAAACTGATCGCCGGGCTGGCTGTTCTGGCCAAGGTCTCGGGTCGAGATGTCGAACGCTCTGGCCGTGAAGGCTTTGTTGATCGCGATGTCTATGCTGCCCAGCCAAGCGCCGTCCATCCGGATGAAAGCTTGTAAATTCGTGCCTGCGTCCACGACCGCGATGTTCATCGGCTGGCCAATCTCCTTCGCTTTCGCTTCTCCCGCCGCAATCACGCGATGAGCCGTATCGAGGGTGATCATTGTGCTTCACTCCAATTCAATCAGATGCCTCGTCGGACATGCTGACCAGCAGCAAGCCTTTGACCTTATGTCAATGTGTTACAACGACGATTTTGGGGCCAAGATGCTCATGTCCCCTGGATGCTCGCGCCCGCGGAATGCAGCCACTTGTGGCTGATGTGGCTGGTGCTGCTGGACAGCGGAGACAAGAGCGGCGGCAGAGAAGTCCGTGGCGGGTTCCGGGGACTCAGATGTCCTCGCGTTTTCAGTTCACAGGTCAGCTGCAAGCAGGCCCGTGCTCCAGCAGGCGGCTTTCGAGTGCGGCGATTGTGGCGCGAAAAGGATCCATCATCCGTTCGATCTCAGTGAGGGTGAACCGCGGAATGATGCGCTGGGGGCAGTTCCAGTCGAAGGTGTCAGGTTGGACGACGACGAGGCGCTCCACCCGGGCCTCGTCGTCGTCCAAGGCAAGCCGCAGGGCCAGGTCAGGACGATCGCGGACACTGTAGGTGCGCAGGTGGCCAAGGACCTTGAGCTGCATCCCGCCGGGCAGGTCCATAAGGATCATTGCGACCCAGTCATCACCGGGGACGTTTCCCACTGAGATGTACTGGCGGTTGCCGGCGAACTCGGCCCAGCCGATCGTCCCATCACCAAGCGGACGGACGAACCCCACCGGGCCGCTACGATGCTGGACTTGGGGCCAGCCGGTTTCCGAAACGCTGGCGAGAAAAAAACTGTCGCGCGCCGTGATGAAAGCGATTTCGCGCGCTGACAGCAGACTCTGGCTGGCGTCATCGTCACCTTCCGCCACAGCGGCGTATGCGGTGCAGGAACCCCCGTGCGTCTGCTTCGCCTGGACGGCCGGCGTGAATGCGATATCGAAAAAACGGTTACTCACGATAGGCCTCCAATCTAGGTTCGTCGGAATCGGGACGGCGTGTGGCGCCTTGACGCCTCGCTGCAAGCTCGACCGCATTCATGACGAACTCGGTCGCGGAAAGCCGGGCAGTGCATGCGTCCGGAACGGCGTACAAGTCCAGCCGAGGCCGCAGCGGAGCATCGTCAGGTCTCCCCTCCCCGACAGGCGCCCTTGCACGAGAAGCTGCTGGATGTTGGCAGCACCGTTATGCCGAGTGACGATGGTCTGGGCTTTATCGAACCATCGCAACATTCTCTTGTTGGACTCCTTGCAGCAGATTCGCCGTGCAATCTGCCCTAGGCATGTTGCACGGCGTGCTGCCTCATGCGGCCTATCTAAAGTAAGTGGCTGCGACGTTTCCCTCGGGCCGGGAAGCTGGGTAGGCCATATTGCCGGTGTCGAAGGTTCGGCCGACCGGCATCGACCTTCCAATCACACCCTGTGCGAGCGGTTCGGGATAGGCCATGTTGCCGGCGTCGCGAGGCTGCCGTCCGGAGATCGCCGTGGTGCTGACGTCACCTTGAGCCAACGGCTGGAGGTAAGACATGCTCCCGACGTCCTGCGGCACGTTCGCTTCAAGCGGCGAGCACCCGGCAGCGAGACCGGCAGCCATCAGAAGCACAAATCCCACGCCTGCAAGGTTTCCAGAAACGGCAAACTGCGTGTTCCCGCCCCTGGCAGCGGGAGCCAGGATCGATCCGGTGGCCGGAAGGCGGGCCGCCACGTTTTCACGTATGCTGATCATAACTCTAAACTCCTCAATGTGGTTGCACGTCTGATCTGAGTGGGCTGGTTTTTTGGTCGTTGTGAAACCAACGAATATATGCCCGAAATCTACGCTCTGTGCTCTAGCAACAGCACGGAAGATTGCCGAAATGCACGTTCAGCGTCCTCTTTTACTTGTGCGGGCTCGATTTCAGAGCGAGAATGCTATTTGTGCCTTCCGGATTGGGCTCATTCAATCATCAAGGCTGACCGCACCCCGATCCGGAGCGGCGGTGCAGTGCGTTCAAAAATCGACATGGCTGTCACGGAAGACCTAAGCAGCCGCTTGACACGTTTTTCGACGTCCTTGGCTGGGTTGTTTGCGCTGTCCAAGAACAGCAACTCGCGTCAGCTCCGGCTCAACCCAGCGCTCCTCGGTCTGCTGACAGCGCTCTAGCATCACGTTGATCGTCTCGAGGCCAAGACGGCGCTGTCCGGATCCATATGCCTCGACAGGAGGCCAAAACCTTAACGAGCGTCGACGTTTACTCAAAGACGGCTCGCAGGCGCAGATGGTCTGGGCGGTTGCGCTGCGCACAGCGAGCGTGTCGGCCAGCGCGTGCAACAGGACAAAATCGTGGATTGTTCCGTTGTAACGGACGGAGGTGACCCGGACGCCGGCGTCCGCCAGCTTGCGCGCGTAAGCCTCGCCTTCGTCGCACAGCACGTCGGCCTCGGCGACAATGACCAGCGCATCGGGAAGGTACCGCAACTCGCCGAGCCTCGCGTTCAGCGGCGTCGCCTTGCTGTCCCCCCTTTTGCCGGAAGCCGGAAGGTATGCACCCCAGAACCACATCATCTCCGCCCCGGTCAGCCACGGGCCGTCCGCGAACCGGCGATAGGACCTGGTTGTAAAGTCGGCGTCCGTCATCCGATAGAGCAGCACCTGAAGGTCAATCTTCGGACCACGCCGCTCCTTTGCCATCAGCGCCACGACGGCGGCTATGTTGCCGCCAATGCTGCCGCAGAGGGCGGCCAGCCGGGCTGCATCGAGGTTAAGCGCTCGGGCCTCGTCGATGCCATACCTGGTTGCGGCGTAGGCCTGTTCTATTGCGACGGGAAACCGATTTTCAGGTACACGGCCGTAGCCGACGAAAATGACCTCGGCGCCAACACCGATTGCGATCTCCCGCATGAATCGGTCATGCGTCTCCTTATCGCCCAGGATCGATCCGCCGGCATGGAACAGCATGATGATCGGAAGCGCACGGCTCGCATTCGGCGGGCGGATGATCCTCACCTCCACGGACCCGGTCGGGCCCACTGGAAAGACCATGTCTTCCGTTCGTGCGCGCGGTTTGCCGGTGGGTCCCGATTGAGCGCGGACCAGGGCCGCGCAGACCTTCTCAGGCAGGAAGCCCTGGAACGGCGGCTTGCCTGCCAGCGAGTCGACGAACTGCTGCGTGATCGGCTCCAGCACCAGCGTGAAGGGCTTGCCACTTATGGTGGAGCCTTGCCGGTCAACATCCAAGCGGCTGATGCCAAACATGAGCGAACGGGGCCGGGTAAGACAGGGATGTATAAACCGTCGAAAATCATAAACTGCATCGCTCATCCTCCGGCGACCAACGAAGCGTCGTGAAATCTTGCAACCTCAAGGCGTGCGGTCAGACGGCTTCGCTATGGGATTGGAAACAAAGGTTCAGCCATGGCGCCCCGATACATTGCTGCCCGGCATGGAAAGACGTGATGGCAGACCTGGCGCGTTTGCGGGGCACGCGACGCCGCGGTAGGTCCGTCGAGACTTGTCGGGTCGGGCGGGGCAGGCGTGGGGCGGACGGCGGTCGCGATAAGCGGTCATGCAGGGATCCTCCAAGACGGTCATGCGGCGCGTTGCGTGCGCTGCCAGCGAGCCGGCGTGTTGCCCGCCAGTCGCTTGAACACCGTCGAGAAGTGCGCCTGCGTTTGGAAGCCGACGCTCAGCGCCACCTCCACCAGCGGCGTCTCTGTGCCGGCGAGCATCTGCTTGGCGCATTCGATGCGGTGCTGGAGCAGATAGTCATGCGGCCGGCACCCGGTGGCCACCCGGAATTGCGCGGCGAAATGCATGCGGGACAGGCCCGCCACATCGGCGAGGTCGGCAAGGCTGATCGGCTCCGCAATGTTCGCGGTGAGGTGCTCCTGCACCCGCCGGAGCCTCCACTTGGCAAGTGGGCCAACGCGAGACGCCGGCGGAGGCAGCGCCAGCACGCGCATCAGAACCGTCTGACCGACGCTCTCCGCATAGAGTGGGTCGCCGCCGTCCAGATCCTCCGTAAGCGTGCGCGAGAGCTGGGCGGCCAGGTCGTCGCGGACCATCAGGTCGCGCAGGCTGCGCTCACCCGCCGACCGCATTCCGCCGTCCCGCAGCAACCCGGCCCCTGCCGCAGCCTGGCGGCTGCGAAGGTAGCCGGCCGCGACGTGGAAGTGGATGAAATCGCTGGGTGTAAAGAACTCCGCCTCGACGATCTGCCCAGGTTCGGTGACATGGACCATGCCGGTGGGCATCGTTCCTTCGAACGCCGTCCCGCTTCCTCGCCCGAGCCTCATCCGGACGGGCCGGAGGGCGACTGCGATGACATAGCGGTCGGATGCGCCGTCGCTGCACTCCCGTCGGGCAGTCGTCCGCTCATCGGTCCAGCGCGACGCGCGGATGTTCGCTGTGCTGACGGAGGGCGCGCCGTCATATGACTGGCGCCAGAGTTGCTCGCGGAATAACGCAGGCTGCCTGGTGTGGTGCCCCGGCACGCCAGGGGCACGCCAGCGGCCAGCGGCCTGGGAAGCTCGATCGATCGTCACGGTCTCGGCATGCACGGCAGTCCTCCATCCTTGGTGGACGCGGCGTGAACGGAGGGCTTGCGGCCCGGGCTGTCACGCCGCCCCTGATTGCGACACGAGCAACGTGCTCGTGACCGCAGCCGAAAGCTCGTTGTCGCCTGCGAAGGACCGTCAATCTTTGTGAAGCGGCGTGTCGGCAAGTGGAGCCGACGCCACGGGCAGCCTCGAACCGTCGTCGGCGTGCAGTTCGGAAAGAGGCCAGGACCGGACTGTCCTAGATACCGAGGGACAGGCCTTCCGGAGCGATGCCATGCAAGACAGTCACCCTGCAGCGCAGTCTTTGATTTCGAAGCCCGTATGGGCGCTTGGCGAGGAACCAGCGTTCCGGCCCGGTGCGCGCGTCCACGTCAGCAGTCGTTCGCCGATCGGGCACTACCGCGTGCCGCTGTACCTTCGCGGGAAGACCGGATCGGTCGTCTCGGTCATCGAGCCGGCTGGGCTCAACAACGAAGAGGAGGGCTTCGGCCGCAACGCGGGCGGGCGACGCCACTACTACCGGGTCGGCTTCGAAATGTCGGAGGTCTGGGCCGGCTATCCTGGCCCAGTAAGGGACCGGCTGTTCATAGAGGTGTTCGAGACCTGGTTGGAGAGGGCCTGAGCGATGTTCGACCATGATCACGACCATCCCCACGAGCCTATCGTCACGGCCGCGCGCCCGAGCCTCTACGAGATCATGGAGACGGCGGTCCGCGAGCTGCTGATCGAACGGCATCTGATCGGGGCACACGAGATCCGCCGGCAGATCGAGGTGCTCGACTCCCGAACCCCGGCGCTGGGCGGCGCGATTGTCGCCCGCGCTTGGATCGATCCCGCCTTCAAGGCCCGGCTACTCGCCGACGGGAGGGGGGCATGCGAGGAGTTCGGCATCAGCTTCTACGACGACACGTCCTTGATCGTGCTCGAGAACACCGAAGCCGTGCACAACCTGATCGTCTGCACGCTCTGCTCCTGCTATCCGCGGCCGGTCCTCGGGCTGCCGCCCGACTGGTACAAGCTGAAGCCCTACCGGGCGCGAGCCATCTTCGAGCCCCGGGCCGTCCTGGCGGAGTTCGGCACCGTCATCCCGGCCGAGGTCGAAGTGCGGGTCAGTGATTCGACGTCGATGGTCCGCTACCTCGTCTTGCCGAGACGTCCCGAGGGTTCCGACGACTTCACCGAGGCCGAGCTCGCCGCCCTCGTCACGCGCGACGCCATGATCGGCGTCGTTCCGGTCAACCTTATCGATGGAGCCTCCCCATGAGCCAGGCGGACGCCATGCTGAAGCGGTTGCCAAACGACATTGGCGGCCTGCCGGCCGGTCCGGTCCGACCCGTCGATCACGTGCTAGAGCCCTGGGAGAAGCGGTGCCATGCGCTCGCCGACGTGCTCGACTTCCACAAGATCATCAACACCGAGGAGAAACGGCGCGGCGTCGCCGCGCTCGGCGCCGAGCTGGACAATGTCCTGTCCTACTACGAGCGTTGGATTGCCGCGTTTGCGAACATCCTGTTCCAAAAAGGCATTCTCACACCCGAGGAGCTGGCGGTGAAGATGCAGCAAGTCGAGGCCCGCTGGGCATGCGACGTCGGTGCCTGACGGGCTGACCGCAGGAGCCACCCGAAATCTCTCAATCACACGAGGCAAAGCCATGAGCACGATCAAGTCAAAGGACGGCGCCAGCATCTTCTACAAGGATTGGGGGACCGGACAGCCGATGCTGTTCAGCCACGGTTGGCCACTCAACGCCGACGCCTGGGACGAGCAGCTGATGTTCTTCGCCTCGCACGGCTACCGGGTCATCGCCCATGATCGCCGCGGTCACGGACGGTCGAGCCAGACCTGGGACGGCAATGACATGGACACCTATGCCGACGACCTGGCTGCGTTGATGGACACGCTCGATCTCCGAAACGTCATCATGGTCGGGCATTCTACGGGCGGCGGCGAGGTCACCCGGACGATCGGCCGACACGGGACCAACCGGGTCGCAAGAGTGGTGTTGGTGGGCGCGATCCCGCCCTTGATGCTGCAGACCGCCTCAAACCCCCACGGCCTGCCGATCTCCGTCTTCGATGGCATTCGCCGGGGCGTCGTCGAGGATCGGTCGCAGTTCTACAAGGACCTGAGCGCGCCGTTCTACGGCGCCAACCGCGAGGGGTCCAAAGTCTCGCAGGGGTTGCGCGACCAGTTCTGGATGTGGTCGATGCAGGTGGGCATCAAGGGGGCCTACGATTGCATCAAGGTGTTCTCGGAGACGGACCTCACGGAGGACTTGAAGCGGTTCGACGTCCCCACGCTGTTCATCCATGGCGAGGACGACCAGATCGTGCCCATCGACGACGCGGCCCGGATCGCCGTCACGCTCGTGCCCGGCGCCAAGCTGCTGGTCTATTCAGGCGCCGCTCACGGACTTACAGCGACGGAGAAGGACCGCTTCAACGCCGACGTGCTTGCTTTCGTCAAAGCTTGAGGGGGCATTCGCGGCCGGGCCGTGCGCGGCCCGGCTGGTGCTCATTGCCAAGGTCCAGATCGGCCGCAGGCGGCCGGTCAGCCTGTCGTCGCCGCCTGACACGCGTGTCCTGTTCGAGGCTGCGCAATGATCCCGACGCTCGATAGCCTCCCCTCGCTGAGGCATGAACGGTCCTGTTCTTATTCCGGGCTGTCGCGGGGAGCGGATCGGGCGCGCAGGCTTGAACTATGTGCATATTGGCACGCGGCACGAGCCCCCGGTCGTCGCTGCCCTGACTGCGGCCCGGCCAGCCGCGCTGTGCACAGCCGCTGCCGGCGCCGTTCATAGCTCGAGACGCTGACACGTCGGAAGGCACAGGATGCTTATTTCGTCGGCAACAGACCTAACCACCACCGGACCTCTGATTGCTTTCGTCAGCGTGCTGGCGGGCTCCCTCGGTGTTCCCATTCCCAATTTTGCGGCGATCATTTTCGTTGGAAGCCTGTTGGCCACCCGGCACGGCAGCGTCGAAACCGGAGCTGTCGTGTTTGCTGCTGCGATGGCCGGTGCGGTCCTGGGCGACGTCGCTTGGTTCTTTGCGGGACGGCGCTACGGCACCCGCGTCCTCAGCCTGATCTGCCGGCTGTCCCTGTCGCGTGATTCCTGTGTCCGCCGTATGACAGACGCCTTTCGACGCCGCGGCGTCAGGGTCTCACTGTTCGCCCGGTTCCTGCCTGGATTGTCGGTGTTGAGCGCGCCCCTGGCCGGCATCTCCGGCGTGAGCTTGGCGCGGTTTGTGATCTACGCGGAAACCGGAGCTGCGATCTGGATCGGAGCAGGCTTGGCGCTCGGATTAGCCTTCGCCGAACAGGTCGGCGCGATGCTTTTGACAATCGGGCATTTCGGCGTGGGCTTGGGCGGCCTCGCCGTCGCAATGATACTGGCCTATGCCGGCTTCTCATGGTTCCGACGCCAGCGTCTCCTGCATCGACTGCGCATTGCTCGCATCTCGCCAGATGAACTAGCAGCACTCATGGCGGCGGGTTCCGCGCCCGTCATCATCGACGCACGCTCCGCATTCGAGCAGGACGCGAACCCGTTCATCATTCCAGGCGCCCTATTGTTTCAGTACCGGCCATTCAACCAAGATGCCCTAAGGGCTTCGCGGCTCCAGCCCGTCGTGATCTATTGCTCATGCCCGAACGAGATCAGTGCGGCGGTCCTGGCGCAACGAATGCGCGAACTGGGCTTCGCCGATGTTCGACCGCTGCTGGGTGGCATTGATGCCTGGCGCGAAGCTGGCCATCCCGTGTTACCGATCGCCCCGCCTGGCCAAGCAACAGCCATCGACTTGGCCATTTTCGATCTGATGCAGATGCCTACGACCCTGCCAAGCAGCTAAAGACGAGGCGGCGCGAACAAACGGGGAAAGCTTGGCTCTGCGACCCTCGACGTGTCCGTCCAAGCCGCGACGGCAGCGTCGCTCCGTGCCCAGTATAATAGGCGGGCGTTCTCCGGCATGGTGGAGCCGAGAGGTCCGCGCCGTTCGAACGGGGAACCACCGATGAGCATCGCCGATACCCGCCGCCAGCAAATATTCCCCGTCCTGTCCGCTCTTCAGCGCCAAACGGCACTTCGCTTCGCGAGTGGAGCGGCGGCGCATTACGGCCCAGACGAGGTGCTGTTCGCCCCGAGCAGCATGGCCGTCCCGGCCTTCCTCATCCTGTCAGGCAGCATCAACGTTATCCGCCGCGACGGGGTCGGGCGTGAGTCGCTGGTTACGCAGCACGAGGTCGGCCATCTCACCGGCGAGGTCGCCCAGCTCGCCGGCCGGCCCACCATGGTCGAAGGCCGCGCAGGACCGGAAGGCTGCGATGCCGTGCCGTTCGACGCCGCCCATCTTCGGGCGTTGGTCATCGGATCCGCCGAAATCGGCGAGATCGTCATGCGCGCTTTCATCTTGCGACGCGCCGCTTTCATCATCGAGGGAGTCGCTGGATCAGTGCTCGTTGGCGAGGCGGGCGATGCACGGCTGGTGCGGCTGCAAGGCTTCCTCAGCCGCAACGGCCACCCCTACACCGTGCTCGACCCAGCCGTCGACATCGACGCCGCCACCATCGTGCAGCGTTTTGCGCTGCACGCCGACGATCTGCCGATCGTGATCTGCCCGGATGGCACGCTGCTAAAGCGGCCCAGCGACACGCAGGTCGGCGTTTCCCTCGGCATCACCCCAGTGCTCCGGGCGGATCAAATGTTCGATGTAGCGGTCGTGGGTGCCGGTCCGGCCGGGTTGGCCACGGCGGTGTATGCGGCCTCCGAAGGGCTTTCGACGATCGTGCTGGACTCGCGCGCGTTCGGCGGTCAGGCGGGAGCGTCCGCGCGCATCGAGAACTATTTCGGCTTTCCCACCGGCATCTCCGGCGTGGCGCTGACGGCGCGCGCCTTCACCCAGGCGCAAAAGTTCGGGGCCGAGATCGCCATCCCGTTGGAGGTCTCCCGCCTTGAGTGCGGCGGGGATGGACTGCGCCTCATCCTGGTGGATGGGCGGGCGGTGCAGGCGCGGACCGTCGTGGTCGCATCAGGTGCCCGATACCACCGGCCGGACATCCCGGACCTCGCTGGGTTCGAGGGTGCTGGCGTGGCCTATTGGGCGTCTCCGGTCGAGGCCAAGCTGTGCGAGGGCGAAGAGGTGGCACTGGTCGGCGCCGGCAATTCTGCGGGCCAGGCCGTCGTGTTCCTGGCGTCCAAGGTCAAGCGGCTCCACTTGGTCGTTCGCGGCGCCGGCCTGGAGGCGTCGATGTCGCGCTACCTCATCGAGCGCATCGCGGCACTGCCCAATGTGGAGGTGCACCGCAGAACCGAGATTGTGTCGCTTGGTGGCGAGCCGGAGGTCGCGCTGTCCAGCGCGACGTTCCGCAACCGCGACACGGGCAGGACCCTAACCACCCCACTGCGTCACCTGTTCCTGTTCACCGGGGCCGACCCGAACACAGCCTGGCTGGAAAGCTGCGGTGTTCATCTGGATGCGAAAGGGTTTGTGGTGACAGGAGCCATGGGTAATGAGGCCGCTGCGGGGCCGCGCCTTGCCCTGGAAACCAGCGTACCAGGCGTGTTCGCCATCGGAGACGTGCGATCGGGTTCCACCAAGCGCGTGGCCGCCGCTGTTGGCGAGGGCGCGGCAGTGGTCGCGCAATTGCACTCGCGACTGCATTGAGACCAACGCAAGCCAAGGGAGGTTGCGGTCATCGAGGCCACGCCTCGGGTCCCGCGCGGCACGGCATCAAACCTTCACGGTCGAGGCCTCGTAGATCTCGTCGATGGCTCTTGCCACCGCCGCGTCGAACGTAACAGCGTCCATCGAACAGTTAAGGTCTTCCGTCAGGGCCCGCGAAAAGCTCGCGATCATGCCGTGATTGGCGGCGAGGCGCTTGCAGGCGTCGGCTCGTGTGTAGCCGCCTGAAAGCGCCACAACCCTCGCGACACTCCTGTGATTTGTCAGTGCTGAGTAGAAATCCGGGACGTCCGGGATCGTCAGCTTGAGCATCACTCGGCGGCCATCCGGCAGCGCGTCGAGCATCCGGGTCAGCTCCGCCAAAAGGATGGCCTCGGCGCCGGCCTTGTCCGGGCTTTTGATCGAAACCTCCGGCTCGATGATGGGCATGAGGCCATGCCCGGCAATCTGCGCCGCGATCTCGAACTGCTGCGCCACCACGGCGGCGATGCCTTCCTGTGAGGGCAGGTTGATGAGCGAGCGCATCTTGGTGCCAAAGACGCCGAGCTTTACCGCCCGGGCGAGCAGCGCGTCGAGCGACGGCATCGGCTTCATCAGGCTGACGCCGCTGTTTTCAGCCTCGAGCCCCTTGTCAACCTTCAGGAACGGGATGACGCCCCGCTCCCGCCACAAAAAGGCCGGAACAGGCTGTCCCTGCGCCTGTCCGTCCATCGTGGCTTCGAACAGGATGGCAGCAATGATCTTGGTTCCGGTGAACGCCGGTGGTCGTGATGCACATGCGCATCTCATGGATGAGCCCGAACATCTTGGCATCGCCATTATAGGCGCTGTCTGGTATCCCATAGAGGCTCAGGGCGCCGGGCGTTGACCCGCCGCTCTGGTCGAGTGCGGCGATGAAACCACCGTTCTCGGCAGTTCGTGCTGTCATCTTGTCATCGGCCATGATCGTCGTCCTTGCTTGGGACCGGCTTGCTCAGGAGAAACATGCACGGCCTCAACCGATGATCTCAAGTCGATGAGAGTATTGGCACCGCGTCGGAGATACGCGTAATTCCATCGGATAGGCCACCGCGGCTTTATCCAGCGCGCCAAGTCGCCTCACCCGCGACCTGGGACCGGCTCCGCATCGGCTTTAAGCAATTCCTATTACCCTACAACTCTGAGCAATGCCCAGTCACTGCTGTTCGAACAAGAGATGGTTCAGCGACAAAGTAACTGCCGAAGCAATGATGGTCAGCTTTGCAGTGATACAGTGTGAATCAGGGCTGCAACTCTTCACGTCGCTTAACTCGCTCCCGCTTCGGCGACCTGCGCATCTTCTCCTTGGCCGAGCCTCCGGTACGTATCGGAAGACAGTCTTAGGCCCGGCGACGCGCTCCCAATTGAACGCCGCCGCCGCAACCCGGCAGGCCACCCGTAGGGCGGCCCCGCTACAGGAGACAGATCATGAAGCTCACAATCCTTGCTGCAGTTGCCCTGATGAGCCTGGGCCTGGCGCCCGCAATGGCCGGCGAGGGCACCGGCGAGCCTTTCCCCAATAATGCAGGCGTGGTCACGACCCAAACCGCCCTGACCGGTTCGCAGCTTGCCGACACCGGTTCGGCTGCCTACCCGAACTTCGCGGGACGTCCAGGCTCCGACCTGCCGCACTTGGCCGGCAACGTGCTGCCGACCAGCGGCAGTGAAGGCGCGATCCAGACCGCCAACTCCCTGCCGGCGCACTTCGAGGAGGGGACTGTTGCCTACGCGCAGGCGAACAGCGTCCAAAACTGGATGCTGGCGCATGCCCTGCGGCGCACGCCGGCCTTCGCCGCTGTGTCCCCGACGCGTACGCCGGGCGGTTAGCGCACGCTGACCCCAGGAAATCCAATCAACGGGGCATGAAATCGCCGCCCAGCTTGCCGGCATCTGCCTCCTTCACCGCAGCACGCTGCGGGCCACCTGCCCCGGCGCGTCCACAGGAAAGACCACAATCATGAACACACGTCTTCTCAGTCTTGCGGCCTCGCTGGCTTTGTCGGTCAGCGGAGCGGCGATGGCCCAGGCCCCAGTCGGCCCGGTTTCGCCCTACACCGTCACATCGAGCTCGGTCGGGCGCTGGCTTTACGACCTGAAGGACAACAAGATCGGCAGCGGCCGCCGCCTGAGCGGTGACGGCCGGACCGTCGAGATCATGGTCGGCTCGTATTTTCAGTCTGGCAGCCACGCGGCGACGGTTCCCGCAGCGGCCTTGTCCATCGTGGACGGCAACGTCACGTTGCGGACCGGGACAGCTGAAGCGTTGAACACCGTTTCTCGAAAGTGAGGAAGAGCCGGGCTCTGCGAGCCGGTTCACATCGGCTCGCTGGGCCGGCGGCGCCCGACGAAGCCAATGCAGAGCTCTGGGCTCGCGTCTCGCCGCGGACGCTGACTAAGGGCCGCAACACCGGCGAAGCCCCGGCCAAGTGGCAGCGCGCCAACCAGCATTCGGACTGTCCTCGCGGTCGGCGTCAGCCCTTGTAGTAGCGCAGGACCTGGCGCTCGGCCTGCCGGGCTGCGTCGGCGGCTGTGGCCTGGCCGGTCGTGACGGCGGCGATCATGTCCACGTTCACGTAATCGGCGGTGACGGCGCCGGATGCGGCCGTGATCGGCCCCTTGAAGCCGTTCCAAAACCGGTTGTCGCAGAAACCCTGGAACGCCAGGATCTTCGGATCCACCTTCCAGACGCTGCACGGGAGAGAGGCCGCGCAGCTGGGTGCGCCGGTCCGAGCGCAACCAGGGGCTCCGGGCCGATCCTACGAAGTGGGACGGCGACTGGATCAAGGTGCTGGCGAGGGAGAGCCGCGAGCGACGCCAGAGCAACGAGATTTTGCACAAGGCGTTGGCGTATTTTGGCCAGGCGGAGCTCGACCGCCCGTTCAAGCGATAGTCCGTTTCGTTGACGATCACCGCGACGTCTGTGGGGTCGAGCCGATCTGCAAGATGCTGCCGATTGCCTCATCGACATACCATGCCTACGTCGCTCAGCGTTTCAAACCGGCCACGCTGTCGCCGAGAGCCAGGCGTGACCTGGTCCTGGCCACCGAAATCGGCGGGTATTCAAGGTAGACTTTCGCGTCTACAGCATGTGTAAGGTGTGGCGGCAGGTCAGCCGCAAGGGTATCGCCGCCGCACGCTGCAAGGGTGTAAGCCAAAACCGCCGAAAATTCCGGTAAGTGTTTTCAGGCGTGGGGGATCGTCACATGGCCAAAAATTGGGCTGAGACATCTTGGACCTTCAGTGTCTAGTTTGAAATATAGAAAGTTGGTGACACCCAGCCCAAGCCCGATACGCTTTCCAGACCGATGTGCAGTCGCGCTAATCACCGAAATCCGGAAAATTAGTGGCCAGCAAAATTTACGGCGGCTTGGGCCTACATCCCCTGCACGGTGGCCCGGCCGACGCGGTAGACCGGCATTTAAGATGCGATGCAAGGCCAAGAGGCCGTTCGTGCCAATGACAACGAGACATCCCCCCCCCCGGAAGTCTCGCCTTGAGATCGCTGAAAAACAATCTTGCTCATGCCAATGACACAGAACCCAATCGGTGCCAAGGCTCGCGCCGCCACGAATGAGGTCCGAACGCCGACAGTAGGGGCGCCCGCCTCGGCGTCACCAGATTGCGGCGTCCACGCAGCATCCAAGCGCCAGAAGGGCTGTAATTGCGGCTTTACATAGGTCCGTTATCCAAAACGCACGACGGCTACAACGTCCCAATGCTTTTCAGTACTACTAAACTCGGAATGCAACATATAATAAAGCTGTGGGTATAGGCAGTTGGCCCAGAACTTGTCAGCAACTTCCCACGACTTCCGGTTGCTTGTGTTTAAGGGGTCAGAGAATGATTGTTTTTTCAAGTTTGTTGATCCGCGCTGCGGTGACGGCCTGCGGCATCGGGGTGGCTCTGGTCGGCTGTGCGGGCGAGCAACCGCAATCCACGGTTTCTCGGAGCCTGGAAAGCGGCGTGACTTCAAGCAATGGAGGCGGGATGGCGCCCGCAAATTTTGGCACATTCGGCCCGACGAAAGTCCAATAAGCTGGAAGAAAAGCTCAGCGGGAAATCTGCTGGACGATCTGCTGGCTGCGCGCGGCGTCACCATCAGCCACGGTTGAGCCGCGGAGCGGATCAACGGGCGCCAGCGGGCAGAGCTGACCGAAGGTTCCGTCGGCGCAGCCAGTGGAATAGTCAACGGAGGGGCTGAAGTTTGAGCACAACTTCGCTAACCAGATCCGCCGCAGGCTACCCCGTGCGGGAGACAAATGGCACATCGATGTGGTCGTGCTGACGATCGCCGGCGTGAAGCACTGGCTGTGGCCCGCGGTGGACCAGACCGGGACCGTGCTGGACATCTTGGTCCAAAGCCGGCGTGACGAGCAGGCCGCCAAGCGCCTGCTGCGCAAGCTGCTGACGCGACAGCGCCGGGTTGCCTCGCGTCATGGTCACCGACAAGCTGGCGAGTTACAGGGTGGCGAAGCGCGAGGTGATCCCTCCGCCGGCTTTCCATCGGCTGTGCCGCTGGAACCTTTGCCGCTTTCGCCCTCGGTCGAGCACAGGATGTGAATCAGCACCGTGCCGAAACCGCTGTTCATTCGGCCGTAAATGTTTGGGATACATTGGAAATTCGTAGCTCAAAGGAGGTTTCTACCGGCGCCGATCGGGACTCTACCCCGAACGAATTTCGGCCAGTAGAACCAACGGGCTGCGAAGTCTTTAAAAGGGGGTCCCGCGCGAAGAGAAGGGCTCGAAAATCGGACAATAAATAGCCTGGACGAACGGAAGTAGGGAGCATTCAGACAACCAAATGCCCTTACAGCTAATATGAGGAGATGCTCAATGTTAGAGGTTTTTCCTACTAGCCATATCTCGCAGCTTATCGATTTGCGCGCCATCGAAGCGCTTGATGTCCTAGGACCGACGATCCGGGTGTTGACGGAACCAGAAGCGGAGGACGGCTCGCCCTGCGTCATGCACGGCACGATCCCGCCGGGCGTCATGGTCCCGCTGCATAGCCACCCCGATCCCGAGACCTTCATCCTGCTTTCCGGCGCGGCCGAAGGGCTTGCGGGAGCGGACGGCGAGCTCAGCTGGTCTCGAATCGAGCCCGGTGGCATCTTCCACGTCCCTAGCGGGGCCAAGCATGCCTGGCGAAACCCGTCGCGACAACCGGCCGTCATGATCGTGGTCAGCACGTCCAAAATGGGCAGGTTCTTCCAAGAAGTAGGCACGCCGGTTAATCCAGGGCAGCAGCCATCTGGCCCGCCATCAGCCGACCGGATTCGGCACCTCTTTGAGACCACCGAACGATACGGCTACTGGATTGCCAGTCCGGACGAGAACGCCCGAGTGGGGCTAGTCCTGCCGTTTGCTCCTTGATGCTGGGCACCGCATTGCGTCACCTGGATTGCGGCTGGGGCTATCTGTTACCTCCCTCATTCACTCCCCGCCGGTGATCCTATGGCATTCACACATCTCATTTCATGACAGGACTGAGTGACGTCAGCCGCCCGGAAATAGGGCCTATGACAGTCAGGATAAGTGCTCACAAGACCAGAGTCATTCTAGTATCGACGCGAAGTGTTTCTCACAACACGCTGTCTTTACGACGAATTACGAGATGTGTGAATACCGTAGGCCGGTGATCAGGGGCGGCGACGGGCGTGGGGTAGCGTGGTGCGGTGCATGGATCAGGTGTGCGGGCGCATCGACCCTAGCCCGTCTGAGGTCAAACGACGCGGAGGTAGCTTGGGCGTCCCAGCTCCAGCATGCGGTTGAGCGCGTGGACGGCGACCGCCACCTCGGTCGCCCGGCGCTCGTCCGTATGCGTACGCAACCCGTCGCCGATCACCTGTTTCCACCTGTTCATGGTGGCTTCGTCCCGGGCGCGTTTGTTGTATCCCGACCGCCTCTGCCAGGCCATCGCGAAGCGATCCCCCGGTGGAACAGGCCGTGAAACGGCCTGAAGGCGGCCGTGCTTGGTAATCTGCTGCAGGTGGCCGTCGCATTACGTAGGTACGGTCTCGGCCGCTTCAGGATGATACTGGGCGACGCTGTCGTAGCCGCGATCCTGGTCGTAGCCGCCATCACTGGTGAACGAGATCACCGCGCCCGCGACTTGATCGAGCAAGGGACCGGCTTGCGACGCGTCGTCCACGTCCTTGGTGGTCAGCGCGGCGACCACGATCCGGCCGGTGTTGGCGCGACCGTGATCGTCAGCGCGTTCCTGACAAGGCTCATCCTCATCGTGGTGATTCCGGCCAAAGCGGTCGAACCGCTCATGCTACCCAGGAATTGCGGGGCGCTGAGCGCTTGGTAGAGCTCATACAGTCCGAGCAACCGAGTAAGGAGTTCGTGCGACGCCAAGTCCAGTGCGATCGCGATACGCCTTAGTTCCGATTTGATGCCATCTGGTATGTACAGGCGATCAGGCTTCCAAGCATATCCTGCCACTGCGAAGGATCCTCGACCAGAGTTGTATCTAACTTTCCAGTCGCGTGAGCGTCACCATGGTGCCGTTTACGTATACCCGACGATGCCGCTTGACGGTGAATCGGACGACGCCGCCGCCGGGTTCCCCAGGGCCAGCACGCGCCAGACCGCCGCTGGATACCATGCCTTGCCGGTGCTGGTGACGCGGCCCAGCCGGTTCAGCTCGGAAGCAATCCGCTGCAGCGAGAGCCCCTGCCCTGCCAGCCGTTTCACGTCCGGCGCCACCCGGTGGCGGAACGCCGCCGCCGCCCGCGTCCGCTCCGCCCGCGCCGCCGAGGGATCGCTGCCGTGCGGCGCACCGAGCCTGGTTCCCCTCGCCTTCGCGGCTGCCAGCGCCGCCTTGGTGCGGTCCGAGATCATCTGGCGCTCGTGCTCGGCGACGGCGGCCAGAATGTGCAGCGTGAGCCGGTTGGCCTGCGGCATGTCGCAGCAGAGCAGCTCGACGCCGCTTTCCAGCAGCCGGGAGATGAAGGCGACGTTGCGCGACAGCCGGTCGAGCTTGGCGATGAGCAGCGTGGCGGGGGCCTGCTTGGCGTGGTCGAGCGCCTGCTGCAGCTCGGGCCGGTCGGCGCGCTTGCCGCTCTCGACCTCGACATACTGCGCCAGCAGCCTGCCCCGGCTCGCGTCGACGAAGCGGGTGACGGCGGCCTGCTGCGCGTCCATGCCGAGCCCGCGGATGCCCTGCTTGTCCGTCGACACGCGCAGGTAGGCAACAAAGCTGATCATGCGACAGGATACCTACTCCGTTTCACGCTGTAAACGGGCGTTTCAGAATGAGGTACTCAGACCGAAGGGCGAGGCTGCAGCAAGATTAACCCTCGTTTGGCCTGCTGACGGGCTTGGCATGGGCTCTGGCGGCCCGGCTCGACGCAAACCTCCCTCTGCATGGGTCCAAAACGCTTTCGCAAACCCAGATCATAAGAAATTTAGCAGTGGGTTTGCGTAATTATGAACTTACTGGTATTACAGATTTATAGCCATCGTTCTACAGGATTTGCGTATGACAAAATGGCACGTGCTTACAACGGCCATTTACGGCGAGCAGAACTTCAATGCGAGCGTTGCCAGGCTTGGGCCATGGTGCCGGGCGACAGAGAAGCGGACCGATGATGCAGTGAAGTGTCGCGTGCCGGCTGCCTTCACGGCATCGCACCCTGCGGCGAGCTGCATCATCGCTTTCATAAGGCCGCAAAATGGCGGATCGCCGGTGTTACTCCCAACACCTCAGCGGCGATTGGGATAGCTCGATGCTGTTCGGCTACATCCACAAAATGGATGCCGAAAAGGACACCTCGGTCGCGCAACGGCGGGAACTGGAGCACGCTGGGTGCGAGCAGATCGTCGAAGACCTGGCCGTCAAAGGCCAGAGTGACCAGCCCGAGCTGCGCCGGCTACTCGAGGGGCTGCGCGGGGGCGACGTGGTCGTCGTGTGCCGACTGGATGGCCTGGGCCGGTCCCTGCAGGACGTGGTGCACCTGGTGCAGCGCATTGAGGCAGCCGGTGCGGGCTTCCGCAGCCTGGCCGAGGCGATCGACACCACAACGGCGCCGGGGCGGGCGGTGGCGCAGGCGTTCGGAAGCCTCGCCACGCTCGACCGCACGATCGTCCGTAGTCGGGTCAGCGCCGGCCTGGCAGCCGCCCGCGCCGAAGGGCGCATCGGGGGGCGTCGCCCCAAGCTGACGCCCGGTCAGCGGTCGGCAATCATCGAGGACGTGCTTTCGGGCCGGCGCACCGCGGCGCAGGTGGCCCGGCTGCACAAGGTGAGCCAGCCGACCGTGAGCCGCTTGCTGGCTCCTTACCGGGAGGAGGCCGAGATGGCTGGGATACGCCGTTCTACAGATAAGGGCATCCACGGCAGCGACAGGATCGCCGGCGTGCTGCCCGTCTCGGCGCTGGACGAGCGGGTCGCGATCGTGGGCACGTCAGGATCGGGCAAGACCTACGCCGCCAAGGGCCTGGTCGAGCGCTTGATG
Organism: Rhodospirillales bacterium; assembly: GCA_025351925.1. Taxonomy (GTDB): domain Bacteria; phylum Pseudomonadota; class Alphaproteobacteria; order Acetobacterales; family Acetobacteraceae; genus CAHJXG01. Next base: position 3,137 of record JANXVC010000247.1, on the reverse strand, counting down.
GACCGAGGTGCTCGTGTCTGCATCGTGGACCCGCTCGGGGTGTGGTGGGGCCTGCGCGCCGGGACGGACGGCACGGCCGCGTCCGGCTATCCCGTCGTGGTGTTCGGCGGGCGGCACGCGGACGTGGCGCTCGACGCTGGTATGGGCTCAGCACTCGGCCAATTGGTCGGCACTCATCGGATTGCCTGCGTGGTGGACGTGTCGGAGCTCGGCAGCAGCGCCGCCCGCAGGACGTTCATGACAGCGTTCGCTGAGGCGCTCTACGGGGTCAACACGGAGCCGCTACATCTGGTGCTGGACGAGGCCGACCTGTGGGCGCCGCAGCGGGCGCAGCCCGGCGGTCAGGTGCTGCTGGGACGCATCGAGGAGATCGTGCGCCGCGGGCGTGTGCGGGGCTTCGTGCCGTGGCTGATCACCCAGCGTCCGGCCGTGCTGCACAAAGACGTGCTGTCCCAGGCCGACATCCTGGTTTCCATGAAGTTGACCGCGAGCCAGGATCGGGAGGCGGTTGGGCGCTGGATCGAGGGCCAGGCGGACCGCGCCGAGGGCAAGCGTATCCTGGCCGCGCTGCCGCGTCTCGGCCAAGGCGAGGGCTGGGTTTGGGCGCCTAGTGACGGCGTGCTGGCGCAGGTCGCCTTCCCGCACATCCGCAGCTTCGACAGCTCGCGCACGCCGCAGCGCGACGAGCGCCTCGCGACGCCCAGCACGCTGGCGGCGGTGGACCTATCTGCTATCACCGCGGCGCTGGCGAGAACGGCGATGAATACAGCCGGGACGCGCGATGACGTTGCGCTCGACGAAAACACGCGTGCAGTGGCATCGGACGTTCAGCTCAGGTAATGCGAAGCCGAGATCATGGTGACGTGGACGCTTCTGGCTAAGATAGAAATGGACGAGGCCGCGGTGCTCACGCACCTGGTCGGGATTCGCGCCCGTCACCCCGCGGGTCAATACCTGGACAGCAAATGCCAGCGCGGGCCTCCGTGCCACAGCCACATGCAAGTTGGACAACGTTCCAGAGTGATGACATCGAATCGGGAAAGTTAATGCGAATGGTGATCACCATTCGCGACCCCCATCCCACAAGCGTGGAATCGAGGGATCAACCCACACATTTGAGGTTTGATTATGCACATCGCGAAGCGTGGAAAGGAGGGACTAGTATGTGGAAAGCGGGGATCGCAGCGACCGGAGTTCAATGGTTTACGGAGTTGCCCCGTGGAAAGGAGGGACCAAGCTAATAAAGAATCTTCTAATAGCTTTCTATTAGCCCGATCACTCGAATCCACAGCGACGTGGGCCGTTAAATCGTGTCAGTCTTGGACACATCAATTGGAGCCAGTCAGATGGCAGCGGTCCATGACTTGATTGTAGCAAAGGGCAGACAAGGAGCACTTCAAGCGGGTCTCGATCGCGCCGTTGTGGAAGTGGCCGCCAATTATCTTTCCGACGAAGATACTGGCTTGGGTTTCGCCTACAGCGGGTGGGCGCAATGCGCGCTTCCTCACAAGAAGCTTGCCGCCGACGCTCATTGGGGGATCACCAGCGAGAAGGTTCGTCTTGTTGTCGAACCCGGACGCCGTCCATTGGAGGGCACCGATGATCTCGAGTGGATCGGCGTGCCGTATGGATCGCATGCCAGACTGATTCTACTTTACTTGCAAACCGAAGCCCTACGCACCCAATCGCGTGAGGTTGAATTGGGTCGCTCGCTCCGGGAATGGCTTGGAAAGCTGGGAATTAGTGTTGGAGGCATGACGGGGCGCAGCGTTCGTGACCAAGCAGAGCGCATCTCTCGTTGTCGACTTACATTCCATCTGAGCGGGACCGGTAGCAGTGGGCTGGTTAATCAGAACATTGTCGACCGTGCTCTGTTCATCGAAGAAAGCACCGGCGAACGGCAAGGTCGCCTTAATCTTGAAACTGCCAAGTTGAGTGAGGGCTTTTTCGACCAGTTGAGGAAACATCCGGTACCTCTGGAGGAGGCAGCGATCAAGGCCCTGTCTAATAACGCACCAGCGCTGGATGCTTATCTTTGGCTTGCTTACAGGCTTCATGCGCTCAAGTCGGACCGCCTTGTGACCTGGGCGGCGCTGAAGGGGCAGTTCGGTACCGGTTTCGTGAAGCTCGCACAGTTCAAGTATAAGTTTCAGTCCACCCTACAGCTCGCAACCGCGGTTTACCCAGAAGCAAAAATTGAGGTCACTCCTATTGGGGTAATTCTAAAGCCGTCGCGCCCGCCGGTCTCTCCTAGGATCAGCTTGGTCCGATGAAGCCAGTTATCACTGGATTCCACATCACTCCTTCCACGTATCCCTCGTTTCCACACGCAAAATCTGAGTCGCCGTGAGCTTCTAACTGAACTTTGTGAGTCGCCGATCCAAGTCTGTGAGCCGTTTGCGGCTACCTTCAGCAGCAGAATGCCATGCCGCGCCCAGGTGCTCTTGCCGCAGCCAGCGCCGCCGTGATCGCCGACAGGTCTACCTCGGCCAGCGTGCGCGGAGCAGCCATCAGTTCACCGCGTTGCGGCGTGCGAGAGCTGTCATGCGTCCGGATGGCCGAGCAAGGGCACGGAAGGCTCCTTATCGCTTGGCGCTGTGCAGCATCGGAAAGAGTTTGCACCGGCTTGTCGAACACGGCCGTCCTCAACGGGATACTATCTTGAAGAGCAAAGGAGGCAGGGATGCCCAAGAACCCAAAGGTCGCAGGCCAGATCATCAGTGCGGATAGTGAGCGCGTTATCCTGGTCGGCGAAACGCTGGACGACGTCCTAGACTTGGCCACCTGGGAGTTGGTGGGGGGGGCATGAGGCCCAAGGAACTGCGCGCCTTCGACGCAGATGGTCCGGTAACACAGGGCAGCCCCCTCGGCAGAACAGTCAATGATGCCGACATGCTGAGGCATGACAGTTGCGTCCTGTGTCCGAAGTGAGATGGTTCGAAACGTATAGAAGAGCAAATAGAAGCTGCAAAGTTGTCTTTGTCCGCCAGAGTTTTTTAGTGTCCGTCTCGGAATGAGGTTGCAACGAGCGGTGTAGGGATTGTGGGTGACCGGTCCAGACGCGATCTCAGTAGGTTGTCGAAGCTTTACTGGATGATCTCATGTGGACCCCGACCACCCGCGCGCAGCATAGCCGC
>JANXVC010000245.1 GCA_025351925.1 Rhodospirillales bacterium | reverse complement strand
AGCTCGGCTACCAGCGCTTTAAGCCCGGCCGCGTCGTCGTCCGCTATCTGAATGTCCACGGATGGTGTCACCGACACCTTGACTCATGGTCGCCCGTGACCGGTCAACAATTATCTAAGCCCTCCTACCTGGGCAGTTACTAAATGTATTTTCATTTGCCTCGTCTTTAGACCCAATAGCCTGGAGCGAGATAAGGGCAAACATGGCCGATGAGTATTTACAGCCCCATGCGCATCCCTGGATTATTGGTTTCTCAGGGGGCAAAGACAGCACGCTCGTGGCGCACCTGGTGTTTGAAATGCTGCTCGCTTCGCCGCCTTCACAACGGTGCCGTGACGTTCATTTCGTCTCTAACGACACCCTTGTCGAATCACCTTTGGTCATAACACATCTAAAACGTGTGCTTGCCCAGATCGACGAAGCTGCCGGCATTTTTGGGCTGCCAATCACGTGCAAGCTTACCCGTCCAGATCCGGACGAAACGTTTTGGGTAAACCTCATATGGCGCGGATACCCCGCACCAAATCGCTCCTTCAGGTGGTGCACAGATCGAATGAAAATTCAGCCAACCAGCCGGGTTCCGTCGCGGATGTAGTAGAAAAGCGAGTATGGCATAATCTTGGGTTTGTTCAACAAGCCATAACCGGCGTTGGCACGGCGGTGGAGATCACGCCATGGAAGAGAATAGCACGAAGATGGATGCGGACGGCAGGCCGCTGTTTGCAGGCGATGCCTGGTTTGACCCAATCGAAGCGGGCATCCGGGACAAGGTGCGCGGGTTCATCCAGGAACTGCTGGAGCAGGCGCTGACGGCGGCATTGGGCCGCACGCGGCATGAGCAGGCGGAGGGCAAGCCTGCGGGCGACCGGAACGGGACGCGGGAGCGGCAGCTCCTGGGCAGCTTTGGCCCGGTGGCGCTCAGCCTGCCGCGGGCGCGCATAACGGCTGAAGGCGTGGTCAGCCGGAGTGGCGCAAGGTCAAGACGGACTGGGACGCCTGGAACCAGCGCGAGCTCGGCGTTTCGCGCAGCGAGAGCGCCTGGGCCGGGGAGGACATCGTGCGCTTGATCCTGGCGAAACCGTAGGTTTGCGCCGGGACGGCACGGTCGTGCGGGTGCGGCTGGATCGCAAGGCGACGAACATCTCGTTGCTGGTGGTGCTCGGCGTGCGCCGGGACGGGCAAAAGGTGCTCTTGGCGGTGAAGAACATGGGCGAAGGCGCTTCAAGGTTCCGGCGGCGTAGCCGTTGGAATAGCGCCGGAGGAGGCGAGAGCGAGGCAGCCTGGCGCGGCGTGCTGGACGGCTTGATTTTCCGCGGCCTGCGCACGCCCGAGTTCTTGATTACCGACGGCGGTGCCGGGCTGGAGCGGGCGTCGGCGGCGCTGTGGCCCGACGTGCCCGCCCAGCGCTGTATGGTTCACAAGCACAGGAATCTGTTGGCCCATGCGCCCGACGCGCTGCACGAGGAGGTCACCGCCGACTACACCGACATGATCTATGCCGAGACCGCGAAGGAGGTGCAAACCAGGCGCCGCGCGTTCCTGCGCAAGTGGCGGCTGCGCTGTCCAGCCGTCGCCGCAAGCTTGGAGGAAGCAGGTGATCGGCTGTTTGCCTCTCTCCGCCTGACCCCAAGCCAGTGGAAGTCGGCGCAGACCACGGCAGCCGATCGACGTCAGGGTGCCTGCAGGATACAGGCTGTTGTATGCTCTGAAATTTGGGGGTTCACTTGGCGATTATCGTAACCGGGGCGGCCGGCTTCATCGGCTATCATGTCTGCTGTGCATTGCTGGCCCGCGGCGACACGGTCATCGGCGTCGATAGCCTGACTGACTACTACGACGTGCGCCTGAAACAGGCTCGGCTGGCGCAACTGGCCCCGCATGACGGCTTCCGCTTCCAGCACGTCGATATCGCCGACAAAACAGCGATGTTTGCTCTGTTTGATGGGGAACCGGAAACCACCCAAGTCGTGCATCTGGCGGCACAGGCCGGGGTGCATCATTCCCTGGTCGATCCCTACGCCTACGTGACGTCGAACGTCATGGGCCACGTCACGGTGCTCGAAGCCGCCCGGCGGCTGAGCCGGCTCGAACACCTGGTGTATGCGAGCTCCTCCTCCGTCTATGGCGGCAACACCAAACTGCCGTTCGCCGAGAGCGATCCGGTCGATACGCCGGTATCGCTCTATGCGGCGACGAAGCGGGCGGATGAGCTGATCAGCCACGCCTACGGCCACCTGCACGGCCTGCCGCAGACCGGGCTGCGATTCTTTACGGTCTATGGGCCGTGGGGCCGCCCCGACATGGCCTATTTCCGGTTTGCCGAGGCGATCAGCCAAGGACAGCCGATCACCCTGTATGACAACGGCACGCTGAAACGCGATTTCACCTACATCGACGACATCGTAACCGGCCTGCTCGCGTGCCTGGACCGGGCGCCCGCCGCGGGCGAGGCGCCGAAGCTGTTCAACATCGGCAACAACCGCATGGAGCCGGTGTCCGAGCTCGTGCGATTGCTGGAACAGCATCTGGGACGCCCCGCCGTGCTGCGGTCGGAGCCCCGCCCGATGGTCGATGTGCCGGAGACCTGCGCCGACCTCACGGCCATCGAGCAGCACGTCGGCTACCGGCCAACGACGCCGCTCTCAGTCGGCATCCCGCGGTTCGTGGACTGGTTCATCAACGGCCGGCCGCGGTGAAGTCGTCACGGCCGCGTGCCGGCCGATGCCACCCGTGCAAACGTCGTGACGATCCTCGCCGAGGCGTGCAGCGTGCCGCGCAGCGACCCCGCGACCTTCGACGCCCCGCCCGCCCGGCACCGGTACGGCACCGGCAGCTCCACAATGCGCAGCGGCAAGCGGGCGGCCTTCATCTGCATCTCGATGTTCCAGCCATAGCTCATCTCCGCCATGCCAAGCCGCGCCAGAGCATCGCGCCGGATGACGCGGAAGGCACACATGTCGGTGTAGCGCACGCCGTACAGCCCGCCGATCAGCCGGCCGGCCACCGCACCCGCCAGCACCTGGTGCCAGCTCATCGAGCCCGGCGCCCGCGCGCCGCGGGTGCGCGAGGCGATGACGAAATCCTGCGCGCCGTCCAGCACCGGCCCCGCCAGGCGCGGTAGCTGGTCGGCGCAGTCGGCGCCGTCGCCGTCCATGAACGCGATCACGTCGCAGAACGGCGGCGCCGCGGCCGCACCGGCGGCGCAGGCCCGGCCATAGCCGCGCCCGGCCTTCAGCACCTGCGCGCCGGCTGCACGTGCGGCGTCCTGGGTCCCGTCCGTGCTGCCGCCATCCGCCACGATGACCGCGCCGACCCCCTCCAGCAACGCGTCGGCCACCACCGGGCCGATCGCCTCGGCCTCATTCCAGGCGGGGATGACCACGGCGACGCGGGACAGGCGCAAGCCTACACGCTCCATCGCGGGCTGCGGCCCGGTTTGGGCGATGCCTCGGCGGTGCCGTAGCCGCCCCTGACCGGCTTGAACATTCTTTTGGCAGCCAGTCGCGACTGCTTGTTCATGCGGGCGTCTCGGGGCATTTCTGGATAAGGCAACACGACAATCCTCCTGAGTGTTGATCTACACTTGAGCCCGGCAGCGCCAAGCCAGACACGGCGCGATCGCCCACTATCGTCTGCGTCAAGCACTGCCGACCGCCAGCCTCTCATTCCATCGCTGTCCCAACTCCCAGAAGCGCCTCGCCGCTGTTCACGACAAGGCTTGAGAGTTGATACAGGACAAACCCGGTGGGGTCGGATCGGACGGTCTCCTGGACAGTGCCGAACATATCCCGGATCTCTCCAAGCACATTTCCTCGCTCGATCGGCTGTCCGAGGCGTTGCGCCGGATACCAAAGCCCGGATACTGATGCGGCCGGCACACACATGGTCACGAACTGCGTCTGTGTCGCAGGCGGCATTGCGCCCGCGATCATGCCGACGTGATGCTTGACACGGTCGATGCCCGTCGTTGTGTCGGATACGGTGTCCTCGGTCCATAGTCCGTTGCCGCTGACTTCGGTGATGATGCCGGGCAGGCCGAGCTGGGCGGCGGCGTTGATCGTGTAGCCTTCGCCGCCGGCCTCCACCGCAACCGGAAGTCCGAACGCGGCGGCGAGCGCCCTTGCCGCGTCGTTTCCGCTTGGGAACACCGAGAATGGCAGCAGGGCCTCGTCGAGGTCGCCGCCGTGGAGATCAAGGTAGGCGTCGGCCTGCGGATAGACCCGCGTGACGAGCCAATGGGCCAAGCGCTCGCTGTAGCTGCCGTCGGGCCGCCCGGGGAACATCCGGTTCAGGTTCCTGCCGTCTTCTGGCATGACATAGCCGCTGCGGCTGCGGAAGCCGGAGTCGTTGAGGATCGGCAGCACGAGCACGGAGCCTGCAAGGCCGTCCGGCGAGCGCCGCATCAGCCGCAACGCCGCCTTGATCGAACAGTACTCCGAGCCGTGCACCCCCGCTGTGACCAGTAGCCCGGATGGGCGATCCATCTGGCGTGGAGTGTCCGGAGAAACTCAACATAGTCGGAATCGTGCACGTCCGTAATCGCTTCAGGGCGGTTCAGCGGTGCGGTGATGATCTCATGCCGGTCCTGCCGGACGATGTCGAGGAAAATGCGGTAGCGTTCGGCACGGTCCGGCTGTTCGATAAATCTGCCGGTGCGGAACACTTGATCCGGATCGTGCAATGCCTGGTCGGGATGATGGACGACGAGCATCCGGGGCGCCTCCGATGTGAAGCCCAGCCGGTCAGTCGGGCGGCCTGCCGCGCGTCTCGGGCGTGAGAAAGATGTGGGTGGCGAGCGTGACAACGCAGACGGCCATCACGTAAAGCGAGACATAAAGCGGCCCGCCCGGTTGCTGGAGCCATGTCGCGGCTAGACGCGCGGCCCCTCCAAAGATTGCCGCGCAGACCGCATACGGGATGCCGATGCCAGAGGTGCGGACGCGCGTCGGGAACAGCTCGGCAAAGACGGTTCCCAGCACCGCGTTGTTCAACGAGACGAACACGGCGCCGACCACCGCCACGTGTCGCTCGTCATGCGGGCGGTCGCCCTGTTGGCCACCATCCGCCACCACGCAAACCAGCCCGCCTCACAAAAAACACGGCCGCTGCTTCCCCGGCTGCCCCACACCTCATCCGCTGGTCGGTCCAGGAAATCCGCCGCGTCGCCACCCGTCTCGCGCAGCGCCGCATCCAGCCCGCCCCCGTCAGCGCCTGGTCGCTCTGGCGCAAGGCGCACCAAGCCGCCGCTTTACCAATCCGCTGCTGGCCGGTCGCGTGAGGCGATAAAGGAGGGATTTTTTTATCGCTGCGTCTGGTGAACAGCGGCGGTTCAGTGCGATCAGTAAACAGCGCCGACGTTCCGTTCCGTTGACGCTACGAAAGGTAGAATTATGCCGGTCCGCCACCTTGACCATATCCAGCTTGCGATGCCTCCTGGGCAAGAAAATGACGCGAGAGCTTTCTACCAAGGAATGCTGGGGATCACCGAGGTGTTGAAACCTCCGCATCTTGCCGCCCGGGGTGGGTGCTGGTTTGAGGATGGACCGCTGAAGGTCCACCTGGGCGTCGAGGCGGACTTTATCCCCGCGCGTAAAGCCCACCCTGCCTTCATCGTGGACGATCTTCGTGTACTCGCGACCGATTTGGAACGAGCCGGTTACCGTGTCGTCGAAGATCAACCGCTTCAGGGCTACGACAGGCTGTATGTCGATGACCCTTTTGGAAACCGGATCGAGCTGATGGAGCCGAAAGCCGCCGTGACGGACCGCGTAACCGACCTGCGCACCTTCTATGCGCGTTTCGTCGCCAGCAGAGGCAGCGCGTGTGATCCTCGTATCGAGCAGGCCTTCGCTGCCGTGCCGCGCGAGCCGTTCGCAGGACCCGGGCCGTGGTCGGTGCTGGCGTTCGGGCCTTGGGAACCCCGCTCGCCCACTGAGAGCTACGTGCGGACGCCGAACGACGACCCGGCGTTCCTCTATCAGGACACCCTGATCGCGTTGGACGCGGCGCGGGGCATCAACATCGGCGAGCCCAGCCTACATGCTCGTTGCCTCGACCAGATTGCCCTGCGAGAGGGCGACACGGTGCTGCATGTCGGCGCCGGCTCAGGCTACTACACTGCCCTGCTCGCCCACTTGGTCGGACCGGCCGGCCGGGTCTATGCCTACGAGATTGATCCAGGTCTGGCAGATCGCGCGGCACGGAACCTGGCAGAATTGCCCCAAGTCGCGCTGCACGCGCGCTCCGGCATCGGCGACGGCCTGCCGGAGGTGGACTGCGTGTATGTCAACGCAGGCATCACGCAGCCAAGTCGGGCCTGGTTGGATGCCCTGCGGGTGGGCGGCCGCCTGCTGTTTCCGCTGCAGCCGGTGGACGGTTTGGGCGGGATGTTGCTCGTGACACGGCCTGCCGCGGGGAATGCTTGGCCGGCGCGGTTTATCTCGCGCGCCATATTCATCGGCTGTGCAGGCCCGCAGGACGAGGCGACGAGCCAAAGCCTGGTGAACGCGTTCTCCAAAGGCGGCGCCGATACCGTGCGCTCGCTCCGCCTGGACAGGAAGCCGGACACGACGTGCTGGTGTGCGGGCGACGACTGGTGGCTCTCAACCAAAGCACCCAACGAGTCTGGCGCGCCAACGTCGGAGCGCTGACGCGCCTTTGCGTCGTAATCTAATCAACCCTGGACGCGAGAGCTGAAGTTCACTCCGGCAATTTGCTGAAGCCGGTCTGGAAAAGTGACAGCTTCCTTGTTGGCCCCAACGTGTCCATCTGCGGCCTGCTGCCGAGGTCTTTTGGTCAGCACTGCAATCGTCTTCTGAAATATCGCCTCGACCATAGATAGCAAGGCCTTCAATCCTCGGGTAGGCCGCCGCGCTCGATGATGAAATCGGCAGCGTCCCGGATGTCAGCCGCGATGGCAGTGCTGGCGGCGGCGGCATCCTGCGCCCGGATCGCTGCCAAGGCCTCGGCGTGGTGGAGCACGGCGCTGCCGTGCCGCAGCCGTTCCGGATGCGCGCGCAGATCGAGGTTGAGCACCGGCCCGGCCTTCAACCACAGCCCCACGATGATCTCCCGCAACGGCGGCAGACCGCTCGCGTCGTAGATTGCGAAATGCAGGTCGCGGTTCAGCCGCACCGCATGGCCTCGATCGGGAGTGTCCTGCTCTGCGATGGCACGGAAAGCGGCCTCCGCGGCACCGATTGCAGCGAGCTGGGGTTCGCTCCGATGCTGCGCTGCCCTGGCGGCCGCGAGGCCCTCGATCGCCATGCGGGTCTCGGCGAGCGCCCGGAAACCGGAGGCGATCATCACCGGCACCCGGACTGCTCGGTTCGGAGCAACCTCCAGCGCGCGGTCGGCCACCAGGCGGCTGACCGCCTCCCGAACCGGCATCACCGAAACGCCTAGCGCGGCTGCGACGTCCCGCAGCGAAAGCCGTTCACCCGGCGCGAGGCGTCCGGAGACCAGCAGCTCCGCCAGGTGGTCATAGGCGCTGCCGCCCAAGGTCCGGCGCTGCAGGATGGGAAGCTGGTCGAGGGCCTGGGTGGAACTCATGCCGGAATAGCTGGACAGCAGATGCATGCGTTGGCAAGCTGATTGTGATCTCAGATCACAGCCAGTGCTGTGAAAGACGGTTACGGCCGCGGTATCACTCGGCACAGACAAGCCTTTGCAGCAAAGGGGTGCAAGCCATGGCGACGAAGCGAAAGGTCATCATCACCTGCGCGGTGACGGGGGCGATCCACACGCCGAGCATGTCGCCCTATCTGCCCATCACGCCGGAGGAGATCGCCGACGCCGCGATCGGCGCGGCCGAGGCAGGGGCTGCCATCGTCCACCTGCACGCGCGCAACCCAGTGACGGGCCAGCCCGACCAGTCGCCCGAAGCCTTCGCGCCGTTTCTGCCGGTAATCAAGCAGCGCTCGGGCTGCGTCATCAACCTGACCACCGGCGGCGCGCCCACCATGAGCATCCAGGAGCGGGTGCGCCCGGCCGCGACCTATCAGCCGGAGGTCGCGTCCTTGAACTTAGGCGCGATGAATTTCGGCCTGTTCGGGCTGCTGAACCGCTTCAAGGACTTCAAGCACGACTGGGAACGGAAGTATCTGGAGAACAAGGGCATCGTTTTCCAGAACAGCTTTGCCGACATCGAGCATATCCTGACCGCCTGCACCGAGAACGGCACCCGTTTCGAGTTCGAGTGCTATGACACGGCGCATTTGTATAACCTCAAGTATTTTTTCGATCAGGGGATGGTGAAAGCGCCGCTGTTTATTCAGACCGTATTCGGCCTGCAAGGCGGCATCGGGGCGCATCCGGACGACGTCATGCACATGAAGCGCACTGCGGACCGGCTGTTTGGCGACACCTACCGCTGGTCCGTGCTGGGCGCCGGACGCAACCAAATGCCGGTCGCCGCCATGTCGGCAGCCATGGGCGGCAACGTGCGGGTCGGGTTGGAGGACAGCCTGTGGAGCGGCCCTGGACGGCTCGCCCACAGCAACGCCGAGCAGGTCCGGCAGGTGCGCCAGATCATCGAGGGCCTCGGCCTGGACGTCGCGACCCCCGACGAGGCGCGCGAGATGCTGCAGCTCAAGGGCGGCGACAAGGTCGCGTTCTGAGCAGGAGGAAGCTGAACGGGACCGGCCGCTCCCGCCGTTTAAGCGGCCGAACATAATGCCGCACATAATAAGGAGGATCGCCCCATGCGCCTACGTTTGCGTCACGTGCTTTCGGCCGCCCTGTCCTGCCTGGCGCTCGCCGTTTCCGGCGGCGCCTGGGCTCAGGCGGCACCGCCGAAGAAGTTTAAGATCGCCCTCTCGATGAGCTACATCGGCAATGACTGGCAGGCCGAGGCCGCCAATATGATCAAGGCCATGGCCGCGCATCCGTCGATGGCCAACAAGGTGGATCTGCAGGTGCAGGTCGCAGGCCCGGACGCGCAGCGGCAGATCCAGCAGATCAACGCCATGGTGCAGGGCGGCGCCGACGCGATCGTGGTGTTCCCGATCTCGCCCACGGCGCTGAACCAGGTCATCCGCAACGCCTGCAAGCGCAACGTCCTCGTCATCGCCTATGACGGCGAGGTGACGGAGCCCTGTGCGTATAACGTCTCCATCGACCAGGAGGAAGCGGGCCGCGTCACCGCCGAGTGGCTGGTAGAGAAGCTGAAGGGCCGCGGCAGCGTGGTGATGCTCACCGGCGTGCCGGGAACATCGGTGGACGAGGCCCGCACCCGCGCCGCCAAGCAGGTCTTCGCCCGTTACCCCGACATTCGCGTGGTCGCCGAGGCGCCAGGCATGTGGAGCCAGGCCGTCGCACGCACCGAGTTGTCGAAGATCCTCGCTACGCAGTCCTGGGACCGCATCGACGGGCTATGGCTGCAGGTTGGCTGTTATACCGCCAACACCATGCAGATCGAGGCAGGACGCAAGCCCGACCAGCTGCGCCCTTGCGCCGGCGAGGGGTCGAATGGCGGGCGCGTGCAGATGCTGGCCGCCGGCACTGCGGCTGCGGGCGCCAACAGCACCTATGCGCCAATGGCGGCGCCGCGCATCTCGTATGCCTCGCCGCCCTACTCCGGCGCCCTGGCGCTGAAGATTGCCGTGCGCAAGCTGGAAGGCGGCGAGATTCCGCAGCGCGTCACCCTGCCGCTGCCGGTGGTCACCAACGAGACCGTCCGCCTGTGCAAGGAGGGCACCTGGAAGGAGATGGCCGACGGCTGCAACGCCTTCATGCCGTCGGTTGTGACCAACCCCGGCTGGTTCGCATCCATCTTCTCGAAGGAGACGCCGGAGATCGGGCTGCAGGCGGCGCTCGCGAGCCAGCCCGAGCCGTGAGCGCCCCGGCGCCAACCGCGCCGCCGGAACTAGAGGTCCGCGACCTCCGCAAGGCCTATGGTGCGACCAAGGCGCTGGACGGTGCGTCCTTCGCCGTGGCGCCGGGCGAGGTGCACGCCCTGCTCGGCGAGAACGGCGCCGGCAAATCGACGCTGGTGCGGCTGCTATCGGGGCTGGCACGTCCCGACAGCGGCGAGATATGGCTTGGCGGAGCAAAAACCGCCATGTCCCGCCCGACCGATGCCTATCGCCGCGGCGTCCGTACCGCTTTCCAGGAATTGAGCCTGGTTCGCGACCTGACGGTGGCGCAAAACATTCTGCTGCCGGACGTGCGGCGGACACGACTGCTGCCGGCTGGGCGTGCGCAGGCCCGTGCGGTCACCAGCCACCTCGACGCACTCGGCCTGTCCTGGCTGGACCCGAATGCGTTGGTGCGCGACCTGGACCTGCCGGTCCGCCAGAAAATCGAGATCGCCCGCGCGTTGTTCCATAAGCCCCAGGTGCTGCTGCTCGACGAGCCGACGGCCTCGCTCTCCGGCGGCGACATCGATTGGCTGGCTGGCATCATCGCCCGCGCCGCGGGCCAAGGCGGCGCGGTCGTCTTCATCTCCCACCGCATGCCCGAGGTGCGCCGCTTCTGCGACCGTCTCACCGTGCTGCGCAACGGGCGCTCGGTGGGAGGCGGCGCGGTCGCCGACATCGACGACGCCGAGGTGGTGCGCATGATCATCGGGCGCTCGCTGGACGCCGCCTTCCCGCCGCGCCCGGCACGGCAGGCGACCGGGCCGGTCATCCTGGCGGTGGAGGCGCTCGCGACCGGCAAGCGGCTGCACCGGGCCGACTTCCAGCTCCGCGCCGGTGAGATCCTCGGGGTGACGGCGCTGCAAGGGATGGGTCAGGCCGAGCTGTTCCATGCCTGCTTCGGCGCGCTGCCGGTGACGTCCGGACGCATCCTGGTCGGGAACCGGGAGGTCCGGTTTGCCTCGCCGCGCGATGCGGTGCGCCATCCTATTGGGATCGCCCTGGTGCCGGAGGAGCGCAAGACCGAGGGGTTGTTCCTGCGGCTTGATGGGCAGGCCAACACCTCGATGCCCTGCGTGGAGCGGTTTTCCCGCGCCGGCGTGGTGGACAGGAACGCTGAGCGCCGGGCGGTGCTGGATGTGCTGCGCCGGGTCGCGGCGCCTGACCGGGCGCTTTGGACGCCGGTGGGCGACTTCAGCGGCGGCAACCAGCAGAAGATCGCCATTGCGAAATGGCTGCTGACCGGCTGCAAGTGCCTGCTGCTGTACGATCCGACGCGCGGCGTGGACGTCGGCACGAAGCGGCAGATCTTCGATCTGATGCGCGCCTTCGCCGAGGCGGGCGGGGCCGTGCTGTTCTACTCCACCGAGATCGCCGAGCTGGAGCATCTCTGCAACCGGGTCCTGGCGATCTACGACGGCCGGGTAACCCGCGTGCTCGGGCCGAACGACCTGCATGAGGAAACCATCGCCCGCGCCGCCCTTGGTGAAATGCTGGCCGAGCGGGTCGCGGCATGAGCGCCGCCGTGCCAGCGCTGCGCCGGTCTTCTCTACGCCTCGACGGCGCGGCCGGCACGCTCGTGGCCTTCGGCGTGCTGATCGTCCTGTTCCTGCTCGTGCGGGCTAAGTCCTCCGGGCCGCTCAGCTATTTCGAGCTGAGCTTCATCGCCTCCGGAGGGGCGACCCTGGCGCTCGCGGCCATGGGGCAGACGGTCGTCGTACTAAGCGGCGGGTTCGACCTGTCTGCGGGCGCCGTCGTGTCGCTGGTCAACGCTGGCCTAGCCACCCGGATGGGGCCGGACCTTGCGTCGCAGGTGGGATGGGGCCTCGGCGCCCTGGCCATCGGCGCCGCTGCCGGCGGCCTGAACGGCGCGCTGGTGGCCGTTGCCCGCTTGCAGCCGATCGTCGCCACCCTGGCGACGATGTTCATCCTGCAAGGCCTGACCCTGCTCGCCATGCCGCGTCCCGGCGGCGCAATCCCGCCGGAGTTCGTGGCCGCCCTCACCGGAGACGCCGTCCCGGACCTGCTGCCCGCGCCCGTGCTGGTGATCGCCGCCGCCGTCTGCGCCTGGCTGCTGCTGCGGCGCACACGGGTGGGCGTCGGCATCTACGCTGTCGGCAGCGACCCGGCCGCCGCCTACGCCGCGGGTGTCCCAAGCCGGGCGGCGCTGTTCTCGGCCTATGTGGTGGCAGGGCTGTTCTACGGCGCGGCAGGGGCGTTCGTGTCGGCGCAAACGGGGTCCGGCGATCCGCTGGTCGGTCGGCCGCTGCTGCTGCAGACCTTCACCGCCGTGGTGCTGGGCGGCACGCTGCTGGGCGGCGGACGCGGCGGCTGCGTCGGCACGGTCGCCGGCGCCTATGCACTGCTGCTAATGGTCAACCTGCTGCTCGCGTTCAACGTTCCGGCGTATTACAGCTCGATCGTCGAGGCGGCCGTGCTCGTCTGCGCGGTGCTCGCGGGATCGCTGGGCGCTGGGTCCGTGCTGCAGCGGCAGCTTCGCGCGGCCACGATCCGGCTGCGCCGCTCCCAAGGCATGGCCCCCACGCTCCACCGGCCCCGATCCGGCCGCTCCACGACGGCGCTCCCAGCGGAGCAGCCCAGCTGGCTTAAGCGCAACCGCGACCTGCTGCGCTGGAACGCGCCAGCCTGGATTGCGCTGGCGCTCATGCTGGCTGTGACCGCGTTCACCTACGGCAGCAGCGTGAGCGGCTTGGACTACGTCAACTCGCTGCTGGTCCTGGGCTTGTTCCTGCTGGTGCTGGCGCTCGGCCAAGGCGCGGCCGTGATGACAGGGGGTTTGGACCTGTCGCTGCCATGGGCGATCACCGCGGCGGGCGTGCTGGCGTGCAGCTTGGTTCAGGGCAACGACGCCGCCGGGCTGTGGGCAGTGCCGCTCGTGCTGCTGCTGGGGACTGGGGTCGGCGTCCTGAACGGCCTGGGCATCGCGCTGCTCGGCCTGCCGCCGATTGTCGTGACCCTGGGGATGAACGGGATGCTGCAGGGGGCCGCCCTGCTATGGAGCGGCGGCACCCCGGCCGGCTTCGCCTCGCCCGGCATGCGTTGGTTCATGACCGGCCGGCTGCTCGGCTTCGCCCCGGCTGCGTGGTTCGCGCTGGCGTTCATCGCGGCGGCGACGTTCCTGCTGGCCCGCACGGTGTTCAGCCGCCGCCTGCTCGCCGTCGGCAACGGGGCGCTGGCGGCCTGGCTCTCGGCGGTGCCGGTCGGGGCGACGCTGGTCGGCGCCTATGCGCTGTCAGGCCTGTGCGCGGCGCTGGCGGGCGTGCTGCTGTCGGGTTTCAGCGGCCAGGCCAGCCTGGGCATGGGTGACGAGTACCTGCTGCCCTCCATTGCCGCCGTCGTGGTGGGCGGTACGCTGATTACCGGCGGGCGCGGCCACTACCTCGGCATGGCGGGCGGGGCGCTGCTGCTGACGGCGCTGTCGATGCTGCTCTCGGGCAGCATGCTGCCCAACGCGGTGCGCGATATCCTGCTCGGCCTAGTGGTGCTGGCTGCGGTCGCGGCACTGCGCGACAAGCGTGTGTGAGAGAACAGGGAATCAGGAAGGAACGCCAATGCTGATCGATCTGCTGGTGGACGTGAAAACCACGCTGGGGGAAGGGCCGCTCTGGGATGTGGCGGAACAGCGGCTGTACTGGATCGACAGCTTCGACGGCCGGGTGTTCCGCTGCACGGCGGACGGACGAGAGGTTCGCGCCTGGGACGTGCCGCAGAAGATCGGCTCCATGTGCCTGCGGCGGTCCGGCGGCGCGGTGGTATCGCTCGCGCGCGGCTTTCACTTCCTGGATTTCCGGACCGGAGACGTGGAGCCGATCCACGATCCGGAGCCCGACCGCCCGGACAACCGGCTGAATGACGGCAAGGTGGACCGGCAAGGGCGGTTCCTGGCGGGCTCGATGGACACCCAGGAGGCCGGGCCGAACGGCGCGCTGTATCGGCTGGATTCCGATCTCACGGTGACGAAGCTGGAAGGCGGCATCGTCGTCAGCAACGGGCCGTGCTGGAGCCCGGATGGGCGCATCTTCTATTTCACGGACACCTGGTCCGGCCAGATTTCGGCATACGACTACGACACCGCGACCGGCGCCATCGCCAACAAGCGGCTTTTCACCAAGATGACGCACGAGGGCGCAGGGTTCGACGGCGCCACGGTCGATGCCGAGGGCTGCGTCTGGTCGGCCCACGTCTATGTCGGCAAGCTCGTTCGCTACACCCCGGACGGGAAGATCGAGCGTGTGATCGACATGCCGGTCAAGAAGGTGACGTCAGTCATGTTCGGCGGGCCTGACATGGACGTGCTGTACGTCACCTCGATGGCGAAGCCGCCGCTGCCGCGCTTTCCGGGCGATGGGCAGCTGCGCGGGGCGCTGTTCGCGATCACCGGCCTGGGCATCCGGGGGCTGCAGGAAGCGCGCTTCGCTGGGTAGGAGGTGGCGAGGTCATCAACCAGGGCGATGGCGTGCAGGCCGTCGTGGCGCATTTGGACACGCCTGGGTCATGACCTCAAACGAGATCGCCGCAGCGCTCATTGATTTGAAAAGCGTTTGAAACATACTGCTGATATGTTAGATGGGCTGCAGCCCCGAGGAGACGCGCCATGATGAACCCCCGACAGGCAGCCTTCCGCGCCGCCTACCGCGCCCAGATCGCCCCGGCCTATGACGGCCTCATCCATGTCGCGCTGATCTATTTGATCGGCGGCGCCACGCTTTGGTATGCGGCACAGCACATCCACGCCGCGAGCTGGACCGAGTGGCTGACCGTGCCCGCGACCATCCTGTTCGCGAATGTCTTCGAATGGTTCCTGCACGCCCAGGTCATGCACCGGCCGCGGCCGGGCTTCATGGGCATCTATAAGCGCCATACCCTGGCGCATCACCAGTTCTTCACCGACCACGAGCCGTTCCACGACACCACGCGCGACTTCCGCATCGTGTTCTTTCCGCCCTACGCGCTGATCGCCTTCCTGGTAATGGCGTCCGCCGGCGGCTACGCGCTCAGCCTGGTCTGGTCCAGCAACGCCGCTTGGCTCCTGCTCGCTACCGCGGCCGGAATGTATATGAACTATGAGTTCTTTCATTGGTGCTGCCACGTGCGGGACGA
This sequence comes from Rhodospirillales bacterium, assembly GCA_025351925.1. Classification (GTDB taxonomy): domain Bacteria; phylum Pseudomonadota; class Alphaproteobacteria; order Acetobacterales; family Acetobacteraceae; genus CAHJXG01. Next base: position 12,605 of record JANXVC010000245.1, on the reverse strand, counting down.
CCGGGTGCTGCGACATTTGCCGTTCATCAACACGATCCGCCGGCATCACATCGCCCACCACGACACGTCGATCATGATGAACCGCAACATGAACCTGACCTACCCCTTCGCCGACTGGCTGTTCGGCACCAGCGACCTTGACCGCGGGCTGCTGGGCCACCTGTTCAACGGCTACGACACGCGCTTCATCCGCCGCGGCCTTCGTGGGGTCCCCAGCACCGCCAGCGTGCCGGCGTCGGCCGCCGGGGACTGAACCCGTGGCGATCACCATCCGCGACACCAAACCCGGCGCCGCGCCCATCAAGCGCAACATCGCCTCATTGGTGGGCGGCGTTGTCATTGCGGTGGGCTGTTTCATACTCTGCCTGCTGGTCGCCTCAGAGCTGACGGCGGTCACCTGGCCGGTGGTGCTCGGCGCTGCCGTCATGGCCCTCGCAGTCGGGGCCTGGATCAGGGTTGCCGATCTGTAGCGTCCGATAATGGTCAGCCAGGTCGTGCATGAGATTGACGAGTTCCAGCACGCGGAGACGCTGACCGATCGCGCCTACCGCGAGCTTGAGGAGGCCATCGTCACCCTGCGCATCCCGCCGGGGACGATGGTGTCGGAGGCGCAGCTCAGCCGGCGCCTGGGCGTGGGCCGCACCCCGGTCCGCGAGGCCCTGCAGCGGCTGGCCCGGGAATGGCTTGTCGTCATCATGCCCCGGCGCGGCATCTTCGTGTCCGAGATCGACGTGGCGCGGCAGCTCCGATTGCTCAACGCGCGCCGGGTGCTCGAACGGCTGCTGGCGCAGTCCGCCGCGTGCCGGTGCAGCGAGACGCAGCGCGCTCAGTTCACCGAGATCGCCGCCGGGATGGACGGCGCTGCCAAACGCTCCGACGACCTGTCGTTCATGCGGCTGGACCGGGAGTTCAACCTGCTGCTGCTCGAGGCCGCCGGCAACGAGTTCGCCGCCGCCTCGATGGGGCTGATGAACGGCCTCTCGCGCCGGTTCTGGTATCTTCACCATAAAAAAGTCGCTGACCTGCCGCTCGCCGCGCGGCTGCACGCCGCCACCGCCCGTGCCATCGCGGCCGGCCTAGAAAGCGAGGCGGGCGCCGCGTCGGACACCTTGGTGGACTACATCGAGGCCTTCGCCCGCAAGACGATCGAGTGATGCTCGCGCCTGAACCTGTTCACCTTGGCAGAGGGCAGCACGTCGGTTAGGCCTTAACGAGGCAAGCGGTGATCGCCCTCCGAAACCAAGCCGTCGCCCGATTGCTGCGTGCGCTCACGGGCCACAGCATCGAAACCGTCCACGGCTTTGTCTCGACCGGCAGCTCGAAGCGCTGCACGCGACTCCAGGCCATAACACAGTCCACGAGCCGGGATGGCAAGCGCGCAACCAAGTCGCTGCGCTCCAAAGCAGCGGGCAGCACCATGACGTAGGGCAGCGTGAGTGCGATCCGCCGTCGCAGCCCCCGTGCCGCAAGCGCCTCGTCCGGGCTGCCGGAGGTGTCGCGCCGGGTCGTGACCAGGGCGTGCGGCAGATGGACGGCATCCACGGATTGAACAGTCAAACCCGACGCAGTTCTATGTTTGGTCCCGGGATGGTCACCGGCCAGGTCCTTCGCCCGCGCGGCCATGGTGCCGATGCCGCCCTGATCTGTTACCACGGCGGCGGGCCCGAGATGGGTCCCAACTAAACGAGGGAACAACCATGAATAAGCACGTACCGCCCGCCGCGGCGGCTTCCGTCGCGTTCTGCTGCGCCGCCCTGCTGCTCGCCGCTTTCGGGACGGCCCTCGCGGGCGAGCCACCCCCCCGGACCCGGGGCACGATCGAGCGCCTGGACGGCGACACGCTGACCCTCGCCACGCGGGGCGGCCAGAAGGTTTCGTTCAAACTCACGCCCGACACCAAGATAGTCGGTGCGATCGACGCCCAACTCGGCGCCATCAAGCCCGACACCTACATCGGCACCTCGGCCGCCCCCCAGTCGGATGGCACGCTCAAGGCGATCGAGGTGCACGTCTTTCCAGAGAGCATGCGCGGCACCGGCGATGGCTATTACCCTTGGGACCTCGATGGCGCCAACACCATGACCAACGGCGCGGTGGGCGCACTGGCGGGGACGAGCGGCCGCACGATGATGGTCAAGTATGAGGGCGGCGAGAAAAAGGTCGTGGTGCCCGAGGGCACGCCTATCGTGGCCTTCGAGCCTTCCGACCGCTCCATCGTCAAGCCAGGCGCCCGCGCCCTCGTCATCGCCCCGAAAAGCGCGGACGGCACGCAGGCCACCGCCGTCTTCCTCGTGGTCGGCGAGAACGGCGTCAACCCGCCGATGTGAGCAACCGCGTCGAAGCAGGCTCCCGCCCGCCCCATCGCGGCGGGCGGGAGCTCTCCCTCTTGACCTTGTAATCGAAGCGGATTGGGCTGAAGGTGTGGACGGACGCCGAGGCGGCAACGGTGCCGACGCAGCGCTAGACCGAGAACTTTTTCACGGCCGCCTCGTCCCACGTGATCCCCGCGCCGGGCCGATCCGGGAGGTGGATCGCACCGTCGCGGACCGGAAACGGTTCCGCCAGGAATGGGTTGCCCCAGTCCCGCCACTCGAGCCAATCGGCGCTTTCGCTCACCCGCAGCAGGTGGGCGGAGAACTCGGGGTAGAGATGGCTCGACAGCGGCAGGTTTGCAGCACCTGCGATGGCGGCGGCGCGGAGCCAGCCCGTGACCCCGCCGATGCGCATCAGGTCGGGCATGTAGCAATCGGCCGCGCCCGCCTGGACGGCACGCAGGAAGTCGCGCGGCCCGAAAATGTTCTCGCCGATCGAGATCGGCGTCTTCAACTCGTTCGCCAGGCGTGCGCAGCCGGCGTAGTCGTCGAACACGATCGGCTCCTCGAACCACTCCAGCCCTTGATTATCAAGCGCGTGCAGCAGGCGCAGCGCCGAGGTCAGCGACTGGCCCTGGTTGAAGTCGCTCATCAAGACGATGTCGTCACCGACGGCCCGGCGCACCTCCGCGATCGCCTTCACATCGTCACGCACGCGGTCGCGGCCGAGCCGGATCTTGAGCGCCTTGAAGTCGCCCTCCGCCACCAGCGACGCGGCCTCGTCCGCGATCCGCTCCAGCGGGATGAGCCACAGCCCGTTGGTGTTGTAGGCGCGCATCGGGCCGACTGTCCCGCCCAGGAGCACGGCCAGCGGGACTCCCGCCGCCTTGGCCAGCGCGTCCCACATCGCCATGTCGATGCCGGCCATCGCGATCAACGGCGTGCCCTGCCGGCCGTTGAAGTGCAGCGCGCGCATCGCCTCCTCGAAGCGGTCGAACGGCGCGATCGGCTTGCCGTGCTGGTGGGTCGCCATATCTTCGATCAGAGCAATGATCGATTTCGTGGCGCTCGCGCGGTAGGGCTCGAGGTAGCCGTGGCCGACGATGCCCTCCCTGGTGACGACGTCGATCAGGATGAAGGGCCAATGGCTATACTCGCCGACCTTGCCGATGATCGGGCGGCGGAGCGGCACGCTCAGGACGCGCGTGTCGATCCTCTCAAGCGTGAGCCGGGGCGGCGTCGGTGCGGTCATGCGTACGATCCTTTTACAATCAAATGTGGATGACGACGCCGAGCGCCTGCAAGGCGGCTCCACGGCCCGTTCGAATGTCGTCAGGTTGATGAGGATTGCTCTTCACGCAAAATACGGCGACCCTCCCCCCTGTTGCCACACGGGTCCGCCGTAATCCTCACCTGTCGGCTAAGATCACACGGGGCAAAATGAAAAGCATCCCACCAACTGGTGCAAGGGATGCCAAAGGAGGGAAACAATGGCCAACGAAGGACTTGGCGCAGGCCACGATCCTGCCGCGAATGCGGCCGACGCCCCCGTGGACGCACCGCCCGTCGGGCGGATCGTCCTGGTCGCGGCAACGGCAGCCCTGGGCGGCTTCCTATTCGGCTTCGACACCGCGGTCATCAACGGCGCGGTCGGCGCCATCCGGGAATGGTCCCACGTGGGCACCGGGTTGCTGGGCTTCTCCGTGGCGAGCGCCCTGCTGGGATCAGCCGTGGGTGCCTGGTTCGCCGGGCCGCTCGCGAACCGGTATGGGCGCATCCCCGTGATGCAGGTCGCCGCGGTTCTGTTCTTCGTCAGCGGCATCGGGGCGGGCCTGCCCTGGGACATTTGGTCGCTGACCTTCTTCCGGCTCGTGGGCGGCCTCGCCGTGGGCGCCGCGAGCGTCATCGCCCCGGCCTATATCGCCGAAGTCTCTCCGGCACAGATGCGGGGCCGGCTGGGCTCCCTGCAGCAGATGGCGATCGTCGTCGGCATATTCATGGCTTTGCTGACGGACTACGCGCTCGCCGCAGCGGCAGGAGGGGCCAGCGGCAAGCTGTGGTTCGGGCTGGAAGCATGGCGGTGGATGTTCATCTCAGAGGCGTTGCCGGCCCTCATCTATGGGGTGTTCGCAGGGTTGATCCCGGAGTCGCCGCGCTACCTGGTCGCGAAGCAGCGCCTCAAGGAGGCCGCCCATGTCCTGCAGCATTTCGTCAGCCGAAAGCCGCCTCCGGAGGTGAAGATCGCCGAGATCCAACAAAGCATGCAGAGGGAAGGCGCGCAGTCGATCCGCGACCTCCAGGGTCCATCGCTGGGGCTGTTACCGATCGTCTGGGTCGGCATCCTGCTCTCGGTGTTCCAGCAGTTCGTCGGCATCAACGTCATCTTCTACTACTCGTCGGTGCTGTGGCAGGCGGTCGGCTTCACCGAGGCCAACTCGCTGGCGATCACCGTCATCACGTCGGTGACCAACATCTTGACCACCGTAGTGGCGATCGTCCTGGTTGATCGGATCGGGCGCAAGCCGCTGCTCCTTGTCGGCTCGCTCGGCATGGCGGCGGCTTTGGGCACGATGGCCTACGTGTTCGGCACGGCCCCGACCGCAGCCGGCGGCGCCGCAGTTCCGGTGTTGAGCGATACGAACGGCATGATCGCGATCGTTGCTGCCAACCTGTACGTCGTCTTCTTTGGCATGAGCTGGGGCCCGGTCGTATGGGTGCTGCTTGGCGAGATGTTCAACAACCGCATACGCGCCTATGCGCTCGCGGTCGCCGCCGCGGCGCAATGGGTGGCGAACTTCGCTGTTTCCCAAACCTTTCCCGCACTGGCCTCGGCGGGCCTTGGCCTCGCCTACGGCATCTACGCCGCGATGGCGCTCCTGTCCTTCATCTTCGTCGCGCGCTGGGTAAAGGAGACGCGAGGCCGGGAACTGGAGGACATGGCATAAGCGTCGCCAGCGAAGCTGCGTGCCTCGTCGGAACAAACAAGGCGGGCGACCGCAAACGGCAAAATGATGATCCTGCGGTCGGACGATAACGGGCATGTTGTGTCGAGCCATGCGAGGTCTGTCCAGGCGCCAGGCGTCCTTTGGTCGAGCCACGCGATCCGCTGCAGTTCCGGCGCGCCCACTTCGATCACGATCGTATCGGCCGTCTGGTTCGCGATCCAGAGTTCCGGTCCGGCCGGTTCTTCAAACGCGATCGAGGCCAGTCCCGCGACCGCGGTGGTCTCGAGCCGGGCGCGCCCGTGTCCGCGCGCAAGCCCCCGCAGGACGTGAGCGATCGGGCGGATGACCTGCTCGCCGCCCCGTCGCTCGACCACCCCCAGATCACCCGCGCCATCGGCGGCCGTCACCGCGGCGAGACCCTCCCGCGCGGCGATGGCGAGGTACGCCAGCGTCCAGGCCGCACCGAACAATCCGCGGTGCCGCGGGTCCGAGCGCGCCATGGGAACGCGCCCGAGTTCGGGATTATCCGCCCCGGCAGGTCCATAGGGGTTTTCACGCAGGCCGAGACCCGACGGCCCCAGGCGATACGGCAGGTTTCCCATAAGGCGGCGGGTCGATCTTATGACCGATGGCAAGGCTTCAAGGGTTTCCAAAACGGACGCGTCGTCCGCTGCATGCACGATGGCGGCCGTGCCGTGCGTCACAAAATCGATCTCCGACGCGGGAGGAGGGTTGCGGTTGAGCTCGGTAAAGGAGGTCAGCATTCCGCCGCCAACGAGACAGCCCGGAAACGCCCGCCGGGCGGCGGCGTAGATCTGCGCGAAGGAGCTCTCGCCCGGCGGCAGCGTGCTTGACGGACGGGTCTTTTGGTCCCGGGCTGGGCTCGGCACGACGGCTGCGGGGCGCAGGCCCGCCGCGGCCACCAGCCTGGCAGCCTGATCGAGCTCCGGCCCGGCGTCACGGCCCCGAATGATGATCTCAAGCGTTGGTTCGCCGCCCACCAGCGCCGTCAGGGCGGCGTATTGGGCGAGCGCCGCCATATCCGGCTCGGCCTGCGCATCGAACCGTAGAACAAGATGCTGCGGACCGACGCTGCGCAAGAGCGCGGCGGCCTCGATCGCCTCGGCGCAATCGCCGGGAGCCACGGCAAGCCCGATTGCCGGCATGGTTCCATGGGGACCACCGAGCGACAGGACAGGGTTGCCTGGCCTCGCCGTTGCTGGCGCGGGGGGCGGACCCTGAATGGTGACCATGACCGATTGGACCTGCTTCTCCCCTGCACGGACGACGAAGGGCCGGGGTTTGGAGAGGGGACGGACATAGGTCTTGAACGAGGCGTCGGTCCAGTTGCGCTGGTCCTCCATCTCATAAGCGTCGCCCTCCATCCGGACATGCGCCACCGTTCCCGGCGCGACCTCATGGGTGAGCGCGCGGATGTCGAGAAGCGGTTGGTCCGGAGCGATGACGTCCGGTAGCATGGCGATTTTACGGCTCCCGTCGGTGTGTTCGACCTCGATCGGCCGACCCGCCATACCCTCGATGGGGTGGAGCACGACGAAGCCCACCCGGTTGGCAGGCAGGTCCCCGACCGGCGCGCCCTCGCACGCGAACAGCAGCGTGCCTGAGGCGCGGCCCTCGATCATCGCCTGGTAGGCAAAAACGCCCTCGGGGCCGGAGCAGCGCGCCTGGTAGCGGATCTCGAACAGGCCGGGCTGCTCCCGCGTGAACAGGTCGGTGATGGTCGGCTGGTAGGTGCCCCAGCCGGTGTCCCGCACCAGGAACGCGATGCCGCGCAGCACCTCTGCACCGCCGAAGCGGATATAGCGCAGGTTGCCCGCCTCGAACTCGACACTCAGCGGGCCGGCCTGCAACCGGCGGCGCTGGGCCGGCGGCGCGTCGGTGCCGTAGAGGGTCTTGAGCAGGCTTGCGTCCAAGCCGGCGTCGCTCAACCGGGCCCCGGCGACCACGCCTTCGGCCGGACCGCCCGCCCGGTTGCGGCTGCTTCGTAGGCGGCCTCGACGAGGGCGTATGTCTTTAGATTGTCCTCGCCCGAGGTCGCGGCCGGCCGGCCGGCTTTCAGGCACTCCAGCATGTGCGCGTTCGCATGGAGGACGCTCTCCTGCGAGACGTGCCAGGGCCGCGAGGTCCAGGCGAGCAGCGGGCTGCCGATGGCTTCTTCCCAGGACAGGCCCTGGCTCGTCACGGTCATGCGCTCGCCGCGTCCAACGACGATGGAACCGGCGCTGCCCTCGATCTCCAGCAGGGTCTCGGGGAACGAATCCGGGATGCGGCGGCTCTCATAGGTGCATTCCACCACCGAGACTGCGCCCGACACGTGGCGCAGCAGCATCGTCGCGGTGTCCTCGGCGCGGACCTTCGGATTGCGGCGCTGGGTTTCGCAGGAAATCCGCTCGACCTCGCCGAGGAAGACGCGGGCGAGGTCCAGGACGTGGATGCCGACGTCCAGGATGGCGAGGCGCTCCTCGCTGTAGAAGTAGGGCTGCGTCCGGTAAACGTCGAAGCCGGTGCGGAAACTCAACCGTCCCCAGCCCGGCTCGCCGATGGCGCCGGAGGCGATGACCGCCGCGACCCGGCACATCGGCGTTTGGAAGCGAAAGTTCTCGTGGACCGCCAGAAAGGTGCCGTGGCGCCGGGCGGTCTCTACGATGGCGACGCAATCATCGTAGCTCGGCGCGAACGGCTTCTGCACCACAGCCGCGACGCCGTGCTCGGCGGCGAGCCGGGCCAGCGCCTGGTGGCTGTCCATCCTGGTCGTGATATCGACGAGGTCCGGTTTGGCCTGGTCGATGAGTATGGCAGCGTCGGTGAACCAAGGCACACCGAAGGCATCGCCTGCGGCCCTGGCCTTCGCCGCATCGACATCGCAGACGCCGACGGTGTCGGCGCCTGCATCCTTCAAGTCGCGCCAGGCGTGCAGATGGTTTCGGGCGTAGAAGCCGCAGCCGATCAGCCCCACCCGAATACGGTCACTCATCGCCTCACATGACCTTGAGGGCCGCCAACACCTTGCCGACGTTGGATTTGGTGACGAGGAGGATACCGGTGTCGATGGTCGGCGGAACCGGCACGCCGCCATTGACGCCGGTGAGGCCGGAGGTCTTCAGGCCGTTGTGATTATAGTCGTAGAGGGTCTTCACCGCGTAATAGATGAACAGCTCGCGGTTCTGCACCACGATGCCCTCGACCCAGCCGTCCCGGGCGTTTTTGAAGAAGTCCGGGGTCTGCTCCATCGCGGTCACGACGATCTCGCCCGGTTTCTTCCCGCCTTCCTGGAGCGCGCGCACGATGCCAGCGCCGGATTCCGAATCGAAACCGGCGATGCCGACGATGTCGGGATTGGCGGCGAGCAGGGCCGACGTGATCTGAGCCGCCTTGGCGGCGTCGCCGTTGTCGTCCTCATTGGCGACGATCTTGAACTTGTTCTTGCCGTTGGCCCCGACGAAGTCCGTGAAGCCCTTCACCGCCTCGCGCATATTATCGGCATTGATGATCGAGGTCATGGCGAGCTTGCCGCCGTTGGGCAGTTTGGCCATCATCGCGCGGGCCTGGGCCTCGCCGATCTTGGTCCAGTTGGTGCCGATGTAGGTGAGGCGCTTGGAGAGGGGCAGGTCGCCGTCATCCACGACGGTCGGCACCCCCATCTCGATGCATTTGTTGACAGCCTCCGTCAGCGACGGGTCAAAGCCGCCCACGACCGAAACCCCCGCAGGCTTCTGGGCGCAGACCTGCTCGACCGCGGCGATGAAGCCCGGGATGTCGAAATCCGTCGGACCGGCGACGCGGACCTGAACCTTCAGCTCCTCGGCGACCCGCTTCATGCCGACATAGTCGTACTGCACAAACAGCGGCAGGTTGGCCTTGTTGGAAATCCAGTAATAGACCTCCTTGGAGTCCCGGGGCCCGAAATTCGACTCCTGGGCGCTGGCTGGCGCCATAACCGGAAGCGCGGCAGCCAACAGAAGGCCCAACAGGGCCGGCCTCGTTGCAAACATCATGGGCATCCTTCTTATTTGACCGTTCCGGTCTTGGTTGCATCCTGTCGCCACGGCCCAGTGCAAAGACTCACCCCCGATGCGTATGCTTGAAGCGGTCGAGCGATACGCCGAGCAGCAGGACGAGACCGACGATGATGTTCTGCCAAAAAATGCCGATCCCGTTGATGATCATCGCGTTCTGGACCAGGGCGATGAACAGCACGCCCAGCACGCCGCCGACCACCGTGCCCTCGCCGCCCTTCAGGCTGGCCCCGCCGAGCACCGTGGCGGTGATGACGGAGAGTTCGACGTTGATGCCGGCGCTCACCACGGCCGAGTTCAGGCGAGAGGCGCCCAGCACCCCGGCCAGCCCCGCGAGCAGGCCCATGATGACGAAGCCGATGAGCGTCAGCCGCTCGACACGGATGCCGGACAGCTTGGCCGCCCGCGCATTGCCGCCGATGAAATAATACTGGCGGAAAAAGCGTGTGTTGGCGAGCAGCCAAGCGCCGACCGTCACCACCGCCAGCATGACCCAAAACGGCGTCTGGACGCCCAGGAACACGCTCTGGCCGTAGGCCTTGAAGGCGTCGCCGATGGGGGTCACGCCGGTTCCGGCGGTGAGGTAGGTGAGGCCGCGGTAGATTGTGAGCGTCGCCAGCGTCGCGATCAGGGCGTTGATGCCGAGCCGGGTTACGATGAGGCCGTTGACCAGCCCGGCGAGGCCGCCGACCGCGATGCCAATAAGCAGCCCGGCCTCCGCCGGCCAGCCCCACCAGCCGACCGCGACGCCGGCCCAGACGCCCGCCAGCGCCAGGATCGAGCCGATCGACAGGTCGAACCCGCCGGCGATCATCAGCAGCATCATGCCGGTCACGAGGATGGCGTTCTGAGCGGCATTGAGCAGGACGGCGGCGATGTTGTAGCGCGTTGGGAAATTGTTCGGGTAAAACGCCGACATCGCTGCAATGAGGGCCGCCACCAGCACGAACAGCATGAGCGCCCGCGAATTCGCCAGCCGGAGCAGAGTGCGACGCGGGAGTGTCCCGGCGCGGCTACGGAACGACGGGGCGGCAGGCTCCAAAGCAAGGTTGCTCATCGGCCCTGGCTCATGCGGCAACGGGAAGGGCATCGACACGGGTGTGCCGGGTTGCGAGCCGCAGCACCTGTTCCTCATCGGCTGTGGCGCCGTCCAGCTCGCCGACCGTGCACCCATCCGCCATGACCACGATGCGGTCGGCCAAAGTGAGGACCTCCGGCAGGTCGGAGGACACCACAAGAAGCGCCAGGCCGCGGGAGGCGAGGTCGCGCAGGATGCGATAGATTTCGGACCGCGCGCCCACATCCACGCCGCGCGTCGGTTCGTCCACGATCAGCACGTCAGGCTCCATCGCCAGCCACTTGGCGAGGAGCACCTTCTGCTGGTTGCCACCAGAGAGATGGCCGACCAGATGACGGGCCGACGGCGTAGCGATCCTAAGCTCACGGATGAACCGTCCGGCGAGCGCGTCGGCCTTCGTTGACGAGATCCGCCCGGAGGAGGACACCTTGTCCAGCACCGTCGCGCATACGTTCGCCGCGACATCCATGCTGAGGAATAGCCCCGCGTCCTTCCGGTCCTCCGGCGCCATCCCAAGCCCCGCTGCCATGGCGTCCCACGGACCGCCGAAACGCACCCGCCGGCCTCTCACGAGCACCTCGCCGGCCGCTAGACGCCTCGCCCCGAAGATCGCCTCGCAGGTCTCCGAGCGCCCAGCGCCGACCAGGCCGGCGAGGCAGACGATCTCACCCGCCCGCACCGCAAAGCTTGCGTCACGCACGAAGGGGGCCGCCGCGATGCCCCGGGCCTCGAGCCTGATCTCGCCGAATGATCGGGCGCCGGTGGTGCGCGCGAAGTGGACCTCCCGCCCGACCATGAGCCGGATCAGCTCGTCCTGGCTGGTCTCGGCAACCCGGCGCACGCCCGTGACGCGCCCATCCTTCAGCACGGTCACGCCGTGGCAGAGGGCGAAGATCTCCGCAAGCCGGTGCGAAACGTAAATGATCGCGACGCCGCGGGCGGCGAGGGTCCGGCAAACCTCGAAAAGGCGCTCCGTCTCGTTGAGGGTAAGCGCCGCGGTCGGCTCGTCCAAAATCAGCGCTCGCAGGTCCCGCGACAGCGCCTTGGCGATCTCCACCACCTGCGCCTGCGCCGGCGGCAATTGTGCAACCTTGAGGTCCGGGTCGAGCGTGACCCCGAGATCGGCCAGGAGAGCGCGGGTCCGCTCGCGCATGGCGCGGCGGTCGATCCGCCCGAACCGGCCCGTCGGCTGACGCCCCGCGAAGACGTTCTCCGCAATGGAGAGCTGGCCCACGAGCGATCCCTCCTGATGCACGATGCCGATGCCGAGCCGGCCCGCTTCCACCTCGTCGATGGCTCCCACCGCCGCGCCATCGATGAAGACCTGGCCCGCGTCGGCGCTGTAAACGCCGGCGATGATCTTGCCGAGCGTCGATTTGCCGGCGCCGTTCTCGCCAAGCAGCGCGTGGATTTCGCCGGGCTCGACCGCGAGCGACACCGCGTCGAGCGCCTGTACGCCTGGAAACTGCTTGGCGATGCCTTGCGCCAGGATACGGGCGGTCACGGCCGTACTGCTGTCATCGGGCGGCCCCGGGCAACACAGCGAGGACCGCCGGGTTGACCACGAAGGCCGGGCGGCGGCCTTGGGCGAAGTCGATCACGCCGCGCAGGCCCGTTATGGCGATGTCGTGGAAGCACTCGTCGGTCCAGCCGAGGGCGTGCGGCGTGAGCACCACATTATCCATGCGGGTCAGGCGGTTGCCGTGCTGGATCGGCTCCGTTTCGAACACGTCGAGGCCGGCCCCGGCGAGGGCGCCAGCCTCCAGAGCGTCGATGAGCGCCGCCTCGTCCACAACCGGCCCGCGGGCGACGTTGATGAGGAAGCTGGTCGGCCGCAGCAGCCGAAGCCGCGCGGCGTCGATAAGGTGGAACGTGCTCTCGTTCAGCAGGCAGCAGACGACTACGAAATCGGCCTCGGGGAGCATGGCGTCGAGGGGAAGCAGCTCGGCCCCCAGGCTCCGCACAGCTTCCGCATCGGCGTAGGGATCCGCGGCCAGCATGCGGCCGAAGAACGGGCGGGCGAGGAGCAGAATTTCACGGCCGATGCCGCCGGTCCCGACGACGCCGAGGGTGCGGGTGGTGAGCCCCACGCCCATGTGGCTGGTGCGCTCGGCCCAGCGCCCTTCGCGCACGAGGTGGTCCTTCATAAGAAGCCGCCCGGCCAGCGCGAAGATGAGGGTGAGGGTGGAGACCGCCATCGGACGACGGATGGCGTCCGGCGTGTTGGTAAGGA
>JANXVC010000220.1 GCA_025351925.1 Rhodospirillales bacterium | reverse complement strand
CCTTCTCCTCGTGCGTCAGACAGCTGAGATCAGGAAGCTCGGTCATCCCCGCTTTGAATCCCAAGCATCAGGGTCACGTCAAGCCGCCTCACGCGCAGCGCCAGACATTCCAGATCAACGGGGGAGATGAGCAGACACCATGCACCAGTATCGACCAAAATTTGCCTTGCGCGCGACCTATCTGCCCAGGACCGTTCTGCGCCAGGGACCATTTCATCGGGAGCCCGTTGGAGACAATCGCGCAGAGCTCAGTCCGTCCTGCGGGGGATGCGCTTGACGCTGAATGATGGTGGCCCGTAGCGTTGCAGATGCGACGCGACGTGCCTACCCGGAAACGCTGGCATTCAAGCTGTGCGGCCGGCAAAGGGGAAAAGCCGGATGGGCAAGGAAACGAGCGGCCTGCAGCGCCGCAAAATGCTTCAGGGGGCGGCAGGCGCCGCGGTCCTCGGAGGTTTTCCGCACATCGCCGGGGCGCAGGCGAAGGTCATCCGCGTCGGCATGCCAACGATCCTGTCCGGCCGGGTCGCCATCCTCGGCACGTCCAGTCGGGCGGCGGTGCAGCTGTCCGTCAAGCAGTTCAACGAGATGGGCGGCGCGGGCGGCCGCACGATCGAGCTGGTGGACCGCGACTCCAAAGGCCGGCCGGACGAGGCCGCTAAAGTGACGCGCGACCTCATCAACAACGACGGCTGCGAGATCATCATCGACGCCGAGGCGTCCTCCGGCTCGTTCGCCGTGCAGGAGGTGGTACGCGACCTGCCGACGCTGTGCGTGCACACATGTTCCGAAACCTCGTCGTTGACGGCCGATCCCAAGATCCACGTGAAGACCGCGTTCCGTTGCGCCCGGCAGGGCATCCACGACGCGGTGGCCGGCGGCAAGTACGCGTCCGGCATCTCCAAGGCGAAGGACCTGAAGCGCTGGATGACCTGCTCGCCCGACTACGCCTACGGCCGGGACAACACGGCGGAGTTCATGGAGTTCGCCAAGCGGTTCGACCCATCGATTGAGCTGGTTGACCAGGTCTGGCCGAAGCTGTTCGCCCCCGACTACACCGAGAACCTCACCAAGCTGCTGCAGGCGAAGCCGCAGGCGGTGTATTCGGCGCTATGGGGCGGCGACCTCGTGACCTTCATCGAGCAGGGCAACCTATACCGGCTGTTCAGCAAGTTCGACTTCTTCTCCGGCGGGCTCGGCGACGGCCCGGTGCTGACGGCGATCAAACAGCTGCCCGTCGGCATGAACACCGCCTACCGCTACAACCGCTTCTATCCGGACAAGCCCGGCAACCTGGCCTTTGCCGAGGGCTACAACAAGCTCACCAGCCAGGAGCCGACGAACTGGGCGTGGCAGAACAGCCTGGCCTGTCAGTTCATCTTCGAGGCACTGAAACGCACCAACGGCAAGACCGACGGCATGACGCTCGCGGCCGAGCTCAAGGGCATGAACGTCAAGTCGCCCTTCGCGGTCGAGGACGGGATCACCATGCGGGACAGCGACCACACGATCATCGGCTACCCCGTCGCCTGGGGCCGCACCGTCGCCAAGCTGCCCTACGTCGAGGACTTCTCGCCCGTTGCCTGGAGCGAGATCACCGAGCTCGAGGCGCAGTGGAAGGCCGGCAAGGGCTACGCCTGACGCCGCGGAGGACTGAGTTTGGACCTGCAAGCGCTCGCCGGCTGCCTGGCCTCCGCGTCGTGCGTGGTGACGCAGGCCTCGACGGGCCTGATCGTCGGCATGCTGCTGTTCCTGGTGGCGTCGGGGCTGTCGCTGATCTTCGGCGTGCTCGGCGTCATCAACTTCGCGCACGGGGCATTCTACATGCTCGGCGCCTACTTCGCCCTCACCGCCTATGGCCTGACCGGCAGCTTTGCGCTGGCGATTGCGGCCGGCGCGCTGGGCGTGGCGGCGTTCGGCGTGGTGTTCGAACGGCTGTTCATCAGCCGGGTTTATGGCCGCGACATCCTGATGCAGCTTCTGGTCTGCTATGCCTTCATCCTGATCCTGGACGACGCCGTGCGGACCATCTGGGGCGCCGAGTATCAAATGATGGGCATGCCGGAGGCCTTCGCCCTGCCGCCGGTCGAGATCGCCGGTGGCTTCATCCCGGGCTACTACTTGTTCATGATCGGCGCGTCATTCGTGGTCGCGGTGCTGCTGTGGTATGGCATCAACCGCACGCGCCTCGGCAAGGTGGTGCGGGCCGCCGCGCTGAACCCGCAGATGGTTGCGGCCCTCGGCATCAATACGACGCTGCTCTATGCCGGCGTGTTCGGGGTCGGCAGCCTGCTCGCCGGCATGGCGGGTGCGCTGGCGGCGCCGATCCGCACGCTGACGCCGGGCATGGGGCTGTCGATCCTGATCGAGAGCTTCATCGTGACGGTCATCGGCGGCATGGGCTCGATCGTCGGTGCGTTCATCGCGGCCCTGCTGATCGGCTTCACCCGGTCGTTCGGCTCGATCGGCTTTCCGCTGTTCGTCGATGGCATGATGTTCGGGCTGATGGCGCTGGTGCTGATCGTGAAGCCCAGCGGGCTGCTCGGGCGGCCTATCCTGTAATGCTGCGCGACATCATCCTGGCCGCCGCGGCGCTGGCCGTGCTGCTCCTGCTGCCGGTGCTCATCCCGCATCCGGCGCTGCGCGACTTCATCGTGTACGTGATCGCCTACGGCCTGCTGGCGATGTCGCTGAACCTGCTGATCGGCTTCACTGGGCTGGTCTCGTTTGGCCATGCCGCCTACTTCGCCTCCGGCGCCTACGGCTTCGGCCTGCTGATGCAGTCCGGCCTGGTATCGGTCCCGGTCGCCATGCTGGCGGCGGTCGGCGGCACGGCGCTGCTGGCGCTGGCCATCGGCGCGATCTGCGTGCGGCTGCAGGAGATCTATTTCGCCTTCATCACCCTCGCCTTCCAGATGTTCATCCACAGCGTCATCCTGACCTGGGTGGCGCTGACCGGCGGCGACCAGGGTCTGCGCGGCGGCATCCCGCGGCCGGCGTTCCTGGGTATCGACCTAAACGACGGCCGCACGCTGTATGCCTTCTGCGCCGTCGTGTTCGTCGTGTGCCTGCTCATCATGCGGCAGATCGTGCAGTCGCCGTTCGGCTACACCTTGCGCATGATCCGCGATAATCCGCAGCGGGCCAACTTCGTCGGCGTCAACGTCCGGCGGGTCAAACTGGCGATCTTCGTCATCGCCAGCTCCATGGCGAGCATAGGGGGCATCGTGCTGGCGCTGTTTGTCTCCGGCGCCTATCCCGACTTCGCCTTCTGGACCACCTCCGGTGAGGCAATCTTCATGATCATGCTCGGCGGCAGCCAGCTTTTCATCGGCCCGCTGGTGGGCACCGTGATGCTGCAGGCGCTGAACCACTACGTGACGATCTACACCGAGCACCACGGCATGGTGCTCGGCACGGTCATCTTGATTTTTGTGCTCGGGCTGCGGCGCGGACTGGCCGATTGGGTGTATGAATGGTTTCAGTCCCGCAACACCCGGCGCATGGCTGTCATGGCCGCCGCCCAGCTCGGAGAAGCCAAGCATGACAAGCTCGCTTGAAGGACGCATCGCCGTCGTCACCGGCGGCGCGAGCGGCATCGGCGAGGCCTGCGCGCGCGACCTCGCGGAGCGCGGCGCCCGGGTCATCGTGGCGGACATCAACGAGGCTCAGGCTCAGACCGTCGCGTTCTCCATCCCAAACGCCGTCGGCGGCCACCTCGACGTGACCCAGCCAAACAGCGTCGAGGTGATGGCCGACTGGGTCGAGCGTGAGTTCGGCCCTGCCGCCATCCTTATCACCTCCGCCGGCGTGCTGCAGCGGCCATTGCGGCCGGAGGAGCTGCCCATCGATGTCTGGGACCACGTCGTCGCCGTGGACCAGCGCGGCGTTTACCTATGCTGCGTCGCCTTCGGCCGGCGCATGGCCCTGCGCGGCAGCGGCGCCATCGTCAACATCGCCTCGGTCGCTGGCATCCGCTCGATGCCGCTGCACGCCTACGCGCCGGCCAAGGCGGCGGTGATCGGCATGACGCAGGCGCTCGCCGCCGAATGGGGCCGGTCCGGCGTGCGGGTCAACGCCGTGGCGCCGGGCTTTGTCATGACCCCGGCGCTGCAGGCCGCCGTCGATGCCGGGCAGCGCGACCCGGCGGCGCTAGCGGAGAACTCCGCCATGGGACGGCTGGTTGGGGCCGAGGAGATCGCCCGGGCGTGCAGCTTCCTCGCATCCGACGACGCGTCGGCGATCACCGGGATCACCCTGCCGGTGGACGCTGGCTGGCTGGTCGCGGGGTCATGGCATAGCTATGGCGGCCTACCCCCCAAGCGCGCGGCTGCCGCCCAGGCTGGCGATGCCCCGGCTGACGATACCCCGGCTGGCGATGCTCAAGGTTGAGAACCTCTCCAAGTCGTTCGGCGGCGTCGTTGCCATGCGCGACGTCTCGCTCGACTTTCCCTCGGGCTCGCTGACCGCGATCATCGGGCCCAACGGCGCCGGCAAGACGACATTCTTCAACCTGATCTCCGGCCATATCCGTCCGGATAGCGGCCGGGTGCTGTTCGGCGGCGCGGACCTGGTGGGCCTGTCGAGCCTGCAGATCGTCCGCCGGGGCATCGGGCGCGCCTTCCAGGTGGCGTCGCTGTTCCCCAGCCTCACCCTGCGCGAGTGCCTGCTTGCGGCCGTCGTCTCGCACTTCCGGCGCTCCTGGAGCATGCTGGGCCGCTTCCCGCCGCCCGGCGCCGGGCGCGACGCCGACGAGATCATGGCGCTGCTCGGCCTGACCGCGCAGGCCAACGTGCTGGCGGCGAACCTCTCGCATGGCGATCAGAAGCTTTTGGATATCGCGCTGGCGCTAGCAGGGAAGCCCAAGGTGCTGCTGCTTGACGAGCCGACAGCCGGCATGGGCCCGGACGAACGGTGGCAGATGATCGGCAAGGTCCATCGCCTGTGGGAGGCGCAGCGCACCACGCTGGTGTTCATCGAGCACGACATGGACATCGTCTTTAAGATCGCCCAGACGATCCAGGTGCTGAAATACGGCACGGTGCTCGCTTCGGGAACACCCGACGAGATCCGCCGCAACCCGGACGTGATCGACGCCTATCTCGGCACCGACCACCGGCTTTCGGCCGCGGTCGGGGCGGCCTAGGCGATGGCGAAGCCCATGCTAGAGGTGCGCGGGGTGGACGTGTTCTACGGCGCGAGCCAGATCGTGTTCGGCGTCGATCTGGCGGTGGAGCGCGGCCAGACCATGGCGCTGCTGGGGCGCAACGGGGCGGGCAAGAGCACCACGTTCAAGGCGATCGTCGGCATCGCACCGCCGCGCCGGGGCACGGTGGTGCTGGCCGGCACGACGGTATCCGGCCGCAAGCCGTATCGCATCGCCCGGGCTGGCATCGGCTACGTCCCCGAGGACCGCCAGGTGTTCCCCGAGCACAGCGTGGAAGACAACCTGCTGATCGGCCGCAAGGCTGGCGCGCACGGTAAGGA
>JANXVC010000188.1 GCA_025351925.1 Rhodospirillales bacterium | reverse complement strand
GGACGTGATGCCCAGCACGTAGCAGACGGCGGAGTTGGCGGCCGAGCCCCGTCCCTGGCACAGGATATCCTTGCTCCGCGCATAGCGGACGATGCTGTTCACCGTTAGGAAATACGGCGCGTAGTCGAGGCTGGCGATCAGCCGCAGCTCGTACCCGAGCTGCGCCTCCACGTCAGGCGGCAAGCCGCCGGGATAGCGGAGCGGGATGCTCTCACGCACCACCCGCTCCAGCGCCGCCTGCGGCGTCTCGCCCGGCACCGCGGTCTCATTCGGATACTGGTAGCGCAGCTCGGCCAGGCTGAAGCGGCAGCGGCCGGCGATCTCCAGCGTGCGCGCCACCGCCTCTGGATAACGGCTGAACAGCCGCGCCATTTCGTCCGGCGCCTTGAGATGCCGGTCGGCGGACCGCTCGCGGCGGAACCCGGCGGCGTCGATCGTGCAGCCCTCGCGGATACAGGTCACCACGTCCTGCAGGATGCGGCGCTCCGGAACGTGATACAGCACGTCGCCGGTGACGACGGCCGGCACCCTTGCGGCCTGGGCCAAATCGGCGAGCTGCCGCAGGCGCACTGCGTCGCCCGGCCGCCGGCGCAGGCTCAGCGACACGTAGCAGCGGCCCGCGAAGTCCTGCCGCAGCCGGGCCAGCGCGCCGGCCAGCGCCGCGTCGGCCGCGTCCGGCAGCAGTATAACGATCAGGCCAGCGCCCCCATGCACCAGGTCCGGCCAGGCGAGATCGCAGCCGTCCTTGCCGGCTCGGCCCTTTCCGAGCGTCAGCAGCCGGCACAGCCGGGCATAGGCGGCACGGTCGGTCGGATAGACCAGCACCGGCAGGCTGTCCTGCAGGTCGAGCCGGCAGCCGACGATCAGCCGAATGCCGGCCTCTTCGGCCCGTGCATGCGCCCGGGCGATGCCGGCCAGGGTGTTGTGGTCGGTGACGGCGATCGCCGGCAGGCCGAGCGCCTGGGCGGCCACGAGCAGCTCCTCGATGTGGCTCGCGCCACGCAGAAAGGAGTAGTTCGTGGTGACCTGCAGCTCGACATAGCCGGGATCAGCGGGAATGGGCACGCGGTTCAGTCGTGCTCTCCTTGCCATTCAATGCCGGGCGCCGTAATATGACTACAATAGTCATGGAGGTTTATAATGCGCGAAGTTCAACTGCGAGAGGCGAAGGCGACGCTCTCGGCCGTCGTCGATTACGCTCGAAGCGGCGAGCCGTCCATCATCACGCGGCATGGCCGTCCGGCGGCGGTAGTGATCGGCTTTGCCGAGTGGCAGCGGCTGTCCCAGGTGCCGTCATTCGGGCGCCTGCTGATGGCGGCGCCGCTGGAACCGCATGACCTGCCGGACCGCAACGCCTCGCCGACGCGGGATGTGGAGTTCTGACGGCTGTATCTCGTCGATACGAACGTCCTGTCGGCCAGTGCGCCACGACCGACGCCAGCGCACGGCGAACTGGCGGCATGGATGGAGCGGAACAGCGATGGTCTCTACCTTTCAGTAGTGACGATCGCCGAAATCGAGGATGGGATCGCCAAGGCGGCCCGCGATGGCGCCAGCCGGAAAGCCGGGCTGCTGGCCGAGTGGCTCGGGACGGTGCTGCATCTGTATAGCGCGCGCATCCTCGACATAGACATCCCCACAGCGCGCATGACCGGCCGCCTGTCCGACCTGGCGCGCGGACGCGGTCATGCACCCGGCTTTGCGGACCTGCTCATCGCTGCGACGGCGCAGAGCCGAGGCTATGTTGTGCTTACCCGGAACCTGCGGCATTTCACGCCGCTGGACGTCGCGGCGCATGACCCCTTCGCCGGACTGCCTTGTTGATGGCGCCGGCATCGGTAAGCTCTATGCTGGAAACACCATCGCAGCAGGACCCAAAATGACCAAGACTGCCTTCCGTGAGAGCGACCACCCGATCGACCCCTTGTTCCTGGAGCGCTGGTCGCCGCGCGCCTTCACCGGCGAGGCCATCAGCGAGGCGGACCTGCTGACCATGATCGAGGCCGGGCGATGGGCGGCGTCCTCCTACAACTCGCAGCCCTGGCGTTTCCTGTATGCCCGGCGCGACACCCCAGCTTGGGAGCGGTTTTTCTCGCTGCTGAATGCCGGGAACCAGGGCTGGGCCAAGAACGCCTCTGCGCTCATCGTGCTGGTGTCCAACTCGCTGATGCAGCCGCCGGGCATGGAAAAGCCGGTGCCGTCCCACAGTCATTCACTCGACTCGGGGGCTGCTGCAGGGAATTTCGCGCTGCAGGCGACGCGGATGGGCTGGCAGGCGCATGGCATGGTGGGCTTTGATATGGAGCGCGCTTTTGCCGAGCTGAACGTGCCGCAGGGTTACCGGGTCGAGGCGGCCTATGCGGTGGGACGGCAGGGCGACAAGGCGATGCTGTCCGAGGCGATGCAAGCGCGCGAAATGCCGAACCAGCGCCGTCCGCTGGCGGAGATCGCGCTGGAGGGCGGATTTCCCGCTATGAAGTAGCCACCACGAGGTTGCGATAGAACATCACCGCCGCCTCAGGCCGGCCAGCCGCGTCCACGCTATAGCCGGGAATGGCGCCCACCTCGATCCAGCCGAGTTTGCGATACAGCCGCTCTCCGGCACTGCCGGCCAGCGTGTCGAGGGTGAGCAGCGTTCGGCCGGCGGCGATGGCGGCAGCCTCGGCCGCAAGCATGAGCTGCTCGCCCAAGCCGCGGCGTCGCGCATCGGGATGCACCAGCATCTTGCAGATTTCGGCCCGGTGCGGCTGGTTCTGCGGCGTATCCAGCTGCAGCCGCACCGTGCCGGACAGCACGCCGCCGGACCACGCCGCCAGCAGGATGCACTGGCCGGTCGCGACCTGCTGCGCCACGTCGCGCATGGTGCTTCGCGCCAAGTCGAGCGAGAGCGGCGCCAGGAACGACACCGAGGCGCCGCTATCGACGCAGGCCGCCAGGATCTCGGCCAACCGCCGCTCCGCCGAGGCGGCGGCGGAGGCATTCAGTTGCAAAACGCCGTCCAGCGGCTTCACGTAGTCGAACTCGATCGAGCCGGACAGGTCGCCGATTGCACGGACCGGCCCCGCCCGCACCCAGCTCCGTTTTTCGTAGAACCGGTGCGCCCGAATGAACCGTGTGTCCGTCCATAACGTCAGGCTCTTGGCGCCCTGAGCAGCGGCGTGCGCTTCCATCATGTCCAGCAAGCGATGCGCCAAGCCGGCGCCGTGGCAGTCCGGATGGACGTAAAGTTTGGCGATCTCCCAAACGTCGCTGCCCGCGGGCATGGCCGCAGCCATGCCGACGATCGCGTCGCCGTCCTCCGCCACCCACAGCGTGCCGCCGCGTTCCCCGTAATAGGTCGCCAGCGCCAGCAGCTTTTGCTCCTCGCGCTCGACATCGAGAATGCAGCCGGGGTAGTCGGACCAGCACCGCCCAATCAGCGCGATCAGGCCCGCAGCGTCGCTATCGCGGCCGGGCCTGACCGACACGGCCCGGAGATTCACCGCAGGCTGGCGCAAAACACGATGATGCGGCGGCAGGCCTCGGCGAGCGAGGCGTCGTCGGCGGCGTAGCTGATGCGCACGTAGGGCGACATGCCGAACGCGGCGCCATGCACCACCGCCACGTGCTGCTCCTCAAGCAGCGCCAGGGCGAAGTCCTCGTCGGTGTCGAGGCGGGTGCCGGCCTCAGTCGTTCGGCCCAGGCAGCCGGCGACGCTGGGATAGACGTAGAACGCGCCCTCCGGCCGATGACAAACCATGCCGGGCGCTCGGCCCAGTGCGTCGATCACCAGGTCGCGGCGCCGGCGGTAGGCGGCTGCCATGCGCGGCACGTCGTCCTGCGGACCGTCCAGCGCGGCGGCGGCGGCGGCCTGGCCGATGGTGGATACGCCGGCCGCGACGTGGCCCTGAATGGTCGTCATCGCCTTGATCAGCCCGCGCGGCCCGGCGCCGAAGCCAACACGCCAGCCGGTCATCGCGTAGGTCTTCGACACGCCGGTGACCGTCAAAGTCCGGTCGCGCAGCCGCGGCTCGACGGCCGCCATCGTCCGGTGCTCGAACCCGTCGTACACGAGGTGCTCGTACATGTCGTCCGACAGGATCCAGACGTGCGGGTGCCGCTGCATAACCTCGCCCAGCGCCGCGAGCTCGTCACGAGTCGCGGCCGCGCCGGTCGGGTTGTTGGGGAAGTTCAGCATCAGCCACTTGGTGCGCGGGGTGATCGCCGCCTCTAGGTCCTCTGGCCGCAGTTTGAAGCCGTTGTTCTGCGGGCAGCTCACCGCTACCGGCACGCCGCCGACCACTCGGGTCATCAGCGGATAGGCGCCCCAGTATGGCGCCGGGATGATCACTTCATCGCCGTCGTTAAGCGTCGCCATCAGCGCGTTGAAGATAACCTGCTTGCCGCCGTTGCCGACCATGATTTCGTCCAGCGCGAACTCCAGGCCGGAGTCGCGCTGGAACTTGCGTTGGATGGCCT
This sequence comes from Rhodospirillales bacterium, assembly GCA_025351925.1. Taxonomy (GTDB): domain Bacteria; phylum Pseudomonadota; class Alphaproteobacteria; order Acetobacterales; family Acetobacteraceae; genus CAHJXG01. The sequence continues at coordinate 10,757 of JANXVC010000188.1, read as the reverse complement.
GCTTCAGGGCGGGCTGGCCGTCCTGCGGCGGGTATTTGGTGTCGCCGTGCAGCGCCGCCTGATAGCCGGCCTCGATCGCGTGGCGCGGGCTGTCGAAGTCGGGCTCGCCAATGGTGAGCGCGATCACCTCGATGCCTTGCGCCCGCATGGCGCGAGCCTTGGCGGTCATGGCGACGGTGGCCGCAACTGGCGCCCGGTCCAGCCGCTGCGCTAACGCAGGCATAAACTAATGCAGCCCCTCGCAGAAATGCTGGATGCGCTCGCAGGCCGCAACCAGGCTGTCCGTGTCGGTCGCGTAGCTGATGCGGAGGTGGCCGGGATACATGAACGCTGTTCCATGCACCGCGGCGACGCCCTCTTCTTCAAGCAATGCCGTCACGAAGCTCTCGTCGTTGGTGATGGCGGTGCCGCCGCGGCTGGTCTTGCCGATGCAGCCGTGCACGCTCGGAAACACGTAGAACGCGCCCTCTGGGGAGTGGCAGTTCAGGCCCGGCGCCTTGTTCAGCATGGATACGACGAGGTCGCGCCGGGTCTTGTACACCGCCACCATCTCATCGATAAAGCCCTGCGGCCCGTTCAGCGCCTCGACCGCAGCCGCCTGGCTGACGCTGCTGGTGTTGGACGTGCTCTGCGACTGCAGCTTGTCCATCGCCTTTACCAGCTTCGTGGGAGCGCCCGCGAAGCCGATGCGCCAGCCGGTCATCGCGTAGGCCTTGCTGCAGCCGTTCATCGTCACCGTGCGGTCGCGCAGCCGCGGCTCGACCTGCACGATCGTGGCTGCCTCAAAGCCGTCATAGACCAGCTTCTCGTAGATATCGTCGGTAAAAATCCAGATGTCGGGGTGGCGCAGCAGCACGTCGCAGATCGGCCGCAGCTCCTCGGCCGAGTACGCGGCGCCGGTCGGGTTGCACGGGCTGTTCAGCATGAACCACTTGGTCTTCGGCGTGATCGCGGCTTCCAGGTCCTCGGCGCGCAGCTTAAAGCCGTTGTTCTGGCCGCAGGGCACGAACACCGGAGTGCCGTCCGCCAGCGCCACGATGTCGGGATAGCTGACCCAGCAGGGCGTCGGGATGATCGCCTCGTCGCCCGCATTCATCGTCGCGACCATGGCGTTGAAGATCACCTGCTTGCCGCCGGTCGAGATGATGATCTCCTCGGCGGTGTAGTCGAGGCCGCTGTCGCGCTTGAACTTGTCGGCGACCGCCTGGCGCAGCGCCCTGGTGCCGGCGACATCGGTGTATTTAGTGTCGCCGGCCTGGATGGCGCGGATGGCCGCGTCCTTGACGTTCTGCGGCGTGTCGAAGTCGGGCTCCCCGGCCGACAGGCTGATGATGTCCCGGCCCTGGGCCTTCAGCGCGCGCGCCTTGGTGGAGATGGCGATGGTCTGGCTCGGGCTGATCCGGTCCAGGCGTTCGGCGATGAGCTGCATGACGGTTTACCAGTGTTGCGACCGATGGACTTTATGCCCCTGCCTGGCCCGGCACAACCGCGCGCCCGGCTCTTTGTTGCAGAAACCATGCGCCGCCCAGCGATACCGACACGAGCGCAAGAATGACGGTCGCCAGCGCGTTCAGCTCCGGCGTCACCCCCAGGCGCAACGCCGAGAACACCACCATCGGCAGCGTGCTGGCGCCCGGCCCCGAGACGAAGGTCGCGACCACTAGGTCGTCGAGCGACAGCGTGAACGCCAGCAGCCAGCCGGACAGCAGCGCCGGAGCCAGCAGCGGCAGGGTGACCAGGCCGAACGCCGCAAGTGGCGAGGCTCCGAGGTCCATGGCGGCGTCCTCCAGCTCGGACCCGGCGTCGGTCAGCCGCGCCTCGATCACGATGGCGACGTAGGACAGGCTGACGGACACATGCGCCAGGGTGATGGTCAGCGCGCCGCGGCCCTGCGGCCAGCCGATGGTCTGCTCCATCTGCACGAACAGCAACAGCAGCGACAGCCCGACCAGCACGTCCGGCAGCACCAGGCGCGCGGACAGCAGGGCCGCGAACGCGCCCCGGCCGGGGAACCGCCCGAACCGCGCCAGCGCGAACCCGGCGATCGTGCCGAGCACGGTGGCGCCCGTCGCCGAAACGGCGGCGATGCGCAGCGACAGCAGCGCCGCCTCGATCAGCTTGTCGTCGGCCCACAACGCCGCATACCAGCGCAGTGAGAAGCCCGAGAGCACGGTCGTAAGCCGGTTTGGGTTGAAGCTCGTCGCCACCAGCAGCAGCACCGGCACATAGAGGAAGGCGTAGCCAAGCAGCAGGCAAACGTTGAGGAACCAGCCCCGCCTCATGATCCCGCCGTCATTGCCGCGCCCGCAGCGCCACCATCGGCAGCAGCAGCGCCAGCAGCAGCGCGTTCGCCACCGTCGCCGCCATGGGCCAGTCGCGGTTGGAGAAGAATTCGTTCCACAATGCACGGCCGATGGTCTGCGCGCCGGGGCCGCCCAGCAACTCCGGAATGACGTACTCGCCCATTGCCGGAATGAACACGAGGGCCAGCCCGGCGACGATGCCAGGGATGGAGAGCGGCAGGGTGACGGTGCGGAAGGCGGTCCAGGGGCTGGCGCCGAGGTCGGCGGCGGCCTCCTCCAACGCCGGGTCACGGCGGGATAGGCGGGCATAGAGCGGCAGGATCATGAACGGCAGGTAGGCGTAGGTCACGCCGACATACATGGCGAAATCGGTATAGAGCAGCCGCAATGCCGGGAGGCCGACGGCCTGCAGCCCAACGTTGATCCAGCCCTCATCGCGCAGCAGCCCGATCCAGGCGGTGATGCGGAGCAGAAACCCCGTCCAGAACGGCAGCATGACGCCCAGCAGCAGCAGCGAGCGCCAGCGGTCCGGCGCGCGGGCGATCGCCAGCGCCATGGGGTAGCCGATCAGCAGGCAGAACAGCGTCGAAATGCCGGCGACGGCCAGGCTTTTCAGGGCGGCATTAAGGTAGAAAGCATCGTCGGTCAGCAAGGCGTAGTTCGAGGTCTCGGGCGCCTGCAGCAGCGGGGTATAGGGCGGCACGCCAGGAATAGACGTGGAGAACGACAGCGCCGCCACGATCACGACCGGCAGTGCGACGAACAGCAGCAGCCACAGCCAGACCGGCGCCAGGACGGCAGCGCGGTTCATTCGGCCAGCAGTACGCAGGCCTCGGGCGGCCAGGACACTGCGACGGCGCTCCCCGGCGCCAGCAGCCCGGCGCCAACCCCGTCCCCCAAAGGCTGCGACACCAGCAGCGTCGCGCCGCCGTCCAGGCGCACGTGGTGGTCCACCGTGCCGCCGCGATAGGCGCTGTCCACTACCGTGCCCGGCGCGGTGTTCACGCCCGTGGCAGCACTCAGCGCGATGCGCAGCCGCTCCGGCCGCAGCGCGACGTGCAGGGCGCTGCCGGCCGGACCAGGCGCTGTGCTGGCGGCCTGCGTCGGGCCGATGCCGTCGAGGTCCAGCGTCGCACGGGCTCCAGCGGTCCGCACCGTCGCCGGCAGGATGTTCGCCGCGCCCATGAACTCGGCGACATAGCGGCTGGCCGGGCGCTCGTAAATGTCGGCGGGCGTGCCGACCTGCGCCAGGCGGCCCTGATGCAGCAGGCCGATCCGGGTGGCCATCGCCAGCGCCTCGTCCTGGTCATGCGTTACGAGCACGAAGGTGGTGCCGGTCTCCCGCTGCACCCGCAGCAGCTCCTGCCGGGTCTGCTCGCGGAGCGAGCGGTCCAGCGCCGACAGCGGCTCGTCCAGCAGCAGGAGGCGCGGGCGCGGCGCCAGGGCACGGGCCAGCGCCACCCGCTGCCGCTGGCCGCCGGACAGCGCGTCCGGCTTGCGCCCGGCGAACTCGCGCAGCCGCACGAGGTCGAGCAGCGAGGCGACCCGGGACGCGATGTCGGCCCGTGCCATGCCCTGGCGGCGCAGGCCGAAGCCGACGTTGTCCGCGACGCTCATGTGCGGGAACAGCGCATAGGACTGGAACGTCGTGTTCACCGGGCGGCGGTGCGGCGGCAGTCCGGTGATGTCCTGGCCCGCCAGCACGATCCGTCCGGCCGTTGGCTGGATGAAGCCGCCCAGCGCCCGCAGCAGCGTCGTCTTGCCGGAGCCGGAGCCGCCGAGCAGCACGAACATCTCGCCGCTGTTGATGGTGAGGTTGAGCTGGTCCAACGCGACAGCCGGGCCATAGCGGACGGTGAGACCGGCAACCTCCAGGTCGGCCAAATGGTTAGTGCCCGGCCTTGAACCGCGCCCACATCCGCGTGCGCAGCCGGTCCGCCGCCTGCGGCGTGGCGCGCACGGTAAAGAATCGCGGCGATGCCGTGTCGGGATAGACGTTCGGGTCATCCCGCACCTCGGGCGTGATCGCGTCGCGGCTGGCCGGGATGGCGTTCGGATAGCGCACTTGGTTGGTGATCGCGGCCATTACGTCAGGCTGCAGCAGGAAATTGATGAACTGCATGGCCTCGGCGGGGTGCGGCGCATCGGCGGGAACGGCCAGCATGTCAAAGGTGAGCGCCGCGAACTCCTTGGGCGCCACGTAGCGGACCGTCTTCTGTCCCGCCTCCTTCGCCCGCGCCGCAGCCTGGATCACGTCGCCGGAATAGGTCATCGACAGGCAGGTCTGCCCCCCCGCCAGCGCCTCCACGGCGCCGCCCGACGCGAAGGTGCGGATGTACGGCCGGATCGTCATCAGGGTGCGCTCGACGTCGGCCAAGTCCTTCGCGTCGGTGCTCTCCGGGTTGCGGCCCAGGTATTTCAGCACGCTCGGGATGGTGTCGATGGCGCTGTCCATCACGCTGATGCCGCAATCCGCGAGCTTCTTCGCGTGCTCCGGTTTCAGCAGCAGGTCCCAACTGTCCAGCGGCGCGCCGGGGTCGAGCGCCTGGATGCGCTCGGGGATCATGCCCAGCCCGATGGTGCCCCACAGATAGATTGCGCCATTCCGGTTGCCGGGGTCGGACACCTCGACCCGCTGCATCAGCTTGGGATCGAGGTTCGACCAGTGCGGGATCTTGCTGCGGTCGAGCGGCAGCAGCGCCTTGGCGGCGATCAGCCGGGAGAAGGTCGGCTCGGCGGTGGGCACCACGATGTCGTAGCCGGAATTGCCGGCCAGCAGCTTGCCTTCCAACGTCTCCAGGCTGTCATATACGTCGTAGCGCACTTTGATGCCGGTCTCGCTAGTGAAGCGTTCGAGCACCTTGGGGTCGATGTAGTCGGTCCAGTTATACACGTTCAGCACGCGGTCCTGCGCCAGCGCCGCGTGCCCGACGAGCAGCAGCAAGACCGGAACAAGCCTTCGGACCCAACCCATCGCAGCACCTTTCTCGAACGTCGCACGAACCTACCCAGCACAGGGCGCGATTGAAAGATGGTGCGGACGCGCCAAGCTATCATGCATGTGCGGTCGATACCTCGCTACGACATCGCCTGACGAAATCCGCCGCATCTTCGCGACGGAGAACGACACGCCGAACTGGCAGCCGACCTGGAACATGGCGCCGACGCAGGATGGCCCGGTGGTCCGGCGGCATCCAGCGACCGGGGCGCGGCAGTTAGATTTGCTGCGCTGGGGCCTGCTGCCGCACTGGGCGCGCGGCGATCCAAAGAAAATTCGGCAGCCGATCAACGCCCGCGCTGAAACGGTCGCTGCGTTGCCAACGTTCCGCGACGCCTTCGCTCGGCGCCGCTGCATCGTACCGATCGACGGATTTTACGAATGGCAGGCCGGTCCGGACGGCAAGCAGCCCTATGCCATTGCTCGCGCGGACGGCCGCATTATGGCGCTGGCTGGGCTGTGGGAGGGATGGCGCGGCCCGGATCAGCAGACCATCCGCAGCTACACCGTGGTGACGACCACCGCGGCGGACGCGCTGGGGCATCTGCACGAACGCATGCCGGTTATTCTGGAAGAGGCAGACTGGGCAGCCTGGCTCGGCGAGGCACCGGGTGATCCGGCGGCGCTGCTGCGGCCCTCGGCGGCGCCGCTGCGGATCTGGCCGGTGTCGAGTCAGGTCAACAACGTGCGCAATAATGGTCCGGAACTGATCGAGCCATTGGCGCCGGAGCACGTTGAAGTTGTGGACGTCCCTGCTGACCGGATGGCGTCGTGACCATGGAGGGTGGGATGGCGGAACTTACTGGCCTGCGCTGGGGTCCGGCGTCCAAGGGGGTTGCGCAGCAGCTTGTTGTATTGTGCCACGGCGTGGGCGCTGACGCGCATGACCTCATCGACCTGGCGCCGACTTGGTCCCGCCCATTGCCCAATGCAATGTTTGTAGCGCCCGATGCCCCCGAGCCATACGACCAGGGACCCACGGGCCGCCAGTGGTACAGCTTGCAGGACCGTACGCCGGCGGTGCTGGACGAGGGCGCGGGCCGGGCAACGCCGCTGCTACTGGCCTATATCGATGCCGAGCTGACGCTTGCGGGCCTTGCGCCCGACGCCGTCGCGATGATGGGCTTCAGCCAGGGCGCTATGATGGTGCTGCACGCCGGCCTACGCCGCCGCACGCCGCCGCGCGGCATCCTCGCGTACTCCGGCGCGCTGCTGGACACGCCGGCGCTGGCGGCTGAGTGCACCGGGCATCCGCCGGTGCTGCTAGTGCACGGCGAGCAGGACGAGGTGGTGCCGTTCTCGCGCGCCACGATGGCCGAGTCGGCGCTCACGCGCATCGGCATCCCGCTGCAGACGCTTTGGTGCCCGAAGCTGGGCCACGGCATCGACGACGCGGGGCTGTCGGCTGGGGCGTTGTTCCTGCAGCGTTTGTTCGCGTGACGAAGCCATGACAAACGCCGGTGTGGCTTGCCGGTGCCGGTTCTCGGTGCAATAACCAATGGAAGTTTGGCGGCGCACACGATCTGGCGGCCTGTCTTGCGATGCTGGCCCCAGATGTTGCGTCCGTGTTTAAGGAGCGCGCATTGCCTGACGGAGGTTTGCATTTTCCAGCGCTGGTTCTGAATGCCGATTTCCGGCCGCTCTCCTATTTCCCGCTGTCCGTCTGGTGCTGGCAGGATGCGGTGAAGGCTGTATTCCTCGATCGCGTGTCGGTACTCAGCGAATATGACGACGAGGTGCATTCGCCCAGCATGTCGATGCGCCTGCCAAGCGTCATCGCGCTGAAGGACTATATCCCCGCGGCCCGTAAGCCGGCCTTCACCCGGTTCAACGTATTCCTGCGCGATGCCTTCAGCTGCCAATACTGCGGGGACCGCTATCCCACGCACGACCTTACGTTCGATCACGTCATTCCGCGCAGCCGCGGCGGCCGCACGACTTGGGAGAACGTCGTCACTGCATGCGGTGGGTGCAACCTGCGCAAGGGCAGCAAACTACCGCGCGAGTGCCATATGCACCCTCGCTTAAAACCCGCTCAGCCTTCGACTTGGGAGTTGCAGGACAATGGCCGAGCCTTCCCACCGAACTACCTGCACGAGAGCTGGCGGGATTACTTGTATTGGGACAGCGAACTCGAGAGCTGACGCCACGCTCCGGGAGGGAGCGTGGCGCACAAAATTAGCGGGACTTCTTGTAGAGCTTGCTCGCGATTTCAAACATCTCCTCGGGGGCATACTCCGGGCTGAACGCCGCGGTCTGACCCATGAGGTTGTGAATACGGCCGCCCTCGGGATGGCCATCGACCAACTCGAGTTCACCCGGCGGATCGCCCGGCAAAGCCTGCTCGCCATTGCCCCAAATGCCAGCCACTTCCTTGTAGTCTTCTGGGCTGAAGCGATACAGCCGGCGATGTGAGCCCTCTGCAAGGTACTTCTGGCACTCGGGAATCCGGTCGAGGTCGATGTTCGGAGTCGGCAGCATCTTCTCGATCTCGACACCGGTAATCTGCTTCAGCGCCAGCGCGTAGGCGTGCGCGTGGACGGAGCCGCGGACCAGCAGGTAGCCGCAGACCTCGCGGCCGGTCGCCTCCGTCATGGTCTCATAGACGCGTAGCTTATGAATACGCGCCCCGCACTCCAGATGGAAATTGTGCAAAAGGTCGATCACCACGTTCCCCGTGGTGGTCACGAAATCCATATTCCAGGACGCGCCGTTGCTGTTCATCGGCAACGCGCCACCGCCGTTCGCGAGGAACGAGGCCGCCAGCCGGATGTCCTGCATGCCCTTGAACGGCGCATCCGAGATGTCGTCGTTGCCCTTCTCGTTTGCCGGCACGTCCGGCCCAGCGTTCAGCATGGCAACGCCGTTGCTGACCAGCTCGACATGGCCCAGTTCCTCCGCGGTGATGGCGGCGACCAGGCTGTAGAATGGGCGCAGCTTTTCCTTGCTGCGGAAGTTGAAGCTCTGGAACATGTAGTTGCCGAGCGTGGACATCTCGCCATACTTGCCGCCCAGCAGCTCCTGCAGTGCGGCGGCGGCGTTCGGGTCCTGCCGCTTTGGCGCGGGAAGCTCGGTCTGCAGCTTGTCAATACGTAAGAACATCGTCGGTGACTCCGTCGAGTGTGCGGCAAATGCCGATCACCCAACGATAGCGCCGCGACCGAGTTGCAATGAGTTTTCGGTTACATCCGCTCGCTCACCGCGATCGCCACCTTGCAACCGGCCTTGATTACTGCGGACATCAGCTTGTAGCCCCGGGCCTGCTCGGCCTCGTGCTCCAGCCCAATGTCGCGGTGCTCCTGCTCCTCAGCGCGGAAGCGCTCGATCGTGGCGCGGAGCGGCGCTTCCTCCTCGCCGAGCGATGCGGCCTGGGCGGCGTAGTGCTCGTCAATCGCCTCCTCGACCGCGACGGTGCAGGCCATCGCCGCCCGGTCGCCCATTGCCGCCGTCACGGCACCCAGCGCATAGCCGGCCAGGTGCCACAGCGGCAGCAGCGCCGTCGGCCGCACCCGGCGTGTGCGGATCAGGCCCACGAACGTATCGAGATGGTGCTGCTCCTGCGCCTGCATGTGGCGGATCAGGTCGCCCTTGGGACCGCTGGCCATGACCGAGAGCTGGCCCGCGTAGATGCGCTGCGCGCCGTACTCGCCGGCGTGGTCCACGCGGATGATGCGCTCGACCGTATCGCGCAGGGTCGGGTCGCCGGGCAGCGGTGTCCTGGTTTCGCTCATGCTGTGCCTCGTTGGGTACCGGCTGACATGGCGAGGAACCCGGCTAGCGCCAGGGCGAACACCAGGTTCATCCCCGCCATCGAGACCGGCAGGCCCGGCACCAGGAAGGTCGGCTCGTCGCAGGGTTTGCTGACGGTCGCCGGCATGCGGGCGAGGCGTTCGGCGATGCTGCCGCCGCCCAGCGACGGCGCGGCGCATTCCGGCAGCGGGCTGGGCCACCAGTGCTGCTCGACGCCGACGTGTATTGCCGCCAGTGCCACGCCCGGCAGCAGCGCGAGCGCCGCCGCAACCACCGCCCAGCGCGCGAGGCGGCGCGGCAGCGCCAAGGCAACCAGGCCAATGGCGATTGCGATGCGATAGGGCCAGCGCTCCCACAGGCACAGCGCGCAGGGCACCAGGCCGAGCCAACGCTCCGAGGCCAGCGCGCCGCCCAGTGCTACTGCTGAGCCCAGGATAGCGATCCAGGCGGCGCCTCGAACGTTGGAGAAGATCGTGCTGGATGGGGCCATGCCGGCGATATGGCGCGCATTGCCGCTTGGAGCAATCGTGCTTGCGCCGTACCGTGCCGGCATATGCACGTAGGAGACGAAGGATGCGCAAGCTTCTCGGCCGGGCCAATTCCAGCAATGTGATGAAGGCCGTGTGGCTGATGGAGGAGCTGGGGCTGCCGTATGAGCGCACCGACGTGGGCGGCCCGTTCGGTGGAACCAACACGCCGGAGTACCGGGCGATGAATCCGAATGGCGTGGTGCCCACGTTGGTGGAGGGCGATTTCGTGCTGTGGGAGAGCAACGCGATCATTCGCTACCTCTGTGCGGCGAACGCGCCGGGCGATGCGATGTGGCCGGACGACCTGCAGGCGCGGGCCAGCATCGACCGCTGGATGGACTGGCAGCAGACGACGCTGAGCCGGCCGCAATCAACGGTGTTCCAAGGCCTGGTGCGCATTGCGCCGGAACAGCGGAACCCGGCCGCCATCGCCGCCGCGACCACTGAGGCAGCCCGTTGCTGGACCCTGCTCGACGGCATTCTGGCGCGCGTGCCCTATGTCGCGGGCCCCGTGTTCACGCTGGCGGATATCGCGCTGGGCGTCCACGTGCACCGCTGGTTCTCGTTCGACCTGGCGCGGCCGAATCAGCCGCATCTGCGCGCGTGGTATGACCGATTGCTGACCCGGCCAGCCTACCGTCAGCACGTCGCAGTGCCGATGACCTGAGCCCCGAGGTACTCTCCAGTTGAGTGAACGACCCGACCTCGATGTCGGCCTGCCATTCCCGATCGAGTTTGTGATCAGGGATACGCCACGCTCGCATCAATCGAAAAACGCAAAAGGGAAAGAGTTATGGAAACGAAGAGTTGGCGAACACGCCTCCGCACACGTGAGAACGTTACGGGAACTCATCTTTATTGATGACCGACCACTGGCGGTGACAATTTTCTATTTTCCTCCGACTGAGATGGACGGAGACGTGGATAACATTGTCAAGCCGATCCTTGATGGAATGCTGACGGTAATCTACCCTGGCGACCGACTTCTCGAGCGGGTCATCGTGCAAAAGTTTGAGCCGGGAATTGAAGTGGTTTTTCGTAACTGCCCAGGTAGGAGGGCTTAGATAATTGTTGACCGGTCACGGGCGACCATGAGTCAAGGTGTCGGTGACACCATCCGTGGACATTCAGATAGCGGACGACGACGCGGCCGGGCTTAAAGCGCTGGTAGCCGAG
>JANXVC010000123.1 GCA_025351925.1 Rhodospirillales bacterium | reverse complement strand
CGCTCCAAGTGGGGCGCTGACCTGTTCGCCGGCGTGCGCTCCGTCATCGGCACCGCCGCACGCCGTGGCATGGGCGCCTACCAGGCTATCCAGCAAACCCTACGCGGGCAGGCCACTCCCTACCCGGGTTGAGCAGAAACCCATGTCTAGGGTCAGGACCCATAAGCAGCTTGCACCGGCTCGGTGCGGCGTGATTCTGGGTTTGGCGGGAGGTGCCCGTTATGGGTGATTTGTTTTGGCTAACCGAAGAGCAAGTGGGGCGTATAGCGCCGAATTCTCCGAAGTCTCGGGGTGTTGCGCGGGTCGATGACCTCAAGGTGCTCAGCGGCATCCTACACGTGATCCGCAACGGCCTGCGGTGGCGCGATGCTCCGCCCGAGTATGGCCCGCACAAGACGCCCTACAACCGTTTCGTGCGCTGAAGCCGGGCTGGCGTGTTCCACGACATCTTCGGGGACCTCGCGGGCCAGCCTGGTGTGCCTGACCGACTGCTGATCGATGCCACCCACCTCAAGGCGCACCAGACAGCGGCTAGCCTGCTCGCCAAAAAGGGGGCCAATGGCGCATCCGCCGGACCAAGGGCGGCTTGAACTCCAAGCTGCACGCCGTCTGCGACCAACTTGGCCACCTTTTGGTACTGATGCTGACAGATGGCTAGGTCAGCGACCACAAAGGGGCTGCCTTGTTTGATGCCCTGCCACCAGCGGCTTTGCTGATCGGCGACCGCGTCGACGACAGCGACGGCTTTCGCGCAGCACTGCACGCGCGGGGAACCAAGCCTTGCATTCCACCGCGCAGAAACCGGGCCGTCCAGCACGCCTACGACGCCGGGCTCTACCGTGAGCGCCACCACGTAGAGACCATGTTCGCCAAGCTTAAAGACTGGCGCCGGATCGCAACCCGCTATGACCGGTGCCGGGACATCTTTATGGGGCCATCATCATGGCCAGCACCTTCATCTTCTGATTACTAAAATAAATCCTGACTCTAGGTCCGTTCGGCCGCATTCAGGTTTTCCGTACAGACCTGGTTGCGCCCCAAACTCTTTGCTTCATAAAGTGCGACGTCGGCTCGCTCGATGAGAGATGCGACGCTGTCTCCCGGCCGGAACTGGGCGACACCGGCCGAGATCGTCACGCTGCCGTAGTTTTGCTTCACACCTTTGGTGATCAGACGCTTGCCATCCAGCAAGGCGCGCATCTGACCGGCAACAATGGCGCCAGCCTGCAGCTCAGCCCCAGTCAAGATGACGGCAAACTCCTCGCCGCCATAGCGGGCCGCGGTGTCGCGCCCTTTCACGTTGTCGGCAATTATGCGCGCGACCAGCCGAAGCACGAGATCGCCGGTGCGGTGCCCGTAGGTGTCGTTGAACCGCTTGAAGTGGTCGATGTCGAGCAGCACCAGCGACATGGGCTCCTGGTCCGCTTTGGCGCGCACCATCGCTCGGCGCAGCCGCGCGTCGAAGGCCCGGCGATTGCACAGCCCGGTCAGGCCGTCTGTCGTCGACTCTTGCTTTGCGTCGACCAGGTCTTGCCGGAGCTTCGTGATCCGCGCAGAGGACACCGAGAGCTGCTGTTCCAAGGTCCGGTTGCGTTCACTTGCCCGGGCCGTTTCGGCCGTGAGCGTGTTCACAGCCTGCACCAGCCCGTCCAATGTCCGGTCCTGACCTAGCTGCACCGCCACGCCGGACAGGGTGTTACCATAGGCACGCAGCGATGCCTGGTTCTCGACGACACGCTCCACCATGACCTGCACGGCCTCAGCCATCTGTTCCGAGTGGTCGACCACGATGTCAATGTCGATCTCTTGGGTCATGCAGTCCGAGTACAATAACTTCGTCTCTGCTCAACCCGGGTAGGTGGCAGTTTGGGCGCGCAGGGTTTGTTGGATAGCCTGGTAGGCGTCCATGCCGCGGCGTGCGGCGGTGCCGATGACCGAGCGCACGCCCGCAAACAGGTCAGCGCCCCACTTGGAGCGGAAGCCGCCAGTGACCTTGCGGTAAGTGGCCGTGGGCCGCAGCTCCCGTTCAGACCCGTTGTTGTCGGCGGGCACCTCGGGATGATCGAGGAAGGTGAACAGGTGCGAGCGGAGCTTGCCGTATCGCTTTCGCAGGCGCTGGCCGTCGCGGTGGGTGGGCGCCAGCGCCATGACGGCGTCGAGCGCGCACTCGAGACGCCGGCGGTATTCGCGTCGGGTGCTTTCCGCCAAGTGACGGCTCCGTCGCGCGAGCACGACGGCGCGCAGCAGCAGCGCTTTCATGCGCGGGGCGAACACAGCATCGCCGGCCTCGATGGCGTAGGTGCAATCACGTAGCTGATGCGCCAGACAGATCTGCCAGTCCTCGGCATGGCCCTGCTGCGCGCTATAGAGATCAGACACCCAGAGCGCCGGCCGGTGCCCGTCCAGCACCTCGGCCACGACGCCTGCGCCCCGGCTGTTGCGGACGACGTGGATGACCACTTCGTCGTTGTGGAACACCCAGTTCCAGCAGGTGCGACCATCGATGCGCACGCTCGTTTCATCCGAGCAGATCACGCGAGCGCGGCGCAGCCGGACGAGGATGGCGGCGACATCCGCATCGAAGTGCGGTTTGCCCCGGCGAAAGGCGGCATCGAGCGCACCCTCGCTGATGGCCAAGCCAAACAGCTCCAACAACAGCCGGCTCAGCCGTTGGTAGCTGATCGCGTGCACGAAACGCAGATACATCGCCAGCGCCACGATGCCGATGCTGAACGGCGTGCCCGGCTCCAGTCCTTCCGGCACCGGCGCCAGCGTCGTGCCGCCGCAGCACCGGCAACGGCCCGCATAGCGCTCCACCCGCGTCACCGCAGGCACGACCTGGGGCAGTTCGATCTTGTCGTAGCGCCCGTGCAGGACATGGTCCGCCTCGCCGAGTGCTGACTGACAGTGCACGCACCGCACCGGCTTGGCGACGACGGTCTCGTCAGGCGTCGCGGCCAACGGCCGTCCGCCGCCCATGCGGCCCAGGCTGCCGGGGCGAGGACCCCGGCGCTTGTCCTTCTCTGGAAGGTTCGGCTTCTTGCCCTTCGATGGCGGCAGGCTGGAGTTGTCCGGCGTTTTCGACGGCGCCTTGAGCCTTGCCTCCAATTCCGCCATGCGCGCGGTCAACGCCTGAACCTGCGCCCACAACGCCCGGATCAGCGTGTCCTTCTCCGCATGCGTCAAGCGGCTGAGATCAGAAAGCTCGGTCATCCCAGCCTTGAATCCCAGCTGCCTGGGTCACGTCAAGCCGCTTTATGCAGAGCCTCCCACACGCCACCTCGCAGGGGGCGTTGAGCAGCTACT
>JANXVC010000122.1 GCA_025351925.1 Rhodospirillales bacterium | reverse complement strand
AGACCCCGTTTTGAAAGGTTGGCTTGGCTGACGTGACGGACTGATCGGGGCCGTCCTAGCAGCGTTCCAGAAGGTTTCCCCTTCCTGGAGCTTGCCATGTGGACGCCTGAGGATCGCGCGTTGGTCGGAGACTACGGCTCTGGCCAGGCTTTGAGCGATGACCAATACCGGCTGTTGGAGCCGCTGATCCCGCCCGCCAAGCCCGGAGGCCGTCCACGGGCAACCGACATGCGGCAGTTATTGGACAGCTTGTTTTACCTGTTGCGCACCGGTTGTCAGTGGCGGCACTTGCCGCCGCCTCCGGCGTTCCTGCCATGGCCGACCGTATATGGCTACTTCCGCGCTTTCCTGAGCGCCGGTGTTTGGGACAGCATGCGTCATCGCCTCGTGATGACGCTGCGCGAGGGCGTGGGGCGCGAACCCAGCCCGACGGCCGCCATCATCGACACCCAGAGCGTGAAGACCACGGAAAGCGGGGGGCCGCGGGGCTATGACGCCGCGAAGAAGGTGAATGGCCGCAAGCGCCACATCGCGGTGGACACGCAAGGATTGCTGCTCGGCGTGTTCGTGCATGTCGCCTCCGTCCAGGACGCGGACGGTGCGGGCGATCTGCTCCGGCGCATCAAGCCGCTCTACTGCTGGCTGCGGACCGTGTTCGCCGACAGCATCTACAACCGCGTGGCAGCCCTGCTCGCCTGCTTCCTGCTCGGCATCACGCTGATCATCGTCGGCCGCATCCCAGGCACGAAGGGCTTTGTCGTGCTGCCTCGCAGGTGGGTCGTTGAGAGGACCTTCGGTTGGCTCGGTCGCTGGAGGCGTCTGTCCAAGGATTACGAGCACCTGCCCGAGGTCTCCGAAGCCATGGTCACCCTCGCCATGATCCGCCTCATGGTCCATCGCGTCGCCCATCCAAATCGCAAGCGATTGACCGCTCCGTGACTTCTAAAACGAGGTCTAAGAATGGAGCTGCCCAGGACCAAGCTTCAAGAAGATTAGGGGTGATGGTGGAGTGACACTCAAACCGCAACGCATTCGAGACCCCGTCCACAACTTGATCGAGTTCGATGCGGTCGATCAACTCGAACGTACACTTTGGGAAGTAATTAGGACACCACCGTTTCAACGGTTGCGTCGCATACGGCAGCTTGGCTTTTCGGAACTAGTATTTCCCGGTGCTACCCACACCCGTTTTGCTCATAGCATTGGTGTGTTCCACGTCGCTCGCTCCTTGATGCGCGTAATCAAGCGTCATGTCACCACCGCTGGTCTGCCTTTCCACGACCATCAAGCTCAGGTGGCGCTCGCTGCTGCCTTGGTCCACGACGTCGGCCACGGCATGTTCAGTCACGCTTTTGAGGCAGTTGGAACTTCACTCAACTTGCCGATGGCACAGCATGAACGCGTGAGTGCGGCCATGATCGCGGATAGCGAGCTGACCAGGGCGCTAAATCATGAACTTGGCCCGAGCTTCGCCGCTGAAGTGGCAGCTCTTATTGCTCAGAAAGGACCGGGAAACCTGTATGACGCAGTCGTGTCCAGCCAGTTCGATGCCGATCGGCTGGATTATATGCAACGGGACCGGATGATGACCGGCGTGCAAAGCAGCGGGATCGATCTGACTTGGCTACTGGCGAACCTAGAGATTGCGTCAGTGCGGACCGGCGCGGACCAAGATGAGGGCGGAGAGATCAAGACACTTGTTCTGGGACCTAAGGCGGTGCAGACGGCAGAGAGCTATGTACTCTCATTGTTCCACCTGTATCCCAATGTTTACCTACATAAGACGACGCGCGGTGCGGAAGTGATGTTCAGCGCTCTGATGCGCCGCTTGCTCCGGCGCGGTGCAGAGGGACATAACGGACAGACTGGACTACCGCATAATCATCCAATTTTACGGTTTGCGCGCGAGCCGGAGCGTCTGGACCGTGCAACGGCCCTTGATGATTCGGTGTTTTGGGGAGCGTTGCCGATGTTAGCTGAGGCTAAGAATGACAATATCGCTCGGCTGGCTAATGGTCTGATGAATCGTAAGTTGCCGGTATGCACCGATATCCGCCAACGAGTGGAGGAGGGATTGCCACGTGTGCCAAGCGAGCCTCGGGATTTATGGCAGGCGCGTATCGCCTTAACCTGTAACAACATCGAGACCGCGTTGCGGGAACACTCAATCGCCGAAGATAGTAGTTCAGACCGTATTATGTTCGACCGTTTTGATAGAGCACCATACAAACGATATCAGGATTCTGACACCCCGTTAAATCGCATTCTAATACGCACTGGTGGTGGTGCGCCGGTCGATATGGCGGATTTATCGTCTGTGGTAGCCGGCGCGGAAATATTCTCGATTAGACGGGTTTACACGTTTCGAGGCGATACCGAGGCAAAAACTGTGCTAGAGAACATAATGAGAACGGAAATTTTGAGAGGACAACCATGACAACGCGCGATCCCCATATTGCTGCAATGCGGATTATTCAGGACGCAGGTGGCAATTTAGTCGGGCGCACGCGGCTGCAGAAAGTGACCTATTTGATGCAACTAGCTGGTTTCAATGGTGAGTTTGAATTTGAATACCGTCACTACGGTCCGTTCAGCGAGGATCTTGCTGCAGCAATGGAGATTGCTCGGGCGTTTGGGTATGTGAAGGAAGATGAACATACAGCCGAATGGGGCGGGCGATACTCGGTCTATAGTTCGACACACCAGGGAGATCCGATTGACAAACGACGTGCTGCCTTCGTGCAGGCAGCAAAGGCGATTAATGCTATCGAGTTGGAACTCGCCGCAACCGCGGCGTTTCTTTTCACGGTTGAGAAGCAGGCGTGCCCTTGGGAAGAGACGAGCCGTCGGAAGCCCGACAAGATCAGTGGTGGTAGACTTGAGAGAGCAATGGCAGCTTATGAAGCACTGCGAAGAGTAAGCGCGCCAAATAAGCTTCCGGTCCTACCGCGTTGCTAACTAGGTCGAGATTCAATTCAAAGTAAATTTGGAGCTTAATTTTCCGAAACTTGGCAATTGTATCATGTCAGTTTTTCTAAATACGAGAAGGCGTTTTTGCCATGCCGACTCGTATGCGATAAGCTCAGTGATACCACTTAATTAGAAAAAGAGGTGAGGAATGACGGTCAGCAAAATCTATCCAGACGCTCAGGCGGCGCTGGCCGGGGTGCTGCGGGACGGCATGACGATCATGGCCGGCGGCTTCGGCCTGTGCGGCATTCCGCAGGTGCTGATTGAGGCGATCCGCGAGAGCGGCGTGCGGGACCTGACCTGCATTTCGAACAACGCCGGCGTGGACGATGCCGGGTTGGGCCTGCTGCTGCAGACCCGGCAAATCCGCAAGATGATCTCTTCGTATGTCGGCGAGAACGCGACGTTCGCGAAGCAGTATCTGGCCGGCGAGCTGGAGATCGAGTTCAATCCGCAGGGCACGCTGGCCGAGCGCATCCGTGCGGGCGGCGCCGGCATCCCCGCCTTCTATACCCGCACCGGCGTGGGCACCGCCATCGCCGAGGGCAAAGATGAGCGCGAGTTCGATGGCCAGCGCTACATCATGGAGCGCGGCCTGCTGGCAGACCTCGCCATCATACACGCCTGGCGCGGCGACCCCGAGGGCAACCTAGTGTATCGAATGACCGCACGGAACTTCAACCCGATCATGGCGACCGCGGCCAAAATGGTGGTGGCGCAGGTCGAGGAGCTGGTGCAGCCCGGCGCGCTCGACGGCGACCACATCGTGACGCCGGGCATCTTCGTGAAGCGCCTGGTCCATGTGCCGAACGTCGTAAAGCGGATCGAGCAGCGCACGACGCGCAAGCACGCCGAGGAGTTGGTCTAATGCCCTGGACACGCGATGAGATGGCGGCCCGCGCGGCGCGGGAGCTGCAGGACGGCATGTATGTGAACCTGGGCATCGGCATCCCGACCCTGGTCGCCAACCACATCCCGGACGGGATTCATATCCAGCTGCACAGCGAGAACGGCATGCTGGGCATCGGCCCGTTCCCGTTCGAGGGCGAGGAGGACGCCGACCTAATCAACGCCGGCAAGCAGACGGTCACCAAGCTGCCGACCACGAGCTTTTTCGACAGCGCGGCCTCGTTCGCGCTGGTACGAGGCGGCCACATCGCGATCTCGATCCTGGGCGCGCTGCAAGTGGCTGAGAACGGCGACCTGGCGAACTGGATGATCCCCGGCAAGATGGTGAAGGGCATGGGCGGCGCCATGGACCTGGTCGCCGGCGTGCCGCGCGTCGTGGTGCTGATGGAGCACACCGCCGGCGGCAAGCCGAAGCTGCTCCGAGCATGCACCCTGCCGCTTACGGGGGCTGCTGTGGTGAACTTGGTGGTGACCGAGCTCGGCGTGTTCGACGTGGCGCGGCCGGGCCTGACGCTGGTCGATATGGCGCGGGGGGTGACCTTAGAAGAAATCCGGGCGAAGACCGAGGCGTCGTTCGAGGTGCATCCGGATATGAAGGCCGCGTAGCCACTTGGAGGATCGCCACTTGAAGTCGGGCGCGGGCCGGTCTATTACCCGCGCCTTCCGTAGCCGGGCGCGTTTTGCCCGCATTGGCGGGGCTGTAGCTCAGTTGGGAGAGCGCCTGAATGGCATTCAGGAGGTCAGCGGTTCGATCCCGCTCAGCTCCACCACAATTTTATTGAATTCGTTGGTTGTATTCGTTTTAGAGCGGGCCATTCGAGCGAAAGGCAAAAAATCTTCCGCAGGATGTCCGCAATATCGCGTAAGTGGCCTCGGGCCCGTACGATTGGCGGTCGGCACTGTGCCGCATGCCATCGCAAATAATCTCTGCGTCGAGCTGTTAATTGGCGTGAGAGATCGGCTCATCTGCAGTCTCGGTGCAGATCGTTATAATGTGGCACGAAGTACTTGCGCCCTGAGCATGTCGAGCTTGGTACGTCCGTAGGCCTGGCGCTTGACTAGCTGCAGACAGTTGGCCTGCCCTTCGACTTGGCCGCTCTTCCAGGGAATCGTCAGGGCTGCCCCCTACGGCCTGCTCGTCCTGACACAGGCCGGCGGCGAAGCTGCGCAAGTCGCTGCGTCCGACCTCGGCCAGCCAGGGGGTGATCGCACCCGCGATGCGGGCACGAACCAGAGCACCGAAGCGCTGGGCAAAGTCGGAAACCGTGGCCAGCGCCAGCAGCCGCTTGACGTAGGCGCGGTCTGCCCTCGCCAAAAGCGGTAAGTTGGGATTGATCCACCGAACCGGGTCAATCCCATTGCCAGATCAGCCACCCCTCGATGAACATCCACCCCGACGAACGGAGACGGTGGTCCTGGCGTCCTACCCCGAACCGAGTCGCTCACCGCGCCAGGTTCGGCGTGAGGTCGTGCCAATATTGCTTGACCCTGGACCCAAGGCATGATGTCATTATGGACATAATGACTTCGAGGAGTGCCGCATGGCCAGCGTCGTCACGATCAACCGCCCCGACGTGGTCGCACAGATCGAGGTCCTCGCCAACCGGCTGACCGGGGGAAACAAGACCGAGGTCGTCGCCTTGGCGCTTCGCAACCTTGAGGAGCGGGATGCTAGGAGCGGTTCGCTCTTCGGCGCGAACCGCGGCTCCGTGATGGTGCGCGAGGGCGTGGACCTGACAGCCCCGGTCCTTAACGACCCGATGGACGCCGAGGTCGGCCCGGTTCCGTGACGGACGCGCTCCTGCTCGACACGCACATCGTACTGTGGCTCGACAACGGCGACCCGAGGCTGGAGGAGGCGACCCGGACCTTGATCGACCGGCGTTGGCTCGCCGGCGGCTCCATCCTGGTCAGCGCGGTCTCCGCTTGGGAGATCGCGCTGCTCGCCGACACGGGGCGGATCAGCCTTGATTGCCCGCCCGAGGCGTGGGTGGAACGCTTCGTGGGCCGTCCTGGGGTCGAGGCGGTCCCCCTCAGCTGCCGGGCTGCCTTGCGGGCGTATGGCTTGCAGCACTTCAAGCGCCGCGACCCCGCCGACAGGCTGCTGGTCGCCACCGCGATCGAGCTGGCGTGCGAACTCGTCACCTACGACGGTCCCATCACCGACTACGCGCACGGCCGCGGCCGCCAGTCGGGCTTGAGGGTGGCTGTCTGAGTCGATGCCACGGCCGGGCCTCGGCGGCTGCGGTCGTGTGTGAACCCTCACCGAACTCCAGACTCCTTCGGCCGATCGTCAAAGCGTCGTGGCACGTACGGGTCCAGAAGGCCTTTAGCAAATCCAGGGACGGCTGGAAGGACGTAGGAGTGATGAAGGGTGAGACAAATGCAGAATGAGGCCTGAGGCCGCGTTATGTGGCTCTCTACATCCTTTTCGCCGACCGTTCTTTGGTCTTTTCCGTGCGGCGGCCGGAGTTCCGGTGTAGCGTGGCCAGGTTGTGCACGGCGGCGTCGAGCGGCCACTTGATTGGCGCACGACAGTGGTTAAAATGGCCAACGCGAACTTGCACCGTCTGCACGAGCGGCGATCAGCAGCTTGGCCATACCCTGATTTGCACCCTCGTGCGAGGCGACTTCCTCGATGGCCGCCCAGTCGAACTGCACCGTGTCGTTGGCGCGATCCCAGTGTGCCGCAGCCTTCGTTGAGGCCGGCGCATCAACGCCCGGCAGAATATGGTGCGCGTCGTCGTTCGCCAGGTCTGGCGCAGCAACCGGCGGGGCAAGGTCGCCGCTTGCAGCACTGTCGGCGTGGGGCAGCGCCGCAGAATGCGGTACCCCGTGCTCAATTGGATCCAATGCCGCCTCCGCCTTTGCCTTGCGCGGCTTCGGTCCCCGTCGTCCCCCAGCATTGGCCTGAAGCGCGGCGGCAACCGCGGCAGGTGCCAGCGGCTTCGGCTTGCGATTAACCGCCTTGCGGCCAGGCGCTTTGATCGGATCGGCGCTGCCGGTATCCGCCTCGACACCGTTTGCGGCCATGTCGCCGCTGTCCGCCATCGACGGCAACTCGGGCACCGACGCAGCGGCGGCTGCCTTGCGGCCCCGGCGCGCTGGGGCGAAGGTCTCGATCATGGCGGCAATCTGCTCCGCGGGCAGGACTGAAGCGGCTGCGGTGCTGGGCTGGTTCTTCGGCTTGCGCGCCATGGATGACCTTTCGGATTTGGGAACGGCTTGATATGTTATTTATACTAGCGTGAAAACAAGCAACGCGACGCAGGCGCCCTGACGTTGGCCAAACGCGGCCTAAAAGCCACCCCTTTTAACGTCTTATCCGGGCCTAGGCCAGAACGCGGGTGGTGGGAAACGTGGGCGCACGCGACGGTGCCATCGCCGTACTCGTTAGGCTCGCTGACCTTGAATACTCACTGGCTGGTGGCGACCCGGCGGGGATCGATGTTGCGGGCCAACTGCAACAGCCGCTCGGCCAGGGCGTTCGGGCCACCATCGTCGGAGTGCCACTGCTCAGGCGGCAGCGTGATGAGTATGCCCTCTCTCGCTATTGAGCACGCTTTCCAGCCGCTGGAACATGCCCTTGACGTCCGGCGAACGGCTGCGAGGGATAGGTGCGTTTCATCGGGCGCATCAGGCGGTGGTGGTAGACGCCGCACTGCGTGCCGGCGACCGGTACGCTGGACGAGGCGCACCCAGATATCCAGCACGACCTGACGCACCCTCATGCGCCACGCTCCGCGCCAGGCTTCCTCGTCGCCGCGCTGGCCCGGCGGCGCGCGGCGGGTCTGCTGCCGCCGACCGTACTGTGCTGCGATAACCTGCCCCGCAACGGCGTGACGCTGCACCGGCTGCTGGCTCGCCTGGGCGCGCAAACCGATCCGAGCCTGGGCGCATGGATCGAGGACAAGGTCGCCTGCCCCGATACGATGGTGGATCGCATCGTGCCCGCCACAACGGACGCCGACCGCGCCCGCGTCGCTGCGGCCCTTGGAATGGAGGACGCCTGGCCGGTGGTGGCCGAGCCGTTCCTGCAATGGGTGATCGAGGACCGCTTCACCGCGGGCCGCCCAGACTTCGAGGCCTGTGGCGCCACGCTGGTGTCGGACGTGGCGCCGTTCGAGGCGATGAAGCTGCGCATACTGAATGCCGCGCATTCCGCCATCGCCTACCTGGGATTGCTGGTCGGGGATGCGACGGTAGCCGACGCGGTGCAGGTCCCTGCCCTTGACGACTTCGTGCGCGGGCTGATGCGGGACGCCGCACAAACCTTGTCAGTACCGCCGGGCATCGACGTTTCGGGATACGGACAGGCGCTGATGGAACGCTTCGCCAATCCCGCATTGCAGCACCGGACGGCACAGATCGCCCTGGACGGCTCGCAGAAGCTGCCGCCGCGGCTGCTGGATGCGATGCGGGACCGGCTGGACCAGGGCCTGCCCGTGGCGCGGCACGCGATGGCCGTTGCAGCGTGGATGCAGCACATCGCTACGTGCCCTATTGTGCAGGACCCGCTGGCGGAGGCAGCTGGGGCGCGCGGTCTATGGCGGCGGCCCGGCGGCACTGCTCGACGTCGCGGCGGTGTTCGGCGATCTGCCGACCCGCCCAGGAGCGCGCGACGCGATCATTGCCGCGCTCGCCCTGCTGCAACAGGCCGGCCCGCGCCGGGCTCTGCTGGGGCTGGGCAATGATTGACGGGTTGTCACGCATTCTCGCGCGTGTGCAGGGTGAACGGGATTTCGCTCGGCTGCAGTTCCGGTTCGAACACGCCGAGGTGCTTCAGCAATCTCTCGACTGCCCGCTGAGCCTGCAATTCCGGCGCTTGGTCGATGGCCAGGGTCATGACCTGCTCGCGCAACAGGATGACGCTGGCCTCGGTCAATACGTGACCCACGAACGCGACCTGTCCGGCACGGCCGCTTTCACGGATGGCCGCCGCCACGGCTTGGTTCGCCTGTGCGCGCGGTAGCCAAGGCTGCTCGTCAGCACGAGAGCGGAGCCCTCACCCCGTGCCGCCGTGCGTCCCGCGCGGGTATGGTCGATCCCGACATAGGCCAGGCGCGGCGCGGTGGGCAGATCGGTCGTGAGGCAGATCACCGGCAGGCCGCGCCGGGCAAGACCGCCGATCGCCTCCAGGATGGCGCAGTGCTCCTCGCAGTAGAGGATCACCCCGTCAGCGGCGCTCTCGCGGATGCGCCGGGCGACGTGGCGCGGCTTCGTCTGGTCAAGCGTGCTGCGCTGTATGATGACGGAGTGGTCGAGCGGTGCCGCGATGCGCATAAACGCCTGCTGCAGCCGCGCGCAGAACGGCGTCTCCGAACGCGCTAGCAAGACGTCGAGCCGAAGCTTGCGTGCGTAGGGCAATGGCAGCGTGCGGCGCAGCCCGAGCGCGCGCGCCACCTCGATCACGCGGCGTGCCGTGTCCACGTGCACGCTCCCTCGTTCGTTCAGCACACGGTCCACGGTTGCGATGCCGACACCGGCGCGCGCCGCTACGTCCGGCATTCCGGCATTCCGTCGCCTGGCCTGTTCGGCTCCGGCCATGCCTTCTCCGCTCCCTAACTACGGACACTGACAGACTAGCGCATGATGGAAACCCATCAAGTTCCCAATAGAAATGAGTCGGCCCAGCGGCCGGTGCTCGCTATTGATACAAGGAAGAGATGCCTTGCCGGCGACAATGCTCCAATAGCCCGGCAAAGGACGTCCAATGGAGGGACGATCGTGAAAATTGCTTTGGACCCCTACATGCACTGAACCGCCCCGGGTTTCCCGGAGGCGTTTTGGTGTGTGTTATGCGGCGATCAGCGTGTCCGCAAGTGCGGCGTCGTAGGCGGCCTCGGCCTCGGCAGGCGGGATGTTGCCAATCGGTTCGAGCAGGCGGCGGTTGTTGA
>JANXVC010000121.1 GCA_025351925.1 Rhodospirillales bacterium | reverse complement strand
TTGATCGACTGCCGCTCGCCCTCGCCGCGTGAGCGGTCGGCGGTGGCGCGCGCCTCGGCGAGCAGCACTGTGCGGTCGCGCTCGGCGTCGGCGCGGATGCGGGCGGACGCCTCGGCGCCCTCGGCGCGGGCCTGGCTCGCGATGCGCTCGCGCTCCGACTTCATGCGGCTCAGGATTGCTTGGGTGTTCTCTTCCGGCAGGTCGGCCCGGCGCAGACGGACGTCCTCGATCGTCACGCCGAATTCGCGCATCTCGTCGCTGACCTGGCCGCGGATCAGGCCCATGATGCGCCCTCGGTCGGCGGACAGCACCTTGAGCAGCTGCTCGTTGCCCAGCACGCGGCGAAGGGACGAGGTCACGACGGAGTTCAGCCGCGCGCGGATGGCGTCCTCAGCCGATCCCACCGCCTGAAAGTAGCGCAGTGGGTCGGTGATGCGGAACCGGGTGAAGCTGTCCACGATCAGGCGCCGCTGGTCGGCCAGGATCACCTCTTCGCCGGGCGTCTCATAGTCCAGCAGGCGGCGGTCGAAGCTGATGATGGTTTGGACGAACGGCACCTTCAGATGCAGGCCGGGCGTGCTGATGACGCGGATCGGCTGGCCGAACTGGGTGATCAGCACCTGCTCGGTCTGTGCCACGGTGAACAGGCTGGCGCCGGCGAGCACGAACAGGACCAACGCGGCGGCGATGGCCGCGACGACGCTGCGGCTCATCGCCGTATCTCCGCCGGGGGCGCGGGCGGCGCTGGGGCCTTGGGCCGGCCGGTCGGGTCGAGCGGCAGATAGGGCACGATGCCCTGCAGCTTGTCGTCCACGACGATGGACGGCGTCTTGGTCAGGATGTCCTGCATCGTCTCAATGTACAGCCGCTTCAGGGTCACGTCCTTGGCGACGGCATAGGCATTATAGACGCTCAGGAAGCGTTGGGCCTGACCGGCGGCCTCGGCGATGTTGGCCTGGCGCGCGCCGTCCGCCTCGGCAGTCAGGCGGGCCGCGTCGCCGCGGGCACGCGGCACGATGTCGTTGCGATAGCTCTCGGCCTCGTTGCGGGCACGCTCGGCGTCGGTGTTGGCGCGCTGCACGTCGCGAAAACTCTCGATAACGGCGCCCGGCGGGTCCACCTTCTGCAGCTGGACCTGGGTGATCTCGACGCCGGCGCCATACTGGTCCAGCACGCTCTGCGCGCCAGTGGTAACGGATTGCTCGATACGGGCACGGGCTTCGGTCAGCGCCGGCTGGATCGGGGTGCGGCCGACCACCTCGCGCATCACGCTCTCAGCGACCGACTTCACGGTGTTTTCGGGGTTGCGCGTGTTGAACAGGAAGGTGCCGGCGTCGCGGATGCGCCAGAACACGCTGAAGTTGATGTCGATGATGTTCTCATCGCCGGTCAGCATCAGCGCCTCCTCCAGCACCTCGCGCGCCGGCCCGCTGCGGCCCGGGCTGTCGCGGCCGGGCACGCCGAGGTCGCGGGTTGCGCCGATGCGGCTGTTGCCGGAACCGTCGGCGGCGATGCGGAAGCCGACCTCGGTGCGGTTGATGCGGGTCACCGCGGGAGTCAGCGCCTGCTCGATCGGCCAGGGCAGGTGATAGTTGAGGCCCGGCAGCGTCGTGCGCTGGAAGGCGCCGAAGCGCAGCACGACGCCCTGCTGGTCAGGCTCCACGCGGTAGAAGCCGCTTGCCAGCCAGACGACGGCGCCGACCAGCAGGATCAAGGCGATCAGCCGCGGGTTGGTGCGGCGTCCGCCGGGTCCGCCGGGCACGAAGCGCCGGGCCGACGCCTGCAGGCGGGCCAGAACCTCGTCCAGATCCGGAATGCCGTTCGGGCCGCCGCCGCCGCCCCATGGCCCGCGATTCGGACCGCGCGGGGGCGTATTGTTGTTGCCCGGGCCCCAGGGACCAGAGCCGCCACCATTATTCCAAGACATGCTGGTCCAGTGGCTCCTGTAAGTGTGCGCCGTTGACGGCGCTGTGCTGCCGGCTGCAGTGGCTTCGTTTGCAGTCCGGCCCTCGGGCGCCATATGCGGCCTCACGACCGCGTGCATATTGACCGAGTATCGGAGGTTTACAAGCGATGACGCCATTGACGACAGATGGGCTACGGGCGGCGTTGCGCGCAATTCAGGATCCGGCGTCCGGCCGCGACATCGTTGCCGCCGGACTGGTGGACAGCTTGGCGGTGCGCGATGGCCTTGTGCACCTGGCGCTCCGCACCGACCGCGCCAACGCCGTCCCAATGGAGCAGGTGCGCCGCGCCGCCGAGACCCTGTTGGCGCAGCAGCCGGGCGTGGTCAACGCGACCGTTGTGCTGACCGCCCACCGTGCCGAGCCGGCGCCTCGTCCAGCACCCCCTCGTCCGGCGGCGCCAGTCAAGGCCGCGCTGCTGCCGGAGGTCGCGCACATCGTCGCGGTCGCCAGCGGCAAGGGCGGCGTCGGCAAGTCCACCACCGCGGTGAACCTCGCGGTCGCACTGGCGCAGCAGGGTCACCGGGTCGGGCTGCTGGACGCCGACATCTATGGCCCGAGCCTGCCGCGGATGCTGGGCGTGGACCGCAAGCCCGAGACGCGGGACGGCAAGATGGTGCCGTTGCAGGCCTGGGGCTTGTCTGCCATGTCGATCGGCTTCCTGGTGGACCCGGACGCGGCAATGATCTGGCGCGGGCCGATGGTGATGGGCGCGCTCGAGCAGATGATGGGCCAGGTGCATTGGGGCGCGCTCGATA
>JANXVC010000075.1 GCA_025351925.1 Rhodospirillales bacterium | reverse complement strand
GGCTGCAGGACCGCCGGGAGGGGGCGAGGGCGGAGCGCCCGGCCCACGGTCGCCTCGTCCGCCCGGGCCGCCCGGTCCGCGGCCGGGGCCGCCCGGCGGACCTGCGTCAACGACCGTTTGCCCGCTCGCGTCGCCGGTCACGGACATCGCAGCGACCATCGGAACCGCCGCCGCGCGCAGGCCGCGCACCGTGACCGCGTCGCCGAGCTTGACGGCCGCGACGAGCTGGGTGGACAGATGCGGCGGGACGTGTACCTGCGTGCCGTCCGCGAGGACGAAGCCGTCCACGTCGCCGCGCGGTGTCAGGGTGAAGTACTCCACCGTGCCGCGGGTCGCGGGCAGCTGGCTCAGGTCGAACGCAGGCTGCGCCGGGGTCAGCGGCGCGGCCACCGGCGGCGGTGGCATGCGGGCGGGTGGCGGTGTTTGCGCCAGGACGCCGCCGGCCAATGCACCCACCGCGGTCGTCGCGATGAGGAACGCCTTCAGCTTGGTTTTCATTTGATAAAACTCCACTACTCACCTCGTCATACGAAGTGCATTCCAAGCACAGCAAAGGGCGTGCCACACGGACTTATAGAGGAATTTTTCTCAATGACTTGCCTCGTATCATCGATTGTCAGGAAAGACGACAAGTAACTGTCGGATTAGGCGACAGATATCCCAGGTTTGATGTCATCGCCTTCCCAAGTGCGCGTACAGCTCGAGGCAGTGACGCTCCTTGCTCAGGTATCGGCGCGCCAGGCCGGCAAGGGACACGTGCTGCATCACTCGGCGCCGAGGCCGTGGCGCTTCATCTTGTCATAGAGCAGCTGCCGGTTGATGCCGAGCCTGCGCGCCGCATCCGCCCGGCTGCCGCCGCTCTCGGCCAAGGCGCGCCGGATCATCGCGCGCTCCAACTCGGCAACGGCCTCCGGCAGGGTCAGGTCGGGTCCGGCGGTGCCGCCCAGCGCTTTCCCACCATCGGCCTGACGCAGGTCGGCCTGGCGCAGGAAGTCGAGGTCGGAGGCGTCGATCGCCGGCCCGCGTGCGAGCGCCGCGGCGCGTTCGGTCGCATTGCGCAGTTCGCGGACGTTTCCCGGCCAGCCCCAGCCTTCCAGCAGCGCTGCGGCCTCCATGGACAGGCATTTCGGCGCCCTCGGGTTGGCAAGGCGGAGAAAGTGCCGGGCGAGCGGCACGATATCCGACACGCGGTCCCGCAACGGCGGCAGCGCGATCGGGATGACGTGCAGGCGGTAGTAGAGGTCGGCCCGGAACCCGCCCGTATTGACCAGCTGCAGCAGGTCGCGGTGCGTCGCGGCGGCGATGCGCACGTCCACCGGCTCCGGCCGGCCGCCGACCGGGGTGACGACCCGCTCCTGCAGCACGCGCAGGATCTTGGCCTGCATGGCGGCGTTCATGTCGCCAATCTCGTCGAGCAGCAGAGTGCCGCCCTGCGCCTCGCGGAACCGTCCCGCCTGGGCCTTGACCGCCCCGGTGAAGGCGCCGGTCACATGGCCGAACAGCTCGCTTTCCAGCAGCTCCGCCGGAATCGCGGCGCAGTTCACGCTGACGAACGGCCCCGCCGCACGCGGGCCGTGGTCGTGCAGCGCGCGCGCCACCAGCTCCTTGCCGGTGCCGGTCTCACCGGTCACCAGCACGGTCGCGTCGGACGCAGCGGCCATGCCGATGATCTTCTGCACCGTCCGGATCGCTGCGCTGGACCCGACCAGCGGTCCATCCATCGGTTCTGCGATCGTGGCGGTCGAGGCGGCAGTGCGGCTGAGCGCGCGTCCCAGCACGTCGGCGATCTCGCCCCGGCCCAGCGGCTTCGTCAGGTGGTCGAACGCGCCCTGCCGCATGGCGTCGATGGTGTTGGCTCCCGAGGCGAATGCCGTCAGCACCACGACGGGCACGGCTGGAGCGGCAGCGTCGCCGCGAAGGCGCGCGAGCACGGCCAAGCCGTCCATGCCTGGCATGCGCAGGTCGAGGAACACGAGGTCGGGCCGGATCGCCTCGAAACGTGCGAGCCCATCCTCTCCGTTCACGGCCTCGGTCACGTCGTGGCCAAGGTCGCGCAGCGTCTCGGCAAGTCCGTCCCGGAACGCGGGATCGTCGTCTATGACGAGCAGCTTGGGCATGGTCCCTCCCGATGCGGCCCCTTCTGATGAGGTATTGTAAGTTCAAAAGTGCTGCCCGGGTTCTCCGGCCGGTAGCTCACGGCGCCGCCATGCGCGAGCACGATCTCCTGGACGATGGACAGTCCAAGCCCGGTGCCGTCCGCCCGTTCGGTCACGAACGGCTCGAACAAGTGCTGCCGCACGGCCGCGGGCAACCCGGGTCCGTCGTCAGTCACGCGCAAATGGAGCACGCTGCCCTCCTCATCGGCCGCAATAGTGACAGTACCGCCCTTTGGCATGCTTTGGATGGCGTTCAAGACCAGGTTGTCGAGCGCGCGCTGCATCCGGTCGGGATCGAGCGGCCAGACGATGGCCGGAGTTTGCACCAAGAGCCTGACTCCATGGTGATCGGCCCTGTCGCGGTGGAGTTCGGCCGTGGCAGCCAGCAACGCGGGCACATGAGCGCTTTGCCATCGCGGCTCGCTCCGGTGCGTAAGGGTAAGCAGGTCTTTCAGCAGGATGTCCAGGCGGCCGATCTGCCCCAGCATCATCTCCAGCGCGGCCTGGCGCCGGGCATCGTCGCTCAGCAGCGCGTTCTCGGCCTTCAGGCGCATCGCCGCGATCGGGTTGCGAATCTCGTGCGCGATGCCGGCGGCGACCCGGCCGAGGGCCGCGAGGCGTTCGGACGCAGCGACTTGCGCCGACAGCGTCTCTGCCTCTCGCCGCATGGTGCGGACCTTCAGCGCCGCCGCGTTCAGGCTGGCGATGATGCGGTCCAGCTCGCGCTCGCCGGTCGGCTCCAGCAGCGGCGGGTCCAGCCCCTCGTGCCGCTCGATCGTCGCTTCGACGCGGCCGAGCTTGCGGGACCAGGTCAGCAGCAGGTGCGTCATCCAGCCCGCCGAGGCCAGGACTGAGGCGAGCAGGACGCCAAGACCGCCGATCAGGCGGGTGTAGCCGGTGCCCTGACCGGTGAACACGCGCGTCATCGTCCAGGCGGTGACGCCTTCGATCGGCCCCGGCAACGGGCAGGCGTGCAGCAGCAGGGTCTGCAGGCGTCCGACTTGGCGCACATCCACGGCGCGCTCCTCCACGAGCGCCGCCGTGTTGGCCGTCTGGATGCGCTCCGCTTCGGCCTGCGGCAGATCGGTTTTCGGGCCGGCGCCCTCATAGGTTGGGAAGGCGTAGGCGAGCGATCCCTCGGCGCGCTGCCAGATGCCGCCCTCAACGCCGGGACTATGGGCCAGCGCGATGGTCAGCACCGCTCTTAGTCCCTGCCCGAGGCTCTCGTCATGCAGGTTGGCGGGCGGCGTGGTCCAGTCGGTCGTGTAGAAGCGGTAGCGGTTGATGATCTCGTCGCATGAACGGCTCGTAACCGCCTCCGCACGTGCAACCTGATCGATCGAGGACTGCCGGTATAGCTGGACCAGCATGGTCCCAGCTGCAACCGCCGACACGAGCGAAATAGCCCATAGGATCAGCAGCCGGCCACGAAGCGACCACCTTGATGCTCTGCTTTTGCTAGGGCTTTGGTGTCGTTGATGCACGAGCATTGGCGAGTTGAAACTCAAGCTGGATGGCCCAAGGGTTGGATCATGCGAGACCTATGGATGACCAGGGCAAGGAACGTGCCGCCTGGGAGTATCTGCTTAGGCTTGAGTTCAACAGCCGCAACGTCATGCCCTTGTCAGGAAAGGCGACACTTGCGTCGCTTAATCTGACGGTTGTCCAACCGCCGTCAGATCAGTTCCGCATCCTGACACCCAGTACGAACCCGAACAGGCCGAGCAGGACCGTTCCTGCCACCGTTTGAACGCTGAACAGCAGCGCTCCAAGCTGGCCGCTCGGCTTGAGCGCGGCCTTGAATGTGCCGACCGCAATCATCGAGTCCAGGCTGAACAGGAGGCAGTTCTGCACGACTTTCATGAGCTTCTGATGATGGCCCTGTGTGCGGTGTTGAGCGGTGGCCAAGGTTCTGTGGACATGGCGTTGTTCGCGAAGTCGAAAGAGCCGTTCCTGCGCGGCTTCCTCGAGCTGGCCAATGGTCCGCCCAGCCATGACACGTTCAGCCGACTGTTCCGCCAGCTCGACCCGGCACAGTTCGGTGTCGCGTTTCAGCGGTTCATGGCGGGCTTTTCCGAGCAGGTCGGCGGGGTCGTGGCGATCGATGGCAAGGTCCTGCGCCGCTCATTCGACCGAGCCAGCGGCAGGTCTGCGTTGCACAGGGTCAGCGCCTGGGGGTGCGAGCTGCGCATGGTGCTGGCGCAGATTGCCGCCGACGCTAAGTTCAACAAGATCACCGCCGTGCCGAAGCTGTTCGACATGCTCTCGCTGAAGGGCACGATCGTGACCACGGACGTGCCTAACCGCCAACGCGAGATCGCCCGCAAGATCATCGACAAGGGCGGCGACTATGCGCTGGCATTAAAGGGCAACCAGGGCACGCTGCACGACGACGTGCGCCGGTTCCTCGACGACCCAAAATGCAGTGCCAGCGTGAGCAAACTCATGACCGACGGGGGTCACGGTCGCGTTGAACGAAGGCGTTCACCGGACATCGACACCCGCACGGCCATGATTTCCACCGATGTCGGCTGCTTGCAGGACCACCATGATTGGCCCGGCCTGACCGCCATCGGCAAAGTCGTCCGCACCCGCGAAGCCGCGGGCACGACCACAACCGAAACCGCCTACTGTCTGCTCAGCTCAGCCCTGTCCGGCGAACGCCGTAACGAGGTCGTGCGCTCGCACTGAAGCATCGAGAACCGCCTGCACTGGAGGCTGGATGTCGTCATGAACGAAGATCTGGCCCGAAACCGGCTGGGACACGGCCCACAAAACCTTGCCGTCCTGCGACGCGTGGCACTCAACGTCACGCAAAAGGACGCAACCAACGGCTCCCAGCAGGGAAAGCTCAAACGCGCCGGATGGGACGAGGCCTACCTCGCCAGCCTTATCGACCTGTTCTGAAGGTCGCGGGGGTAGTCCACGTCCAGGCCAAGCCGCTCCAGCAGCTCAAGCGTCGCAATGCCGACTTCCGGCTCGAAGGCATCAACGTAGCAGGGGACGAACAATCCGACGCGCATGGCGCTGCTCCCGGCCATCAGCGAAACAAGTTGGTGCGCGCGAGGTCCAAAACCTCGGTGCCGCGGCCGTCCAAAACGGCGCGGGCCACCCACAGGCCGAAGCCAGCCGCCTGCTTCGCGTCGATCTTAGGCGGCATCGCCAGCTCCTGCCGGGCCGTCACGACATCCAGCAGCGCGGGGCCGTCATGCGCCAAGGCGGCGCGTATGGCGTCGGCCAGGTCCGCCGGGTCTTCGACACGCTGGGCAAACAGCCCTGCGGCACGGGCCATTGCGGCGAAGTCCGGGTTGACCAGCGAAACACCGGTCTCCAGCAGGCCGGCGGCCTTCATCTCCAGCTCGACGAAACCCAGGCTGCCGTTGTTGAACACCACGACCTTCACCGGCAGCTTGTGCTGCACGAGCGTCAGCAGGTCGCCCATCAGCATCGTGAAGCCACCATCGCCGGATAGCGAAATAACCTGCCGCTGCAAGTATGTGGCCTGGGCACCGATAGCCTGCGGCATCGCGTTCGCCATCGAGCCGTGATTCCACGAGCCGATCAGCCGCCGCCCGCCCCCGACCTTCAAATAGCGCGCGGCCCAGATCGTCGGCGTGCCCACGTCGGCGGTGAACACGGCATCGTCCGCGGCCAGGTCGTTGAGCGTCTTGGCCAGGAACTGCGGGTGGATCGGCTTCCGCCCGGGGTGGCCCACAGCAAGCTCGTCCAGCCCCTCACGCGCCTTGACGTAGCGGGCGAGGCTTGCGTCCAGGTGCTTGCGGTCGGACTTCGTTTCCAGCCGCGGCAGCAGTGCCTCGATCGCGGCGCCCACGTCGCCGATCAAGCCGAGATTAATGCGGCAGCGGCGGCCCAGGTTCTCCGCGCGCAGGTCCACCTGGGCGATGATGGCGTCCGTCGGGTAGAACTGCCGGTAGGGGAAGTCGGTGCCCAGCATCAGCAGCATGTCGCAGCCCATCATGGCCGCGTAGCCGCTGCTGAAGCCGATCAGCCCGGTCATGCCGACATCGTAGGGGTTGTCGTGCTCCACGCCCTCCTTGCCGCCAAGAGCATGGACGATGGGCGACTTCAGAGCTTCTGCCAGGCGCATCAGCGGCGCATGGGCGCCGTAGCAGCCGCGCCCACATAGCAGCGTCACCTTGGCGGAGCCGTTCAGCAGCGTGGCCAATTGCTCCAGCTCGCCATCCGGCGGCCGTACGACTGCAGCCGCGGGCAGCAGGGAGGGAGACAGGGCGGCGCCGGACGGCATGGGCAGCATCGCGACGTCGCCGGGCAGCACGAGGACAGACACGCCCCGCTTGGCGACGGCCACCCTGATGGCGGTTTCCAGCACGCCGGGCATCTGCTCGGGAGTCGTGACCATCTCGCAGAAATGGCTGCACTCCTGGAATAGGGTCTGCGGGTGGGTTTCCTGGAAGTAGTTTCGCCCGATCTCGGCGCTGGGGATTTGGGCGGCGATGGCCAGCACCGGCACGCGGGAGCGGTGGCAGTCGAACAGGCCGTTGATGAGGTGCAGGTTGCCCGGCCCGCAACTGCCGGCGCAAACGGCGAGGCTGCCGGTCAGATGCGCCTCGCCCCCAGCAGCGAACGCGGCCACCTCCTCGTGCCGAGTATGCACCCAGTCGATGCCGCCGTGCTGGCGCAGCGCCTCGGTCATAGCGTTCAGGCTGTCGCCGGCCACGCCGTAGACACGGCGTACTCCGGCGGCATAAAGTGCTTCGACGACCAGGTCGGCAACGTTCAGCTTGCTCATGTCAAAGCTCCTGTTGTGAGGATGTGCAGGTCAGGCGCCGCCGACGCCGTATCCGACCATCGTCTTCAGGTCCACGGTCCGGTCATAGGTTGCCGCGTCCACATCGCCCGACGTCAGGGCGGCCACACGCAACGTGCTGCCGTCCCGCATCGCCTTCTGCGCGATGTGGGCCGACTTTTCGTAGCCGATCACCGGGCTGAGCGCCGTCACGAGCATTACGCTTTCGGCCACGTAGCGGGCGATGCGCTTCTCGTTCAGCTTGGTGCCCTCGACCGAGAAGCTGCGGAACTTCTCGCAGCCGTCGTCTAGGATGCGGACGGAGTGCAGGACGCTGTTGATGATGATCGGCCGCATCGCGTTCAACTCGAAGTTACCCTGACTGCCGGCGAAAGCCACGGCGGTGCCGTCGCCGATCACTGGATGGCAGTCATCACAACGGGCTCGCACTGTGTCGGGTTCACCTTGCCCGGCATGATAGATGACCCAGGCTCGTTCTTCGATAGCAGCACCTCGCCTAGGCCGCAGCGCGGCCCCGATGCCAGCCAGCGCATGTCGTTGGCGATCTTCATCGGTGCCACCGCAAGCCCGCGCAACGCGGCGCTGGCTTGCACCATCGCCGTCACCGCGCCACGCTCAGCGTGTGGCGCTCAACGCCGTCCGCATCGTCACCGGCAAAAACTCCATCCGCCACACCCTGCGAGACGCGCCGCTCGACATGCGCGTTCTCGCCGACATCCTCAACCATATGCCCGTCGCTTGATACGAAAGCCCTGGCAGTCGGTCAAAGCGGCCTTGCACATAACGATATGACGTTCTAACGATGTGTTGTTACTCGGAGCATGGGAATGCAGCCTGGCTCTCCCCCGCTATGGTTCCAGATCGCCGACCGCTTGAACAAGGCGATCGAGCAGGGGAAATTTTCGCCAGGTGAAAAGCTTCCGTCAGAGGCCGAACTAAATCGACAGTTCGGCGTCAGCCGTACGACGGCACGCACGGCGCTCGACTGGCTTGAGAGCGAGGGCCGCATTTTCCGCCGGTCCGGCAAGGGCTCAATCGTGCTGCCGCCCGTGGTCGATCAGCCGTTGAAGGTACTGTCGGGATTTGCCGAGGACATGCGGGCCCGCGGCTTGCGGCCCAGCTATCGCACGCGCGCGGTCCTCGAGGTGCCCGCCAGCGTCGCCGTCGCCGAGGCGCTGAAAGTCACAGCAGGGGCGCCCGTCGTCGCCATCGATCGCCTGCTGTTGGCTGACGGCTACCCGATCGGCGTCAGTCTCGCCATGCTCTCGCCCGCTGTGGTGCCGGCTGCCCGATCGCCGACGATTGCAGAGCTCGATAGCGGCTCACTCTACGAGTGGCTCGAACGAGCCTGCGGAATCCGCCTGGTGAGTGGCGAGGAATTCATCGAGGCCGCGGTGGCCGATCTCGCGATGTCCACGGCGCTTGAGGTTGCGGTGGGCGCGCCGGTTCTGGTGGCACGACGGACGTCCCGGACGGCAGACGGCACCCCGGTCGAATACGTTGTCCTGCACTATCGCGCGGATCGCTACCGTTTTTGCGTCGAACTGGTGCGGCCTTGACGGCGCGCACTGCCCAGGCGAAATCCGCTTTGTTCGTCGGTGATTGCGGATGGGACACGACGCTTTTCATCGACCATATCCCAGAACCCGACGAAAAGCTGTTCACCTCCGGGATGATGGAGGCGGCCGGCGGGGTGGCGGCGAACGCGGCCGTGGCCTGCGCCCGTGCGGGGGTCCCGGCCCAGGCCTGGCTTTGCCTTGGTGACGACGCAGCGGGTCAGGCGGTTCGCGCGCAACTGAGCGAAAATCGTATTGCCGTCGTCGCTACATGCGTGCCCGGACCAACGTGCCGGTGCGTGATCATCCTTGAACCCGGCGGCGAAAAGCGCCTGCTGCTCTCGCCGGGCGTGTCGATGTATCCCGCGGCCGAGCTGGTCCGAACTGCCAGCCTCGACGGCGTAGGCTGGATGCACACCGCAGTCTATGACCTGCGCACAGGACGCGAGGCCGTGGCCCGCTGCCGCGAGCGTGGCATTCCCTGGTCGCTCGACCTTGAGCCGGCGACGTTTGCGGACGGCATCGAGGTCTTGCACGCCAGCCTGCGCGGCGCCTCTGTAGTATTCTGCAATATGCGCGCCGCCGCAAAGCTTGGACCCGATCCCGCTGCGACGCTTGCCACGTTCGGGGTCGAGGCCGTCGTGCTCACCTGCGGTGCGGCCGGCGCGATCTGGCAGCGCGGCACGGAGCGCGTCGTGGCGGTGCCGGACGCAGCGATAATCAGCGCCGCGGTTGTGGACACCACCGGCGCCGGCGACTGCCTGGCGGCCTGGTTCATCGCCGAGACCCTGCGCGGCGCCGATCCGGCAACCGCACTGCGCAGCGCGGTCAACGCGGCGACGCTGAGCTGTTCGGCCGCCGGGGCGCAGCCGGCTTTCCCAACGCGGGAAGTTCTGGACGCGGTGCATGGCGCGCGCCGATCAACGGTTGGGAGAGTCGCGTGACGCCACCTCAGGTCCTGCCGCCCAAGCCCAATGCCCTACAGGAGCTGTTCGGCGTGTCCAAGCCGGTGATCGGCGTCATTCACTTGGCGCCGCTGCCAGGGGCGCCGCGCTACGACGGCACGCCCGTGCGCGAGGTCTATCAGGCGGCTGCGGCCGACGCGCGCACCCTGGCCGACGGTGGGATCGACGGGATCATCGTCGAGAATGCCAGCGACCTGCCGTTCGCCCGGCCTGAGGACATCGGGCCGGAAACGGTCGCAGCGCTGACCGCCGCCTGCCTTGAGGTCCGCTCGGTGGTCAGCCTGCCGATCGGTATTACCTGCGTCGCTAACGGCGTCATCCCCGCACTGGCCGTCGCCAAGGCCACCGGCGCCCGCTGGGTCCGGGCGAACCAATGGGTGAACGCCTACGTCGCCAATGAAGGGCTGCTGAACGGCCCGGCGCCGGCGGCGATGCGCTATCGCGCCGCAATCGGTGCCAGGGACGTGCGGATCTTCGCCGACGTGCACGTGAAATTCGGCGCGCACGCCATCACCGCCGACCGGACGATCGCCGAGCAGGCCACGGATGCCGAGTGGTTCGACGCCGACGTGCTGATTGCCACCGGCGCCCGGACCGGCTCCCCGACCGAGCCCGGCGAGGTCGAGCAGGTACAGCAAGGGACCAACCTGCCGGTGATCGTCGGGTCCGGATTGACGGCGGACCAGGTGCCCCGGCTGTTTGCGATTGCCGACGGCGCCATCATCGGGCAGTGGCTGAAACAGGACGGGCTGTGGTGGAACCCGGTCGATCCGCGCCGGGTCGAGCAGCTGATGGCGGCGGTCGCCAAGGCGCGGACCGGGTGACGCCGCTGCTGGAGCTGACGGGCATCGTCAAACTGTTTGGCGGGCTGCGCGCGCTGGATCACGCAGACTTCGCGGTGCAGCCCAGCGAGGTCATGGCGCTGGTCGGCGACAACGGGGCCGGAAAATCGACGCTCATCAAGGTCATCTGCGGCGCCTACGCTCCGGACGACGGGACGATGCGGCTGCGCGGCGCGCCCGTCAGCTTCGCGGCGCCGCAGCAGGCGACAGACGCCGGCATCGCGACCATCTACCAGGAGCTGGCGCTCGCTGGAAAAATGAGCGTGGCCGATAATATTTTTCTCGGCCGCGAACTGATCAATCGCCGGTTCGGCGTCCCTTTCCTGGCCCGGCGCACGATGCGCGCGCGGGCCGAGGCGCTGCTGCGGCAGCTTGACGTACACATCCCCGACCTCGACGTCTGGGCGGAGCAACTCTCAGGCGGCCAACGGCAGGGCCTGGCGATTGCGCGCGCGATGAACATGGATGCGGACCTGATCATCATGGACGAGCCGACCGCCGCCCTTGCGGTCGCGGAGGCGCGCAAGGTGCTGAACTTCATCACCCAGCTGCGCGCGAACGGCAAGTCGGTGGTGCTGATCTCGCATAATATCCAGGACGTGTTCCAGGTCGCCGACCGGGTGACGGTCATGCGTCACGGCGCCGCAATCGCGGTGCGGCGCGTTGCTGCGTCGGCGCCGGAGGAGATTGTCGGACTGATCACCGGCGCCGGGCAGGTGCGCGCGACGTTTGGGGCGGGCCATTCTGGGCAATCTCGCCAAGAACAACTTGAATCGGAGGTCTGACATGACGCTGTTCAATAATCCTTGGACGAAGCGGGCGCTGCCGTCACTGGCGATCGGCGTCGCGCTCATTTGGACTGCGCCAACGGCAGCGAAGGACGTGAAGATCGCCTTCGTGCCGCAGATCCAGGGCATCCCGTACTATGTCTCGATGGAGAACGGCGGCAAGGCCGCGGCTGCCAAGTTCGGCGCCACCTATATCCAGCAGGGCCCGACCAGCACGTCGGCCGCCGATCAGCTGCGGATCTTCGAGAGCTTCGTCAATCAGGGCTTCGACGTCGTCGCGGTGTCGCCGAACGACATCGAGACGCTGAAGCCGGCCATCGCCAAGGCGGTGGCGAAGGGCGTGAAGGTCATTACGTCCGACGCCGACGCGCCGGGAACCGACCGGCTGCTGTTCGTGGCCCAGGCATTGGATCAGGACCTCGGCTTCACGGTGATGGATGAGCTGGTCAAGCGCATCGGCAAGACCGGGCAGGTCGCGATCGTCTCCGACAGCCCGACCATCCAAAGCCTGAACAACTGGATCGCTGCCATACAGGAGCGCGCCAAGACGAAGTTCCCGGGCATTCAGATCGTCTCGGTCAACAACACCGATGGGACCGCGGCGAAGGCCTACCAGTATGCGACCGACGCGATGACGCGCTTTCCCGACCTGAAGGCGATCATCGGCATCGCGTCCACGACCTGCCCCGGCGTCGCCCAGGCGGTCGAGGCCGCCGATAAGATCGGCCGCGTGATCACCACGGGCTACTGCTCGCCCAACACGGCGCGCCAATACATCAAGAGCGGCGCGATGCCGTTTTCGGTGCTCTGGAGCCCCTATGACCTCGGCTACCTGACGGTCTGGGCGGGCAAGCAGCTGGTGGATGGACAGTCTTTGCAGGAGACGAACCAAGTGCCGGGCCTGTCGGCGGCGTCAACCTACATGGCCCGGGACAAGTTGCTGCTGCTGGGACCGCCGACGGTCTTCACCAAGGAGAACGTCGATCGTTTCGACTTCTGAACCAGAACTCGCGGCCGGGCCTGCCGTGCCGCCAAGGTTATGCAAGTTGGCACAGTGCTTGCGCCGCAGCCCGACGGCGCGGCGGGAGCTGGCGCTGGTTTTCGCCATCCTCGCCGTCGGCGCCGCGTTCACCGCCGCATCGCCGGTCTTCCTCACCGCGGCAAACTTGATCACGGTGCTGCGTAACGCAGTGGAACTGGCCATCATCAGCGCCGGCATGACCGTCGTGATCTGCATGGGCGGGATCGACGTCGGCGTCGGCGGGATCATGGCGGTGGCGGCTGTGGTCATCGGCCGGGCCTGGCAGGCGGGCGCGCCCGAGTTCCTCATCATACCGCTCGCACCCGCAGTCGGCGGCTGCCTTGGTTTGTTCAACGGCCTGCTCTGCAGCCGGCTGCGCGTGCCGCCGATCGTGGCGACGCTGGGCACGATGTATGTGTGGATCGCCATCCTGTTCCTGGCGCTCGGCGGCAGCTGGATCACCGGACTGCCTGGGTCGCTTGCACCGCTCGTGCGGGGCTCGCTGGCCGGAGTTCCCAGCGTGGTGCTGGTGATCGCCGTGGTCTATGGGCTGTGCGCGTATCTGATGGGCCAGACACGCTTCGGGCGTCACATCTACGCGGTCGGCTGCAGCGACGCTGCCGCGCGCCTGGCCGGCATTGCGGTGGACGGGGTCAAGCTGCGGGCCTACGCACTGCTGGGCGTGCTCGCTGGCCTCGCCGCGTTGCTGTATGTCGCCCGGCTGCGCAATGTCGAGATCAACATCGGCACCACGATCGCGCTGGAAGCGATCGCCGCAACGATCCTGGGCGGCACCCAGATCGAGGGCGGCGTCGGCAACCTGGTTGGCACGCTGCTGGGTGTC
>JANXVC010000060.1 GCA_025351925.1 Rhodospirillales bacterium | reverse complement strand
AGCGCGTGGCGCTCAACGCCGTCCGCATCGTCACGGG
Organism: Rhodospirillales bacterium; assembly: GCA_025351925.1. Lineage (GTDB taxonomy): Bacteria > Pseudomonadota > Alphaproteobacteria > Acetobacterales > Acetobacteraceae > CAHJXG01. Next base: position 4,246 of record JANXVC010000060.1, on the reverse strand, counting down.
CAAGAACTCCATGCGCCACACCATGCGCGATGCAGTGCTGGACGTGCGCGTTCTCGCCGACATCCTCGACCACATGCCCGTCGCTTGATGCGAAATCCCTGCCCGGCGCAATACACGCGGTTCTGGCTGGTGCTGGACCCCATGCTGCGGGTGCTGCGCACGGCACCGCTCGATCAGGCCCCGGCGGTGATGGCGTTTGTGGCCGCGCTGCCGCCAGCCGCGCTCCACGCCGGAGCCACGCTGCCAGCCCCGGTGCTCATGCTGCCGCGCGTGTTCGAACCCAGCTTTTGTCGGCACCTGATCGGCCTCTATGAAGCGCATGGCGGCGAAGACAGCGGCTTTATGCTCGAGGTGGACGGGCGCACGACCCGACACCAGGACGCATCGTTCAAACGCCGTCGCGACCACGCGATCCAGCACGAGCCGACGCGGGTTGCCATGCGGGAGCGTATCGAGCGCCGGTTGGCGCCGGAGATCTGGAAGGCTTTCCAGTTCAGCGCAACCCGCGTGGAGCGTTTCATCGTCGCCTGCTACGCTGCCGCGGAGGGCGGGCATTTTCAGGCGCACCGCGACAATACGACCCCTGGCACGGCGCACCGCCGCTTCGCCGTGACGATCAACCTCAATGGGGACTATGACGGCGGCGACCTGCGGTTCCCGGAGTTCGGGCCGCGTCGATACCGGGGACCCGTGGGCGGCGCCGTGGTCTTTTCATGCGCGCTGCTGCACGAGGTCACGCCGGTCGCGCGGGGCGTGCGCTATGCCACCTTGCCGTTCCTGTATGACGAGGCAGGACTTCGGGAGGAGCGATCAGGGCAGCAGGCCGCGGATCGGTGATGCCTTTGCGATTCGTATTTACGTCTTGTGAGCCCGGCGCGGACCGGGATGCAGTGCTCGACATCTATGTCTCGACCTATGGCTTCATCGCGCTGAGCGACGCAAGCAACATGCCGTTCCTCCCTAGCGTCGATCTGAGCGCGCGGCTCGTTCAAGCCCGGGACCGCTCCGTGCTGATGCAGGCCGCGGTCGCTGTCCGCGGGATCGAAGAGCCAGCCAAAGCGCCCGACGGCACCAGCCTCGGCCTGGGATCCTTCAAAAACTTCGCGGAGATCGAGGCAAATCCAGGGCGGGCGGTAGCGTGCATGCGTGGCGCGCTGGCCGCCGCGGCGGACGGGCTCGTGCGGCGCCTCGCATGAGCGGCCGTGCTGCCTTGCGCATCGGCGCCGTGGCTTGGATGCTGACCATCACCGCTTGCGTCACGCCGGATAAGCCGCTGCTCAGCCTGGGCAGCCGGTCCTGCGACCCTCGGCCGCAGCTCGACGGCGCTAGGCCCGTGCCGTTCGACCGCAGCGCCGGGGCGAAGGTCAAGCTGGACGAGAACGGCCGGTGCTTGAACGCCCCCGGTGCTGCGGCTCCGACGACCTACGCCGTGTTTCGGCTGCCGGACGCGCCGCTGCCCTACGCGGTGACGATCACGAGCCTGGCAACCAGGAGCACGCTCGTGTCGCCCCGGGTGACTCTCTACAATGAGGCTGGGGTCGCCGGGCGGACCCTGGCGCCAGAGGGTTTTCAGCCCGGGGTCACCGGTCTGCGGGCGGGGCTGCGGCTGAAAGGCGGCGAACGCTGGCTGGTCGCCGAGGCCGACCGGGCGATGCTGGGCCAGCCGGTCATGCTTCGCCTGGGGCGGCGCGACCCTGGCGGTGTGCAGGTCGCGTCCTCCGTGCCGATCTTTCATCCCGCCGGTCCCGTTTACAGATATCGTACGGGAGAATGCGGCGACCTACGCACTGAACGGAACCATCCGGATCTCCGCAGCGCCGATCCTGACGGTTCCTTAGCGATCGCCGCGACGCGCCCTAGCCGGGATCGCCTATCAGCTCGGCCGTGGCGATGCCCGCCAGGCCGGCGGCCTCGTCATTTTCGGACGTATCGCCTGACAGTCCGACCGCCCCCAGCAACGCCCCCGCAGCGTCGCGTATTAGGATGCCGCCAGCCACAGGTATCAGCGCGCCGCCCGCGACATGGGTAATGGCCGCAATGAAAAAGGCCTGCTCGGCGGCGCGCTTCGCGATCGCGCGTGATCCCATGCCGAGCGCCAAAGCGCCATGCGCCTTGCCATGCGCGATCTCGGCGCGCTTCAGGCTGGTGCCGTCCTCGGCCGCCAATGCCTTGTAGGCGCCGCGCGCGTCCAGCACGGCGACGACCATCGGCTTCAGCGACCGGCTGCGGGCCTGGGCCAAAGCGGCGGTGACGATGATTTGGGCTTGGTTGAGAGTCAGGTCAGGCATGGGGTCCCCTTGGAATGGCGGGCCATGTCCCATCCCTAGCGCCACGCCGCAAGGCGTCACGGCACTCCCAGAGCATCACGAAGTTCACGCCGAGCCACGGCATGGTCGGCGATGAACACGGAATCGTTGAACAGCACCGCCGCGACCGCCGTGCCGGCGTTCATGCCGGCCAGGATGTCCGACCGGAAATGCACTCCGGCGATCACCCGGCTCTCGGCGTAGTCAGCCGCACGGGCGAACAGCGCGCCGCGCTGCTCAGGCAGCATCGAGGCCAGCACGATGGCGGCCAGCCGGCTGAGGGTCGCGTGCCCGGATGGAAAGCTGCCGCTGCGCGACGGCGGCGCGGCGGGGTGCAGGGCAGCGTTGACCTGATAGGGCCGCGGCCGGGCGTAGGCGAGCTTGACCGGCCGGGTCGTGGCGTCCTCGGTCTCGGCGATGCGGTCGAACAGCGCGGTCAGCAGCGGCAGGCGCCCGGGGGTGAATGCCGGGCCCAGGACGGCGCCGAACATGTCATACACGCTCTCCGCCACGTCGGCCCGCGCCTGAGCCGCGCGGGCTGCGGTGCGGGTCGCCTCAAACGCCACGACCTCGGCCATCTCGGCCGCGGTCTGTGCGGAGTCTGCGGCCGGCGGCGACGGCAGCAGCTGCATCAGATCGACCTGGGCTGCGGTCAGATACGGCTCGGCGGCCCAAACCGGGGCGCTCAGCGGCAGCGCCAAGACGATCAGCAGCCCCAAAGTCTTCAGGAAACAACGTTGTGCGCCCATGTCAGGCGGCCCTCATGGGTTGCCAACCCGCGTTTGCCAGTCGGCAAGCACGTCGGCGATGGTCTGCTCCCAGGCGATCGCCGGGGCCCACCCGAGCAGGCGCCGGGCCAGCGAAGCGTCGCCGGCCGCGATGGGGATGTCGGTCGGGCGCAGCCGGCTGGCGTCGGTCGCGATCTCCGCCTGGATGCCCGCCGCCGCCATCAGCGCAGCCAGCACGTCGCCGACCCGGCGCGGCTGGCCTGACGCAAGGTTCAGCACACTGCCGGGCGCCACCGTGTCGAAACGTGCCAGGCACAGCGCATACCCCGCGCAAACGTCCCGCACGTCGAGGAAATCCCGCATGGGCTCCAGCGCGCCCACCCGCAGCACCGGCGGCTGCAGCCCGGCAGCGACGCGCGCGACCTGCTCGGCAAACGCCGCAACGACGAACTCGGGCGCCTGGCCGGGCCCGGTGTGGTTGAACGGCCGGACGCGGATCACCCGCAAGCCCTCCGCCGCCATCGCGCCCAGCGCTAGATCGGCCGCTGCCTTGGTGGCGGCATAGGTATTAAGCGGCGCGGGCAACGCACCTTCGTTCAGCGGCGCACCCGTGCGGAACGACGCGCCATAGATGTCGGCGCTGGACGCGAACAGCAGCGTGCAGCCCGGCGCGCGGTGCAGCACCGCCCGCGCGACGTTCAGCGTGCCCTTGAGGTTCACCTGCCAGGCATGCCCGGGATCAAGCCGCGCCGCCGTGATCGCGGCGACGGCCGCGAGGTGCACCACGGCGTCGGGCCGCGCGGCATCGATGGCCGCATCGACGATGTCCGCGTCGGTAATCTCAAACGGAGCCGTGTGCAGTTCGGCCTCGGGAAACGCCGTCCGCAGCGCCGGCAGCAGGTGCCTCCCGACAAAGCCGCCAGCCCCAGTCACCAGAATGCGGCGGGGCGGCATCGCCTATCGCGCCATGCGCGCCCGGTGCCGGGCGAGGTCGGCGTCAACCATCTCCGCCACCATCGCGTCCAGCGGCACCTCCGGCGCCCAGCCGAGCCGCTGCCGGGCCTTGCTGGCGTCGCCCAGCAATACATCGACCTCGGCCGGGCGCATGAAGCGCGGTTCCACGCTGACGTGGTCCTCATAGTTCAGGCCGACATGGGCGAACGCCGTGCGGCACAGGTCGCGTATGCTGGTCGTAACGCCGGTGGCGATCAC
>JANXVC010000054.1 GCA_025351925.1 Rhodospirillales bacterium | reverse complement strand
AAGCGCGTGGCGCTCAACGCCGTCCGCATCGTCACGGGCAAGAACTCCATGCGCCACACCATGCGCGATGCAGTGCTGGACGTGCGCGTTCTCGCCGACATCCTCGACCACATGCCCGTCGCTTGATGCGAAATCCCTGCGTCTCGAGGCTCTCGTGCCCGAGCCAGAGCGCGACCACCGCCAGGTCCACGCCGGCCTGGAACAGGTGCATCGCCGTGCTGTGGCGCAGCACGTGCGGCGACACCTTCTTCGCCGTCAGGCTCGGGCAGGCCGCCACGGCGCTGGCGACGGCGCGGCGGAGCAGGTGGTCGACGCCGTCGCGCGATAGCACCCGGCCGCGGGCACTCGGGAACGCAACGTCGCCGTCCTGGTCGCCCCGCTCGCGGAACCACGCCCGCAGCACCCGGGCGGTCTCCGCCCAGAGCGGTACAACCCGGTCCTTGCGGCCCTTGCCGTGCAGCTCGAGATGAGCGCCGGTGGCAGCGTCGAGCCGCACCTGCTCGCGCCGCAGCGCGATGATCTCCGAGACGCGCGCGCCGCTGTTGTAGAGGGTCAGCAGCAACGCGTGATCGCGCCGGCCCGACCAGGCGCTTCGGTCCGGAGCGGCGAGCAGTGCCTTGACCTCGTCGCGGCTGAGATACCCGACCAGCTTCTTGTCACAGCGCTTGACCGGGATCGCCATCACCCGCGTCACCTGCCCCAGGCTGTCCGGGACGCGCAGCGCGACCAGGCGGAAGAACGAGCGGATCGCCGCCAGCCTGATGTTGCGCGATCTAGCCGAGCAGCCGCGGTCGCGTTCAAGGTGGTCGAGGAACGCCAGCACGGCGTCGGCGTCCAGGGCCGCCAACAGCAGCGCCGCGGGTTCGGCGCCCGTCCTCTGCCGCATGAACCGCAGCAGCAGGCGGAAGGTGTCGCGATAGCAGGCGATGGTCTGCGGGCTGGCGCGCTTGTGGGCGAGCAGGTGCTCGGCGAAGAACGCCTGCAGGTGCGGCCCGATCAGGCCGCCTGCCTCGGCCGCCGGCGCCCTCACGGCTCACCCCCGACCACGCCGTCCGGCGCGAAGCGTGCGCCCGCCGCCCGCAGCAAGTCCGGCGTGGCGGTCAGGTACCAGTAGGTGTCCTCCGGCCGGACGTGGCCGAGGTAGACCGACAGCGTCGGCAGCAGCGCCTGCACGTCCGCTCCAGCCTCGTGCCAGGCTTGCAGGCGGCGGACGGCGAAGCTGTGCCGGAAAGAGTGCAACGAGGGGCGGCGTGCCCCCTTGTTTGCCGGCCACAGCCCGAGCTTGCGGGTCAGCTTGCCGAACCAGGCACCCAGCAGGCCCATGTCGAGCGGCCCACCGCGCTCGGCCATGAACACCGCGTCGGACAGGGCGTGGTAGCCGAGTTGCCGACGCTGGTGGAGGTAGGTCGCCAGCGCCGCGGCGGTCGTCGGGTGGACCGGTACGAGACGCGACTTGTGGAACTTGGTTTGCAGAACGCGCAAGTGCGTCGGCTCGGCGTCCAGCCGGACGTCGTCCGTGGTCAGGCGCACCGCCTCGCCGATCCGCAGGCCCGTGCTGGCCAGCAGACCGAGCAACGCGGGCAGCATGACCGGGCGCAGTGTGCCGCGCGGCGGTACTTTCGCCGCGGCGGCGACCAGCATCTCGATCTCGGCGTCCGAGAAGATGTAGGGCCGGCGCCGACGGTGGCTGGCCAGAAGCCCGCGTGCGGGCACCTCGGTGCCGGGCACGACAGCCGCGAGATAGGCGAGAAAACCGCGCGCCACGGTGAAACGGTGCGCCTTGCCCGCGTCCCCGCAGCCAGGTGGGGCGTGATCGCAGGCCCAGGCGAGCGCGGTCGCGGCCCGGATCGGCATGCCGGGCGGTGTCGCGCCGCTGGCGTGATCGATGAAGTTGCGCAGCAGGCGGGCCCGCGCACCGGCCGCAAGGCCGAGAGCGTCGCGGATGGCCAGGTAGACCCCAAGGTGCCGGCCGAGGTCAGGGGTGCCGCTCATCGCGCACCTCCGATCCAGGGCAGCGCCACGCCAGCGAGCGCGTCGAGATCGAGTTTGGCGTAGATGCCGGTTGTCTGCAGCGAGCGATGCCCGAGCACGTCGGCGACGTCCTTGAAGCTGGCACCGCGATTGATCATGCGGGAAGCAGCCGTGTGGCGGAGCATGTGCGCCCCGGTGAGCCGCCCGAGTGGGATGCCGGCGCGCACCAGATTGCGCCGCACGGTCGCGGTGACCGTCGCCGCCTGGAAGGTCCGCGCTGGATTGGTAAGGGTGAGGAACACCCGACGGTGCTGATGGGGCGGGCGGCCGTGCCGGAGATACTCGGCGAGCGCGGTGCCGGCCTCCTGCGGCAAGGGCAGCACCCGCTCACGGCGGCACTTTCCGGCGCGCAGGCGGAGTTGCCCCGCACGCCAGTCCAGGTCATCGAATTCGAGGGCGGCGACCTCGCCGGCGCGCAGGCCGAGCCCGGCTAGCAGCGAGAGGATCGCCCGGTCGCGGTACTCCACCGGGCGGGGCGCGGCGGGACGCTCCAGCAACCGCGCGAGCTGCTCGGCCGAGAGGTGGGTAGGCAGGCTGGCGTGCCGCGCGCGCCGGACGCTTGGGATGGCGCGGTCGAGACCGCTCGGAGCGGCGCCGCACCAGGCCAGGAACCGCAGGAACGACCGCGTGGCGCTCCCAGGGGCCGTGCGGCCGTGCCCCGTCCTTTGCGCGGCCTCCCGCTGGATGAACTCGGTCACCTGCTGGACGGACAAGCCGGTCCAATCGGGAGCGGGGGCACCCGGGCCGGAGCAGGCAGCGACGAAGCGCCGCACGGTGGGCAAATGGCGTAACCGCGTGGTGTCAGCCGCCCCCAATACGTCACGCAGGTAGTGGGCATAGCCAGCGATCCAGGCGTCAGCATCGCGATGTGTCAGGTCCATCATCCTCTCCTCGCGGCCGTGCTGGCCGCGAGGAGAGGGTCACGGATTATGCCGAGGCTGCGATGAGCAAAGTGCCGTTTGTCCAAGCGCGCGACCCTCGACGCTCAGGCTTACTCGGCATAATCCGGAACTCGGCATGAACGTGCTTATGCCGAGCTCGGCATAACCGTGCATCCTCATTCTACCCCGACCAGGCCAGCAACCACAAAGACCGCGGACCACAGAATATTGCCCTGCTGCCGCGCCTGGCCCTCAATCTCGCGAAACTCGAAGAGTCAAAAGAAGCAATGAAGGGCAAGCTCTATCGAGCTGTCTTGAGTGAGCCTTTCCTAAAACGCCTTCTTGCCCAGTTTGGCAAAACTCAAATGCGATAGCCCTGCCCCCACCGCCGCTTCAGATCTCTTCGGTTCCGTGCCGTCTTACATGACCGCGGCCCCATTGACATACCGGTGACCAACACCGGGGCGTGAATGTCCGTGTCGGACGCGTGCCACTCCGAGGCGCTGCAGCTACACGGTAACGAGGATCTTGCCGATCTGCTCGTTGCCTTCCAAGTAGCGGTGCGCCTCGACGATTTGGTCCAGCGTGAACGTCTTGGCGATTTTCGGTGCGAGCGCGCCGGACGCGAGGCCGTCGAGCACGTACTGGACGCCGCGCGCGCGGCGCTCCGGATCATTGACGATCTCCAGCAGCGTGTAGGCGCGCATCGACAGGCGGTTGCCGAAGCTCGCCATAGTCGGGAACGGCGTTTCCTCGCTGCTCAGCCCACCATACTGGAACAGAATTCCCGATGGCGCCATGCCGGCTGCCAGCTTCAGCACCGTCCGTCCGCCCACCGGGTCGAACACCACGCGGGCGCCCTTTCCGCCGCTCGCCGCCATGATGGCCGCTGGCACGTCGTCCTCCTCGGTCGCTATCACCGCCGCGGCGCCTGCCTCCAGCAACGCCGCTCGCTTGGCCCCCGTGCGCGTGGTCGCGATCGGTGTTGCGCCCGCGCGGCGCGCAATCTGGATCGCTGCCAGTCCCACGCTGGAAGAGGCGGCGGGAATCACCACGGCGTCGCCGGCGCCGAGATGCGCTATGTCGATCAGCGCGCCATATGCCGTCATATATTGCATCCAGACCGAGGCCGCTTGCTCGAACGACAAGGCATCGGGCTTTGGCACCAGCACGCTCGCAGGAACCAGCGCAATCTCCGCATAGCTCCCGTAGCGGTTTTGCGAGTAGCCAGGGATCGTGCTGACCGCGTCGCCGACCCTGAACCCCGTGACGTCTGGCCCGATCGCGCGGACGACGCCGGACACCTCGTAGCCGATCCGAGACGGCAAGCTCGGCTGTTCCATGTAGATGCCGCGCCGGAACATCGCTTCGGCGCGATTGAGGCCGATCGCGCGAACCTCGAGTTGTGCCTCGCCCGGTCCCGGCTGCTGCTGCGTTTCCTCCTCAAGCTTCAGCACCTCGGGGCCGCCCATCTCATGAAAGCGCACGACTTTGCTCATCGACGACCGTCCTCCGGTATTGCGTCGCGCACGATGCCACCCCATCCCGCCAGGTGCAATCAGGGTCGATGCCCGGAGACTGCAACAGCTGGAGACTCAGCGGCCGGAGAACCGGAGTCTTCATTCTGACCGGACCAGTTCCCGCTGAAGCTGCAGACCTCGGCCCGTGCCAGTTTGAGCCCGGCTACGAAGATGGCGGCGCACGCGGCGTTGGTGCACGGATCGGTCTGCAACATTGTAGTACAGCACAATTTGTATCGCATCGGAGAGTCATCTGAAGATGATGCGTAGTTAAGAAACGCGAGCAACCCGCCCGGTGTTCGGGACGGGTTGCAATCTTAAAGCCGGAACCCAGCCGCGCTACTGAATCAACCTCAACACCGCCCGCGCGCCGACCACGCCCATCCGCTGATACCCGTAGCGGTTGGGATGGAGGTAGTCACCCGCCGAGCCTTCGCTATTGGGAACGAAAGGAGCCTGCAAGGTTCCAGTCGCCGGGTCAGCGGTCGCCGCCGAGAAGTCAGCCGTCCCGTCGAAAATCCCGCTCGTAAGAATGAAGGCGTTGAGTTGTTTACGATAGGTGTCGGTCTGAAAGCTTCCGTAGCGGCCTGCAACCTCAGGGCCGGTCGCGGCGAGGAGTGGACTGTTCGCGGGCGGCACGCCGCCGGGCGCAAGGCTCGACGTGACTGTCGCGCCGATCACCGCGACACCATGTTCGTGCAGTTGATCGACAACCTGCCTGTATCCCTCGATGACGGGATCGGCCGTCGTCGCCAAGCCGCCTAGGTCGTTGATGCCCTCCATCCATAGGACGACGCCAAC
>JANXVC010000052.1 GCA_025351925.1 Rhodospirillales bacterium | reverse complement strand
AAGCGCGTGGCGCTCAACGCCGTCCGCATCGTCACGGGCAAGAACTCCATGCGCCACACCATGCGCGATGCAGTGCTGGACGTGCGCGTTCTCGCCGACATCCTCGACCACATGCCCGTCGCTTGATGCGAAATCCCTGGGCTTCGTGTCCCGCCAAGCGGTCCGGGAAACCGCCAAACGCCTCGGGCTGGCGGAAGGGCGGATGCTGGTGGCCGGAAGCGAGGAGGAGATGACGCTCGTCCTCGACTTGACCCTTCATGCCGCCAAGGAGACCCGCTCACGGGCGCTGGACCGCTACGCGCGGGCAACGCCGCTGCCGCCCGGCTCCGACGAGGCCCGCATGCTCGACGCCATGCGCCATGCGCGCTTCTCGATCTGGCGCGTCGAGCGCCGGCACGAGACGGCCGGGCTGGTGATCCGCGACGTGCTGCGCGAGGCAGAGGAGTGGCTGATCGACGAGAAGCTGGAGGCGAGCGCGCCGGAGAACATGGCATTTGCCGGGCGCGTCTGCGAACCCGACAGCTTCGCGATGACCTGCGGCGTCATCGTGCCGGTCACCCATGACCTGATCGAGGAGGTCACGCTCGACACGCTCGCCTGGCGGCGCGGCGGCGACCCTGGGCAGGTCGCCCAGGACCCACGCTTCGCCACGGCCATCTACCGTGCCGCTCTCGACAGCGGCATCATGGACCAGGTCGCTTATGAATGAGGCTTCATGCCCAACCAGGTTGTGGCCGAAAATGGCCAAAGCCAAGCTTAGCGGCGTATGGTGTGTAAGCGCGTCGAGTTCAAAGGTCACCTATGACAGCGGCCACCCGCTGTCCTGAAGAAGCGCCACCGCCTCCCGCTTGAACTCGTCCGTGCACTCTCGTTTCGTTTTCCTAGACATCATCACGACCTCCGGCCCGCAGGAGCTTAATCGAGGTATCCACTGTAGAGGGGAACGGTCAGTGCACCCGTGTTCCTCACCCTTCGCCACGCTAGGGTGGACGCCTTCATGCTGCCCGACCCGCCTTGACGAGCCGCCGACCTGACGGGGCCCCTACCGCTGCGCAGCCGTCGCCATTTGCGGGTCAGGCGTCGCGGCCTCGGCGGCGGCTTTCAGGTCCGGGTATAGCGATCCCAACGCCAGCAGCACGCCGTTGGTCCAGCCGAATCCGATCTGGGTCGCATACTCCCCGCCGCTGCCCGCGTCGCCGCCCGTTGTTGTGACGTTATACTTCTCGACCAGCTTCGCCTGCTGCCGGTAGCCGGCGATGGTCTTTGCCACCCACCGCGTCGCGACATCCTGCGCGAGCGCAGGGTAGCGGTAGTTCCGCAGGCCGACCACGGCGATCCACTGCAGCGGCGCCCAGCCGTTCGGGGCATCCCATTGCTGGCCGCTGTCCACCAAGGTCGTCGCCAAGCCGCCAGGCTGCAGCAACGCGCCGCGGACCGTGCCGGCGACCGCCCAGGCCTGCTCGGGAGACGCCACACCCAGGAACAGGGGATACAGCGTCGCCGCGGTGATGCTGCGCGTGGTCGTGCCCTCGCGCCATAGATAGTCGGTAAACACGCCGTCCTCGGCGTCCCACAGCAGGCGCTGGATCGCGGCGACACGGTCATGCGCCCGCCGCGCGTAGGAGGCTGCATGCTTCACATCGCCTTTCAGCAGGTATGCCTCCGAGAGCGTCTCCTCGAGATGCGCGAGCAGGCTGTTGAGATCGGGCGGCAGCAGGGCGAGTGTGCGGATCGTGCCCAGGGTCTTGCCGTCAGCGAGCCAACGCGAGCTGAAGTCCCAGCCCGACTCGGCCGCCGCGCGCAGGTTCCGCCAGACCACGCCGGCCGGGCGGGACGATTGCGACGCGGTCTTGACATCCTCCGCATAAGACTCGTCGCGCGGGGCGGCGCGCTCGTCCCAGTAGCGGTTCAGCACGGTCCCATCCAGCAGCCGCACCACGTTGCGCGCCGCGTGGCCGGGCAGAACCTCGCTTTCGCCTTGCATCCAGTAGTCGTACTCCGCCTGCAACTCCGGCAGGTAGGCGGTGTAGGTCGCGACGCCGTTGTGCTGCGCGATCAGATCGATCATCAGGGCGAAGAACGGCGGCTGCGAGCGGCTGAGATAGTAACTGCGGTTGCCGTTCGGGATATGACCGTAGCGGTCGATCTCGTAGGCGAAATTCTTGAGCATGCCGACCGCGACGTCGTTCCGGCCGTCCGCCTCCAGTCCGAGCATGGTGAAATAGGAGTCCCAGTAATAAACCTCCCGGAACCGGCCGCCAGGGACAATGTAGGGGTAGGGCAGCGGCAACAGGGTCGAGTAGGCCGGCACGGAGGTCGTCGATTGCTCCAGGACGGGCCAGAGGCTAGCGACGTAGTCGAGCAGAGTCTGGTCACTCGACGCGGGTTCGACGGTCGGCCCGGCCGGCGTCGGGCCGGAGAAGTATTCGCTGACGAAGCTCGCGAGGTCGAAGCCTGGCGACGCCTTGGCGGCATCGTAGGCGGCCGCGACATCGGGCGGCGTGTTGATCGGCACCAGGTCGGGAAAGGTCTTACTGTCCGGGAAGATGCCGGCAAGCTCCGCGGCCGAGTAGAGGTTGCCATACTCAAGAGACGGCGGGATTGGGTAATCCGGCCCGACAGTCTGCGCGCGAAGCCCCGACGCAAGCGCCGACCACAGGACAAGCGGCGCCAACGCCAGGATCGCTTGGTTGTACCTCACGGATTATACCTCCGAATGCTTGTGGCTGTTCGAACCACAATAGCCAGGCGACCCGCCATTACAATAAGAATCGAAGGAGAGGTGTTCGGCTGGGTCAAGATACTGATTCGCTTTGGATCAGCGGAGCCTCTGCCGATTATTATCATGTGATGCCGTTAGCAAAGCGGCGTCTTACCAACAACGGCAACGTTCATGCTGCCGTGATCTACGGCTGGCGGCCAAACCAGGCTTAGTCCGGCGTCTGCGCGTCACTCTGGGCTTGATCTAATCAGCAGTGAGACTGATGCGAGCCGGTATCCGACATGACACAACCTCCACCCACGCCAAGGATCGCGCTACTCAGCACTAGAACACTTTACGATGTTCAATCTTGCGGTGCTCAAGCATTCTGCGGTTCACTGGCGTCCGCGTCGTCGGACCGTCGCAGCGACGCGGCCACGATCCGCCACAGGGCCAGGGTCTCCGGTGATGTTGACCTGGTTTGATGGAGTGTTGGTGGGCTTTGGCGGCTGCGCCTGGGCTTCGGCCACCTCCGTTGCTGCGGCGACTGCTTCGTAGGCCATTGGCGAGCGGTAGCCTAGGCTGGAGTGGAGGCGGACGGGGTGGTATCAGCCCTCAACGAAGCTGAAGCAGGCCATGCGGGTTTCGGCTTGGGACGCGAACCGGCGCCGCTCCAGCAGCTCGCAGTCCAGGGTGGCGAAGAAGCTCTCGCACATGGCGGTGTCGTAGGCGTCACCCACCGATCCCATGGACGGCCGCACGCCAGCCTTCTTGCAGCGGCTGCCGAACGCCAGAGAGGTATATTGCCCGGGTTCAAGCGGTCGTTGCAACACCTGGACGGAGGAGGTTGCGATGGTCAATCGAAAGCGGCGTTCGGCACGGTCTGGTGATCTTGACCCGTTCCTGTGGTTCTTCCGCACTTTCCGTGCTGTCATTCCGGCCGGAGATCGCGCAACTTCCTGATAACGAAAGGAGAGTTGCCAGTTCCATGCTGGTCGCCGGGAAGGTTTAAATGAAGAGAGGCACGACGCAAGATTATGCTATTGCATCAGGCGTTTACAGCTCTCAGAAACGAAACGACAGCACGGAAAGTGCGGAAGAACCGTTCCTGTGGAGCTTTTCATGCTTTCGCAGGAGGCTTCTTTCATGCCCAAGACACATCCACCCTACTCGCCGGAGTTTCGGCGGCAGATCGTTGATCTGGTTCGCACTGGCCGCGACCCGGCTGACCTGGCGCGCGCGTTCGAGCCGACCCCCTTGTCTAGCATTCCAACGGCTTCGCCGTCGGAACCTTGGCCAGCCTCGCCCAAGCGATCCGCAACTGGGTCGTCCAAGCTGACCGGCAGGAGGGCCGGTGGGAGGAGAAAGCAGACGGACTGAGCACAGCCGAGCGTGAGGAGCTGGCCCGGCTGCGCCGTGAGAACAAGCAGCTCCGCGTGGAGCGCGACATCCTTGTAAGTCGGGGTCGGTAGCTGCGATTGGCCGTCGTGGTTGCCGCGGCGGTGATCCTGCAACATCCTTGAGCCCTGGTGCTTGCGAGAGAGATGGGGACCCGCCGCAGTTGCTGCCTTCCGGCTGAACGGTATGCGGGGCGCCAGCGTGACTGGAAAGCCTGATTACAAGGATGGTCGATGGGAGGCAGGCCGGATAACCAGATACGGAGACCTGCATGGACATCGTCGGCATCGACATCAGCGTCGAACCGAGAGGTTCGCCGGACATTACCGGCTTTGGCGAGATCTCGGCCACGGTGTTGCTGGCCGAGCTGCCGAATATCGCAGACTTCACCCCCAAGGCGCTGGCGGCGTTCACCGGCCTTTCGCCACAAGAACACAGCTCCGGCACCTCCGTGCGCAGACCCAGCAAAACAAGCCGCATGGGAAGCGAGCGCCTGCGCAGCACGCTCTACATGTGCGCCCTCAGCGCCAAACGGTCGAATAAAGCGCTTGCCGCTTTCGTCGCGCGCATGACCGCCACCGGCAAGCCACCCAAGGTCATCCTGATCGCCGTTGCCCGCAAGCTGCTTGTCTACGCCCATGCCGTCATTCGCACCCAGAAAGCATTCGACCCTTCCCCGAACGCCCCCTTCCCCACTTGACCAGCAACACGGTATCTCTCTCGAGCGGCGGCCTGGTTCGCGCGCGAGAAGCGTCCGCAGGACGCTCCCCCGGAGGGAAGGACGGCGAAGCCGTCCATGGCGCCGTGCCGTCGAGGTCTTCGGGTTCATGAGCGCAAACCAGGCCATCTTCCCGATCGCCACCATGGCGCGCGTGCTCGGCGTGTCGGAGGCGGGCTACTACGCCTGGCGTAGCCGCCTCCCGTCCCCCTCCGCCAGCTTTCCAACGACCGCGTCGCTGGAACCTTTGCTGGCTCCGCCCACGCCCAGACGGACGCGGCGCTGCTGAAGCGGGTTGCCCGCCTGATGCGCGCGGCCGGGCTAGTGGGTGCCAGCCGCCGGGCTGGGGTGACGACGACGCGGCGAGACAAGGAGGCCCGGCCAGCGCCGGACCTGGTGGACCGGGACTTCACGGCCACCGCGCCGAACCAGCTTTGGATTGCAGATGTTACGTTGATACTGTCGGCGAATTCAGATGGCGCTTGCCAGGGCTGCAAAGCGCGTTACGCGCGTCTTGGCGCGCGGCACCCCGCCCAGCCAGCGCACGATGCGTGAGACGTTCATTGCGGCAGCCGTGCAGACCTGCTGCAGCCCGGTTTTGGCCAGACCGACATAGCGGCTCCGGCGCATGCCGAACGCACGCACGCCTTGCGAGAGCGTGCCCTCGATCCCGGCGCGCACGTGGTAGCGCCGCTTCCATGCGGGGTCATGCATCCGCGCCCGCGCCGCGTTCAGCGCCTCGTATTGCGGGCGTGGATGGAAGTAGACGGAGCGGCGCGCGTCCTTTGATGGCGTGCAGAGCGGCCGATCGGTGCAGGCGCCGCAGTCGGTGCGGCTGAATATGGCCTGGATGCGCGGGGCGCTGGTCTCGTCGCGCCCGACGCGCCAGGTCACCGACGCCTTGCCCTGCAGGCAGGTGACCCGCTCGCGCTCCCAATCGATGGCGAAGTGGCGCTGCTCGTAGCCTTTTGCGCGGGCATACTGGTTCGCCACTCCCCGGACCGGCCCCTCAAGTGAGACGCCGTGGTCGCGCTGACTTTCGACCAGCAAGCCTGCATCGACGTAGGCGGAGTCCACGAAGTGCTCAGCGGGCAGCAGGTCCTTGGCGGCCAGGCGGTCGTGGATGTCGGCTGTACTGGTCATGTCCTGCTGCATCGCCGGGCACGTTTTCACATGCGTGACCAGGTGCGCCGCGTCCTCGTCGCAAGTCTCGGTGACGTGCACCTTGTAGCCTGACCACTCCATCTGCCGTTTCGTGCTGTAGTGCATCTCCGGGTCATAAGGCGATTGCAGCCGTTCCCCCACCGGAGGCAGTTCCGCGACAGCCCGCCAGCGTGGCCGCCCGTCGTCCTCGCGAGCATAGTGCACCCGCCACACGTCGCGCAGCGTCTGCACCATCGCCACCTCGCGCGCTGCCTGTGGAGCATCCGGCCCCTCCAGGGCTTCGGGCAGGACGAACCCGTCCGCGCCGATCTCAAGGGCGAGCGCTTCGCGCTTCTCCTGGCTTTTCGGCAGGCGGTAGTCCTCGACGCGACGCCCATACCGCTCGAACCACGCAGGCTGTGCCGTCGCACGCACCCAATCCGGCACAACCGTCGCCAAATCATCCAAGGTGGCGCGCAGCGTCTCGGCCACCAATTCGAGCAGGTGCAGGTCGTGCACGGCCGCCAGCACGTGCGTGCTGTCGGTGCGCTGCTTGCCGCGCGCCTTGACTAGGCCGCGTGCCTTGAAGCGCTCCAGCATCGCGTCCAGCAACAGGTGCTCCGCCCCGCCCGCGACGAGGCGGGCGCGGAACTCCGTCAGCACGCTGAAGTGGAACCCGGGGTCGGTCAGCTCCAGCCCCAAAGCATACTTCCAATCGATCCGGCCGCGCACGGCGTCGGCGGCCTGCCGGTCGCTGAGCTGTTCAAGGAACTGGAATACCGTAGCCAGGGCCAATCTCCAGGGCGGAAGAGCAGGCTGGCCCCGAGTGGGATAGAACTTGCGAAAATCCTCGTCGTCATAAAGGACGCTGAACTCGTCGCGCAGTCGCGTCACGAGGGTGCCCTTGGGAAAAGCCGCACGGGCCACGCGCGCAGTCTCACCGGGGATCTCACCAATCAGTCCCGAGCGAAGGCTCATGGATCACCTCCTATGCTGAACAGTCACCTGAATTCGCCGACAGTATCTTACGTTCATTTCAACGGCGGCAGGGTTCCTCTACCCGGCCGTCGTGCTCGATGCGTGGAGCCGCAAGCCAGACGCGGAGCGTCAGTCTGAAATCGTCGGCTGGTCCATGGCGAACCACCTGCGGACCGAGCTGGTGGTCGATGCG
>JANXVC010000048.1 GCA_025351925.1 Rhodospirillales bacterium | reverse complement strand
CCAGTGCGCTCGTTGCTAGCCCTCCCTTATATTATGGATGAGGAATGGAAATTTTTAATGACTGGTAGTAGTGTCAAGTTCGATTTACGTCATGCCCGCTTGACACACCGGCTGGCTCGGCTCTAGCGTTCGTCTCAGCAGAAGATCCCGGGCGACACGGGATCGAAAAATAGAAAAAAGTCGCGGTGTGGCTCGAGGTTGGCAGTTTTGCGATAGCGCCTGAGGGCGTGCTCACGGTGGCGGCAACGAGGCAGCGGCGGGAAGTCTCCACTCCAGCTACTCCGGACCAGCGCACCTTTTAGGAAAGGCATTGTCAAGCGATGTTTACAAATCTTCTGAGCAGTATTGTAAACTCGTTGGATTGCAGCCCATGGGGCGGTGCGGCCGGACGCGGCATTCGGCCAGTGTTTCACCAGCCGATGCGCCGCTCGCTCTACACGCCAGACGAGCGGAGGCGTCGCGACGCCTCGCCCTGGACCATCGTGCAGGGCGTGCTCGCCCCAGCGCAATTCGTCGTGTTCCTGGTCAGCCTATGCTTGGTTTCCCGCTATCTCAGCACCGGCACGGGCGAAGGGGCTGCCACGGCCTCCATCGTGACCAAGACGCTCTGCCTTTACGCCATCATGATCACCGGCTGCATCTGGGAGCGCGAGGTGTTCGGACGCTTCCTGTTCGCGCCGGCGTTCTTCTGGGAAGACGTGTTCAGCATGCTGGTGCTGGCGCTGCACACCGCCTACCTCGCGGCCCTGCTGTCAGGCGCGCTCGACGCACACGGGCTGATGCTGCTGGCGCTCACCGCCTATGCGACCTACGTCATCAACGCCGGGCAGTTCATACTGAAGCTGCGGGCCGCCCGGCGCCAGGATGACGGCTGGCACACCGCTGGCCTGGGCCTGACTTCGTGAGCACAGCGACCACGTCGCTCTCAGCGACCGCAATCTCGGGCTGCGGCGACGCGCCCGTGCTGCGGGAGCGCGGTCAGCGCGAGGTGTTCTGCGGCCTGACGGGGATCATCTGGCTGCACCGCAAGATCCAGGACGCGTTCTTCCTGGTCGTCGGCTCCCGCACCTGCGCCCACCTGATCCAGTCCGCCGCCGGGGTCATGATCTTCGCCGAGCCGCGCTTCGCCACCGCCATCATCGACGAGCGCGACCTGGCCGGCATCGCCGACTGCAATGACGAGCTGGACCGCGTCGTGGACCAGCTCCTGGCCCGGCGTCCGGAGATCCGCCTGCTGTTCCTGGTCGGCTCCTGCCCGTCCGAGGTCATCAAGCTCGACTTGTCCCGCGCCGCCGAGCGGCTGTCCGCCACCCACATGCCGCAGGTCCGCGTGCTGAACTATAGCGGCAGCGGCATCGAGACGACGTTCACCCAGGGCGAGGACGCCTGCCTGGCGTCGCTGGTGCCGATCTTGCCGCGCGAGGCGCCGGGCGCGAGCCCAAACCTGCTGGTCGTGGGCGCGCTCGCCGAGGTTGTGGAGGACCAGCTCCGCCGCCTGCTGGAGGGACTTGGCATTGAGGGCGTGCAGTTCATGCCGCCGCGCAGTGCCCTGGCGCTCCCGGCCGTGGGACCGAACACGCGCTACTTGCTGGCCCAGCCCTTCCTCGCCGACACGGCCCGGGCGCTCGAAGCCCGTGGCGCCACACGCCTGCCAGCGCCGTTCCCGCTCGGCGCCGAGGGCACGACCGCATGGCTGCAGGCCGCCGCCAACGCCTGGGGCGTGTCGCCCGAGCGCTTCGACGCCGTGACCCAGGCGCCGCTCGACCGCGCCCGCCGCGCCTTGGCCCGGCACCGCGAGGAGCTCGCCGGCAAGAGCGTCTTTTTCTTTCCCGACAGCCAGCTCGAAATCCCGCTCGCCCGCTTCCTCGCGCGCGAGATGGACATGCGCCTGGTCGAGGTCGGCACGCCCTATCTGCACCGCCAGCATCTGGCCGAGGAGCTTGCTTTGCTCCCTGCCGGCACCGCGCTGAGCGAGGGCCAGGATGTGGACCGCCAGCTCGACCGCGCCCGCACGGCGCATCCGGACATCGTGGTATGCGGCCTCGGCCTCGCCAATCCGCTGGAGGCCGAGGGTATCAGCACCAAGTGGTCGATCGAGCTGCTGTTCACCCCGATCCAGGGCTACGACCAGGCGGCCGACCTCGCCGAGCTGTTTGCCCGCCCGCTCAACCGCCGCCTGCGTCTGAAGGTCTGATCGATGCAGCTCACGCTCTGGACCTATGAGGGACCGCCGCATGTCGGCGCCATGCGTATCGCCACGGCCATGGAGGGCGTGCACTACGTGCTGCATGCGCCGCAGGGCGACACCTACGCCGACCTGCTGTTCACCATGATCGAAAGGCGGTCGAAGCGCCCGCCGGTCACCTATACGACGTTCCAGGCCCGCGACCTCGGCGGCGACACGGCGGAGCTGTTCAAGAACGCCGTGCGCGACGCCTATGCCCGGTTTCAGCCGCAAGCGCTGCTGGTCGGGGCAAGCTGCACCGCCGAGCTAATCCAGGACGACCCCGGCGGCCTCGCCCGTGCATTGAACCTGCCGGTCCCCGTGGTGGCGCTGGAGCTGCCGTCTTACCAGAAAAAGGAAAACTGGGGTGCGGCCGAAACCTTCTACCAGGTCGTCCGCGCCTTCGCCGGGTCGTCCGTCCCGCCGCCCGGTACGCCACGTCCTGAGCGCCCGGCCGGCGCCCGGCCCCGCTGCAACGTGCTCGGCCCGGCCGCCCTCGGCTTCCGCCACCGCGACGATGTGGTCGAGATTACCCGCTTGCTGGTCCAGCTCGGCATCGACGTGAACGTCGTGGCACCGTTGGGTGCGACGCCCGCCGACATCGCGCGGCTGGGCGACGCCGAGTTCAACGTCGTGCTGTATCCGGAGATCGCCGGGCAGGCGGCGGCGTGGCTGGCCCGCAGCTTCGGCCAGAAGGCGACCAAGAGCGTGCCGATCGGCATCGGGGCCACCCGGGATTTTATCAACGAAGTGGCGGCGCTGGCCGGCGTCGATCCCAGCGCAGTGCTGGCGGGCTCGCCGTCGCGCCTGCCGTGGTACTCGCGGTCCGTGGACAGCAATTATTTGACCGGCAAGCGGGTGTTCGTGTTTGGCGACGCGACGCACGCCGTGGCCGCTGCCCGCGTCGCGCGCGAGGAGATGGGCTTCACCGTCGTCGGCCTCGGCACCTATAGCCGCGAGTTCGCCCGCGAGGTCCGCGAGGCCGCCAAGTTGTATGACGTGGAGCCGCTGATCTCCGACGACTACCTGGAGATTGAGGCCCGCATCGCCGCGGCACAGCCCGAGCTCGTGCTGGGCACCCAAATGGAGCGGCACATCGCCAAGCGCCTGGGCATCGCCTGCGCCGTGATCTCCGCCCCGGTGCACGTGCAGGACTTTCCGGCGCGCTACTCCCCGGTCATGGGGTTCGAGGGCGCCAACGTGCTGTTCGACGCCTGGATCCATCCGCTGATGATGGGCCTCGAGGAGCACCTGATCGGGATGTTCCGCGGCGATTTCGAGTTCCACGATGACGCCGCGCCGTCGCATCTCGGCCACGCAGCCCAAGCTCGTCCGGAGCCACGTCCCGAGCCGGAGCCGGTCGCGGCCGCAGCGGGTTCGCTGGTTTGGGCGCCAGAGGCCGAAAAAGAGGTTGGGAAAATCCCCTTCTTCGTTCGCGGCAAAGCCCGCCGCAACACCGAGAAGTTCGCCCTGGCGCAGGGCCTCGCGACCATCACCGTCGATACCCTCTATGACGCAAAGGCGCACTATGGCCGTTGAGTTGCTCGCCCCCGGCACCGTAGCGACCCGTGTCGTCCCCACCCGCGTCGTTATCGTCACGATGGACAGCCACCTGACCAGCGCGGCCCTCCGTGCCGAGGCCGACCTGCGTCGCGACATCCCCGGCCTGCAGCTCAGCATCCACGCCGCCGACGAGTGGGGCGACGACGCCGAAAAGCTCGCCGAGTGCCACGCCGCCATCGCCGAGGGCGACATCGTGATCGCCACGATGCTGTTCCTCGAAGACCATATCCGCGCCGTGCAGTCGGCTTTGGCAGCCCGGCGCGACCACTGCGACGCGATGATCTGCTGCATGTCGGCCGGCGAGATCACCAAGATGACGAAGCTCGGCCGCTTCGACATGTCGCAGGAGGCGTCGGGGGCGCTGGCGATGCTGAAGCGCCTGCGCGGCAAGCCGAACGGCGACAATCGGAAGTCCGGCGCCGGCCAGATGAAGATGCTGCGCCGCCTGCCGAAGCTGATGAAGTTCATCCCCGGCACGGCGCAGGACGTCCGCACTTATTTCCTGGCGCTGCAGTATTGGCTCGCCGGGTCCGAGCAGAACCTGGGCAGCCTGATCCGCATGCTGGTCAGCAAATACTCCACCGGCGAGCGGCGGGCCCTCCAAGGCAAGCTGACGGTCGCCGCTCCGGTCGCCTATCCCGAGCTCGGCCTCTATCACCCTCGCGTGCCCGGCCGCGTGTTCGAGCGCATCGAGGAGCTGCCGCGCACCGGCCTTGCGGGCACGGTCGGGCTAGTGCTGCTGCGCTCCTATCTCATCTCCGGCAACGCCGCGCACTACGACGGCGTCATCGACGCGCTGGAGGAGCGCGGCCTGCGCGTCATCCCGGCCTTCGCCAGCGGCCTTGACGCCCGTCCGGCGGTCGAGGCGTTCTTCATGAAGGACGGCGTGACGGCGGTGGACGCGGTGGTCTCGCTGACCGGATTTTCCATGGTGGGCGGCCCCGCCTACAACGACAGCTCGGCCGCCGACGTCATGCTCACCAAACTCGACGTGCCCTACATCACCGCGCACCCGGTCGAGTTCCAGACGCTGGAGCAGTGGCAGTCGGACCCGCGCGGCTTGCTGCCGGTTGAGGCGACGATGATGGTCGCGCTGCCGGAGCTGGATGGCGGCATGTCGCCGATGACGTTCGGCGGGCGCTGCGGCCGGGCCAACACGGCCAACCCCTGCCCTGGGTGCGTCAACAGGGCGTGCTCCCGTGACATGGTCTCGCACGCCGAGCGGGCGGGGACCTTGGCGGCGCGGGTGGCAAAACAGGTGGCGCTGCGGCGGACCGCCAGGGCAGCGCGCAAGATCGCCCTCGTGCTGTTCAACTTCCCGCCCAACGCCGGCGCGACCGGGACCGCCGCCTACCTGGCTGTGTTCCACTCGCTGCACAACATGATGCTCGCGATGCAGGCGGCCGGCTATGACGTCGAGGTGCCGGAGACTGTCGCCGAGCTGCAGGACAGCATCCAGAAAGGCAACGCCGACCGCTACGGCACCGACGCCAACGTGGCCGTGCGCATCCCAGTGGACGACCACGTGCGGCGCGAGCCGTTTTTGCCGCAGATCGAGAAGACCTGGGGCCCGGCGCCCGGCAAGGTGCTGACCGACGGCAGCGCGCTGTTCGTCATGGGCAAGCGGTTCGGCAACATCTTCGTCGGCGTGCAGCCCGGCTTCGGCTACGAGGGCGATCCAATGCGCCTGCTATTCGAGACCGGCTTCGCTCCCACCCACGCATTCAGCGCTTTCTATCGTTATTTGCAGCACGATTTCGGCGCCCACGCGGTGCTGCATTTCGGCACGCATGGCGCGCTGGAGTTCATGCCGGGCAAGCAGGCGGGGCTATCGGCGGAATGCTGGCCGGACCGGCTGATCGGCCACTTGCCCAATTTCAATCTGTATGCGTCGAATAACCCGAGCGAGGGCATGCTGGCCAAGCGCCGGGCCAACGCGGTGCTCATCAGCTATTTGACCCCGCCGGTGGCGCATGCCGGGCTGTATCGCGGCCTGCTGGACCTGAAGGCGTCGCTTGACCGCTGGCGCGCCATGGACCCGGAGACGGAGGCCGAGCAGCGATCGCAGCTCACCGCCCTCGTGCAGGCGCAGGCGGTCGCGGTGAACCTGGGCGTGGCCGATCCCATCTGGACCGAGGCGGCCGGGGAGATCGACCGGCTGGGCGTCGCGCTGCTGGAGCTGGAATACGCCCTGATCCCGAACGGACTGCACGTGATCGGCCAGCCGCCGAGCGCCCAGGAACGCACGGAGATGCTGGACTTCGCCGGCGTCACCGAACCCGTCGAGCGTGCCCGGCTGGAGGCGCTGCTGACCCACGATCACGAGCTGCCGGCGATCATCCATGCGCTGGACGGCGGCTTCATCCGCCCGGCGCCGGGTGGCGATCTGCTGCGCACCACCGCGGTGCTGCCGACGGGGCGCAACCTGCACGGCTTCGACCCCTTCCATCTGCCCAGCAAGTTTGCCGTGCAGGACGGCGCGCGCCAGGCCGACCGGCTGCTGGCCCGGCATGCCGCCGACGGCCTGGGCGTGCCGGAAACCATCGCGATGGTCTTGTGGGGCACCGACAATCTGAAGACCGAGGGCGGACCGCTGGCGCAGGCGCTCTGGCTGATGGGCGCGGAACCCCGCCATGA
>JANXVC010000510.1 GCA_025351925.1 Rhodospirillales bacterium | reverse complement strand
CGAGCAGGCTCTGGCGCACCTCCGCCAGAGCCTGCTCGACGGCACTTACGTCGCGGTCGTCGAGGACGGCTCTGGCCAGACCTTTGTGGGCACCGAAGCTGAGGCGCAGGAGCATATGCTGGCGCGAAGCGCGCCCGCATCAGCACACTGACAGTGGTCTATGAGCCACGAACCAGAGCCTTGATCTTATTCTGGCGCCCAGAAGCTCGACGGCGCGATACGCACTGCAACACGCTCGCCACGGTGGGTCGGGGCAAAGCCTCCGTTCGACACGTCCCAAGCATCTGAGTGTTGGATGAAGCCACCATTTCCTCGTCGATGACGAATACAGCCGGGTAGCCCGCGACCCGGCCAGTGTAACTGCCGGGCCGTGGCGCCTTCGATCGCCTTGCCATGGTCTTCTCCTGCTGCGGGTTTGGTAATCTGATCAGACTGCGCAGCTTACGGCGCGACGCACGGTTGAAGCGCGCTGCGCTGCGGCTTGTCGGGGCAGGATCGATCCATGCCCTGCGGTGTCCGGCCGTTGCCGTTGGGGCCAGGCCGCTGTGCCCGCAGCGCCCGCATCCGCCGATTGGCTTGGCGCTCGGCGGCCTCGGCGTCGCGCAGCAGCATGATGCGCTGGCCGGTGGTGAGCACGGGCGCCTCGGCGCCGTCGCGGAGCAGCTCCGCGTGCGTGCGCAGGTTGCGCGCGCTGGCGCGGCAACGACCATCGGCCGGGCGGTGGGGAAGGATCTGGGTCAGCATCGCGATCTCCTGAACTGCGAACGGCCCGCACGGCGGAGCCGGCGGGCTGGGTGGACGGGGTAGGCTTGCGTCATGTCCCTGCCGGATGCCCGCACCGATGAGGCAAGCGCCCAAGCCGGCCGGGATGGGCACGAGCCGCTCAGCCTGGACGGAAGACGGGGGCGGGCATCGTGGCAGGCCGGGTCAACCCGGGCTGCGGAACAGCCTTGGCTGCACGCCGCGGCGCTGCGGCTTCAGGCCTGCGTCATGCGGTCGACCTGCAGCGTGCGGCACAGGTCGTCCGGGATCGTGGCGAACGGGCGGACGGCGGCGATGACCGCCGCGGGATCGAGCACCTCGCCATGGCTCGTGCCGATCCAGAGAACTTCGTAGTTGGCGTGGGCTTCGTCCGCTTTGGTGTCGAGCACCTGGGCGAAAAAGGTATGCATCGGGGGATCCCAGCCGACAACGATATCGTAGGTGGGATCGAACGGCTGGAGATCATGACGGCTCATGGCTGGCTCCTGGGTGAAGGGGAGTGCTGGATCGGCATACCGGAACGCGACCGGTTGAATTGTTTGCCTGCCCCGAACGCCCGATGCCGGTGTCGAGGGCGCAGAAGCCGGCAGCGCCGGAGCGGCGCGCGTCGGAATGGCGGGACGGCTGGGAACGGCGTCATGGCGGCCGGGGCCAGGTCAGGGGATGGAACAGGTCCGCCTGCACGCTGGACCGGCCACGCCGCAGGACATCCACCATGCGCGCGTAGGCGTCGCACTGCAGGCAGCGCCGGTGCCGCAGTTGTCCCGCCTTGCTGTCGCTGTTGCCGTCCCACACCGTGCGCCACGTCATGCGGCCAAGGGGATCGCGCTCGGCGATGGCCGCGAAACGGCTGCGGCCTTTGACCGGCATCTCGACCTGGATCTGGCCGCGGTCATGCGGCGGATCTCCAAGCCGCACTAAGCGTGCCGAGAGTGACGCTGCCCTGAGCGCGCGAAGCATATTCGGGATCGAACGAGGGTCGCAGACGACGTGGGCAGGCAAGCCCGTGCGACGCCGGCGCACGCGTGGGTCGGGGTCGAAGTCCTGCGGGCGCGGCCGGGCCAGGTCGCGGAAACGCGAAGCGTTTGCCGCTGGGACGGTGACGCCACGGGTTCGACCCACAGGTCGGCCATGGTCGGTGGTGCGTTGGAGCGCTGCGCCCAGCGTGCCGCATTGAGCAGCCAGGTGCGCTTCCCAGCCGCCAGGCCGATCCGGTCCGCGACCAGTGAGGCCGGCACACTGTCCGGCCTCGTTGGGGTCAGTGGCGAAGAAGCGTGCGGTCCATTCTCAGAGCGGACTAAAAAGGGACCGAGTCATCAAGATCAGCGTCGGTTCTTCCCTCTCCGAGAGCATCCCACTTGCTCGCTCGCCCGGAGCCCTCGCCACCTCCGCCCGCCCCTGCCAATGCGGGTTCGCGGCGTGCGGGAGCCTGGTGGGACGATGCGCGGTTCTCGCTGTCGCGCTTGCTGTCCAGGAACGTCAGGACGCCGTTGAACGCTCCCAAGTGGATCTCGGTCACGTAGCGTTCGACGCCTTTGTCGTCGGTCCACTTGCGGGTTTTGAGCTGGCTCTCGACATAGACCTTGGAGCCTTTGCTCAAGAACTTCTCTGCAAGCTCGCAAAGACGATCATTGAACACGACGATTTTATGCCACTCTGTTTTTTCCATGCGTTCGCCGGTATGCTTATCATTCCAGCTCTCGCTGGTTGCGATATTGAACGATGCAACTCTTTTGCCGTCCTGCTGGTGACGGATTTCCGGGTCGCGGCCAAGATTGCCCACAAGTATTACTTTATTGACGAAGCCAGACATCGTTTTGCTCCTCGATCATTCCTCGAAAAGCGGCTTCGGCTCGTGCCGGCGCGTCCCTTCGGGTGCGGCTCCTGAGAACCGGGCCGGGGCCGGGTCAGCCCCGGAAGCTTGCGAGCGCGCGGGGTTGGGGTGCGGGCGACGCGGGACTGCTTGGAGGCCTGCGGCGAACGCGGCCCGGCCTTGAGCGTCCGAGCGGGCTGCAGCCGCATAGCGGGGCGCCGGCACGGCGCCGGGTTGACCCGGCCTCGGCCCGGTTCAAGCCGCAGCAAACCCGAGGGGTCGCGCCGGCACGGGCCGTTGCCACCATGGCCCTCCCCGGTTCATTTTGTCATTTGAATGGATGGTTGCTTTTCATCGTGCCGCCATGGCTCGTTTATTCCATTCCACTCGTAGTTCTCGTAATTAGCCCTGCCCGGCCAGACAGCGATCTTTTGCTTGTAGACGGGTGAGGCACTATGGGCGGAGGTCTCGCTGGCATGGCTTGGCGATCTGCCGGGCGGGTGTCGGGGTCCCTAGCCGAAGCCTAGGACAAGCTGGCCGGTGTCGTCGCGCCGGCGCACTGTCCTGGCGGTGTCCAGCCGGTTCATGGGCAGCAGCACGGTGCGCAGGATGCCGGGATCGACGGCCGGAGTGTCCTGGCCGTATTTCGTCATCAGCCGGGCCAGCTCGGCACGGTCTGCTGCGTCCTGCTCGACGCTCAACCGTTGCCGGTAGAAGTTGAGTACATCGGTCCGGCGCAGGCGCTTGATGATCTCCCGCTCCGCATCCGAGAATGTGTGGCAAGGATCGCCATAGCAAGGGTGCGACAGAACCTGCTGCAGGAACTCGACCTTGCCAGCATTGGTCGTGAAATACTCAGTCCAGAAGCCGTGCGAATCATAGTGGGCAATCATTGAAAAGCAGTGCATCAATTGTCCATAGAAGCGCTTGGTGAATTGATGCCGTGGGAAGTCATCCGACACAAACTTTATACAATGACCAACGAACCAAGCCTTGCTGGACGCGGGCTGAAACTTGGTTGGAGTGAAATCCTTGGCGTCCGGCATGGGATCGCGCAGGGTGCGCACGATCGACTGGGGCAGGGCAATGGGGGTCATGGTCGCCTCCGGGTGCGTCGGCCGGTGCTGGCGCATGTAAAAATGGTCAGGCGGCGTGCTGCAACTGGGCAGCGGGCTCGCGTGTGCGGGACCGGCAGCGGTAGAACCGCAGGTCGGGCAGCGTGGGGTAGGCCGTGGTCCCCTTGTTGAGGCCCAGGTCGTCGTGCAGGATCAGCAGCCGCACGGACACGCTGCGCTGCCGGCCGTCGCGCAGCGAGCGGACCACGGCCATGTCGGACCGCCCGCTCCAGTAGCTGCTTCGCCAGTGTCCCGTATTCGGATCGCGCTGGGCGGCATGGAGCAGCCCGTTCTCGAATGCCTCGATGCGCCAGGGGTCCCGGCACACCGGCGGGCCGGGATAGCGGTCGCTGAACCAGCTCGCATTTTGCAAATAGTAGAGCGAGCCCGCCGCGATCACGCCGACGCCCAGCGGGTTTGCGCCGCCGCGCCGGCGCTGCGCTCCGTATAGCCTTGTCATGGGCCTGGCTCCGCGGTGCCGGCCTGCCCCAGGCCGTAGGCGCCCTGCGCGTTCCGCTGCTGCTCGTCCGCCGTGGCGCCTTCCCACTCGGGTTCGATCTCCCTGACCTCCTGCCCGGCGTCGTCCAGCAGCATGCAGAAGGTGCTGTTTTCGATCACGTCCGTCGGCTCGATGCGGCGGCACTGCCCGTCCGGCAGGGTGACGACGTTGCTGCACTGCTCGCGTGCCCGGTTGTGCGCCGCCAGCAGGATGCCGGCCGCCAGCTCGGGCGTGTCGGCTTCGACGGTGAAGTCGCCGCTGCCTTCCAGGATCGACTGCTCGACCAGCCGTATGCGGTAGCGCGTCATAGCGCGCATCCCATCTCGGCGGCTGCGTCCGTGATGGCCTGATCCGCCGCCTTTCCTGGGTGCAGCCGGTTGTTATAGTCGTCGCGCCACCGCCGGTCGGGCAGGTCCAGCAGCCCTACGCCGACCCGGCGCAGGATGCGGGTGTTGGAAACGCGCAAGTATTCATAGAAACCCAAATGGTCCGCGGCGTAGTCCCAGAGCCGGCCATCGGCCGGCCTGCGCTCGATTGCGGGATCGCCGGCAAGCTGGAAGCCGGCGGCGGGGCTGTGCGCGCGCCGGCCGATGCGGATGGGATGGAAGGGAGTGGGCGGCGCAGGCTCGGGACCGAACGGGGCCGGTGTCGAGACCGCGCCGTCAGGCTGAGGGCGGCACGGGGTTCGAGCGTGGGAGCGATCCGATGCCATGC
>JANXVC010000025.1 GCA_025351925.1 Rhodospirillales bacterium | reverse complement strand
CGCCAATGGCAAGCTGCCGGCGGTCGGCAACACGGTCGACGTCGGCAATGCGACCTGGACCAACACCATCGGTGCCGAGTCCCTCATGAAGATGTGGCAGGACCCGAATTTCGACCCGGAGCAACGAGCGTTCTATTACGTCCGCGTCATCGAGATCCCGACGCCGCGCTGGACCGCCTACGACGCCACGGCGCATAACGGCGCACGCACGAGCGCAACAGGCGCAATGCCGGCGACCGGTGCGGCCCGCACTGGCCAGGATGAGACGATCAAAGTGGTCGAGGAGAACCTAGTTGTCGGCAAGCGCGCCGTCGAAGGTGGCCGAGTGCGCGTGCGGTCCTATGTCGTCGAGCAGCCGGTCGAGGCCAAGGTGACCCTGCACGAGGAGCGGGTCATGGTGGATCGCCGCCCGGTGGACCGCGAAGCCAGCGCTGCAGACCTCGCCGCTTTCCAGGAGCGCACCATCGAGGCGCGCGCCACCAGCGAGGAGGCGGTCGTCGGCAAGGAGGCCCGCGTCGTCGAGGAAATCGCAGTTCACAAAGAAGTGGCCGACCGGGTCGAAACGGTCCGCGATACCGTGCGCAAGACCCAGGTCGAAGTTGAGGACGGCACGACTGGAACGACGGCCGGCCGCGGCACCACGACGACGCCCGGCGCCAGCACGGCAAAGGGTGCGGCGGGTGCGGTGGACCGGACATTGAACACCAACGTCAGCGGCACCAACCCCGGCGCCAACGCTCCGGATGGCACCGGCAACAACCCTCCGGGCACGATGGCCAGCCGGGCAGTGGACAAGACGCTGGGCACGAACATCAGCGGTGCCAACCCAGAGCGCAAGTAAGCAGGGCGCGACTGTCCGCTGCGGAAAAAGGGAGGGCCGGTGGGGCCCTCCCCCATTACTCTGCAGCAAAATTGAAAACACTATGAAGGATTTCATTATGAATCGCAATTCGCTTGCGTTGGCGGCTGCGCTGCTGACGACGACTGCTTTCGCTCCAATGACCGTATTTGCTCAGAACACCAGCACGACGCCTTCGCGCAGCACACCGGGGAACATGGCCCCGGGTGCCACGTCGAACGCGCCGATGCCGGGCGTTAATCCCAATACGGGCGTCACTCCCGGCACGGGCATGATGGATCGCAACAGCGGCGCGGCCGCCGCCAGCGGTGATCGCAACCAGGCCGTCACGACGACGGGCGCCAACGCGGCGCAGCCCGCCCGCGGCAGCAACAGCTTTACCCAAAACGAGGCCCGGCGCCGGCTGGAGCGCAACGGCTTCCAGAGCGTCAGCGGTTTGACCAAGGACAATGGCGGCGTATGGCGCGGCACGGCCATGAAGGACGGCCAGAGCGTTCAGGTGTGGCTCGACTACAAGGGCAACAGCGGACAGGGCGGCGGCATGGCGACGAACACGAACGCACCGGGCGGCACAACCGGCATGGGCGCTGGCGGGCGCAACCTTGACGGCACGACCGGCAACCCGCCCGGCACGGCCGCGGGCCGGACGATGGACCGCACGCTGGGGACCAACACAAGTGGGACCAATCCAGCCGCCAACATGCCGGACGGCACTCCGGGCAATCCGCCGGGCACAGCCGCGGGCCGGGCGATGGACCGCACGCTGGGAACGAACACGACCGGGGCCAACCCGGGCGGCAACAGCGCTGTCTCGCCAAGCGGCACCAACCGGTAGCTCAGGCCCATAATTATGGAGCCGGCAGCGCCAGTTCGGCGATACCGGTCTCCGCAGCATTGGCTGATCTCGATTGATTAGGAGGCCTCAATGGCCCAGGAAACTTTTACCCGTCTTTATGACGACCACGACGACGCCATGCATGTGGTGCAGGCGCTTGAAGCGTCCGGCGTGCCGCATGCCGACATCAGCCTCGTCTCCAACGATGCCGATAGCCGACACGGCGGTACGGGCACAGGTGCCAGCGCCACCGGCATGACCTCGGGTGACCCGGAGCAGGGCGCCAGCACCGGCGCAGGCACCGGCGCAACCATGGGAACCGTGCTGGGCGGCGGCGCTGGACTTCTCGCAGGCCTGGGCGCGCTGGCCATCCCAGGCATCGGGCCCATTGTGGCGGCGGGCTGGCTCGTGGCCACGCTTACCGGCGCAGGTGTTGGGGCGGCCGCGGGCGGCCTGTTCGGCTCCCTCACCGGAGCGGGCGTGAGCGAGGCCGATGCCCACGTGCATGCAGAGGGCGTGCGCCGCGGCGGCACACTGGTCACCGTACGCGCGGATCAGGCACGGGCTGCTGATATCAAGACCGTGCTGGATGGGCGGACGCCAGTGGATCTGACCGCGCGTCGGACGGAATATCAGACCGAGGGATGGACACAGTACGACGAAGCTGCCCCAGCCTACTCTGCCGAGCAGGTCACGACCGAGCGCAAAAGGCGCGTTGTTCGCGTATCCTGACGCCCATACATATTTTCCAGGTGACCGGCATCGAGACGGCTGGTCACCTGGTATATTGCAGATATTAAGAAGCGATGCGTCCGGGCGGCAACGATGCCATCCGGCGTCCTCGCAGATGGAATGCAAGCACCAGCAGCAGCACTCCAAATACCAACGCGTAGCCGCCTAGCCACCAGGTCAGCACCAGCGCGCCTGCAGCGGGGAACAGCCACAGCAGCACACCCCAGCCGATCGAAACCAGGCCAGAAAGCGCGAGCAGCCAGCGCCCGTAACCACCATGCAGGCGCCACGCTGCCGCGAGCATTAGCGCTCCGGTTACGACCGACCAAACGCCAAGCAAAGTGACGACAACCAGCACCGTCAGCCCCGGCACTAGCCAAGCGGCCGCACCCGCCAGAAGATCCACGATCCCCTCAAGGATCAGCAGCCCCCAGCGTTCATGCCGTGCCGCTGCGCGGACTCCCGCCACGATGGCAAACACGCCGTCAACCAGCATATATGCCGCAAACAGCAGCACAAGCGACTCTATGGTCGTGAATGGCAGGATCACCGCGGCGAGGCCAAAAAGAATGGCAAAAATGCCCCGCAGCGCCATTGCCCACCAGTTGCGGGCCAGCAACGCGCTCATCGCGTCCATCCTGGAGCCGTACGGGCCGCCGCCGCCGCCAGGAACGCTCATCCTATTGGTAAAATCAAGCATGTCCGACCTTCATATCCTGCCATCGCCACGATGTCGCCGACTGCAAGTGGAACGCAAGCCAGAACATCGTGCGGTGTCTGACACCAGCCGCCATTTCGGATGACCGGCATCAGAGTCTGTTTTCGGCGCGCGGCCTCAGCCGCAAACGCTGCGCGTTTCGGCGACCCCACCAACCCCGCGCGCATACCGGTCAGCCCAAAAAGCTGCCGGCATGAGGTCCTGGGTCACAGGAAGCGGTGTCCTGCCTGTTCGGCGGCGCGCATGGCGGCAAACAGGCTGATAGCGCTCCCGGAGTCGATCAAGGCGAACAGGCTGCCCTGTCCGTATTGGCGCCGCAGCACCGCGAAATGGGCCGTCCGCGGCTGTTTCGGACAGCAGTAAACCTCAAGCCGAAGCTCGCCCATCCCGGCCAGTAGCCGGCCATTTGGGCCGCGCCGCCACTTTGGATATGGCGCGGCTGTCACGACGCTGCGAACAGGGCGTTCGTTGCAGGGTCTGCCATACCGGCCCTGGCGCATCGTGGCTCATATCCCGGCTTGGCGCTGCAACACGGCATCTTGCTCACCTTATGTGAGAGGCATTTACTCGGCAGCAGAAGGATAGTGTCCGCGTTTGTATAACACGTTCGCGTGTTGCTTGCCGCCCATCCCATCAGAGCGTTAGGACTTGATGGATGCGTCTTAGCCCTAAGTCTGCCAGCTGGCGTGGGCAAGCCGGCGGCTTCCAAGTATGCTCCCGGGCATAATGGGCCGGGCCATTGACCCGCATTCTGCGTATCAGGAGATTTTATAATGGACGACATTAAAGCAGTGACGGCCAAGCACCACGAGGATGCGGCGCATCAGTTCGAAGTGGCCGCAAAGATGCATTATGAGGCAGCCCGGCACTGCACTTCGGGCAACTTCGAGAAGTCCGAGCACCTCGCGACCTCGGCCGCCGAAGCCGAGGCGGTGGCGAACCGGCATGCCTTGCAGGCGCTGGACCAATACCGCCATCATGCTCAGGAAGTCGCCGACCGGAAGGCCGAGGCAGCCTCCGAAGAGGCGGCGAGGGTCGCCAAGCATGAAGCCAAAGCCGCCGCCAATGAGTAGCCGAAGCCAGCCAGTTTGGCCGAACCTGTCGGCGGGGCAGTACGCGACCGGGCGGCTTTGCCTGCAGTGATGGCCGGGCGATGAGGCAATCACTGCACCGGCTGACCGTCGCGACCCGCGGCAAGGGCCTGATTGAGATTACCCGCGACGTCCTCGCCTGGGTTGCCAATCAGGGCATCGACACCGGCCTGCTCACGCTGTGGTGCCGCCACACCTCGGCGTCGCTCACCGTCCAGGAGAACGCGGACCCGACCGTGCGGGAGGACATCGCCCGCTTTTTCGAAGCGGTCGTGCCGGAGGATGCGCAGCGCTACCTCCACGATGCCGAGGGGCCGGATGATATGCCGGCGCATCTGCGCGCCATGCTGACCGCCACGCAGCTTTCAATCCCGGTTGCCGGCGGCGTCCCAGTGCTGGGTACGTGGCAGGGCCTCTATGTGTTCGAGCACCGCCGCCAGCCGCACCGCCGGGAGATCGTGCTGCATCTGCTCGGCGACTGACGCCTGAGGCGACGCACTCAAGTTTACGCCGCCGGGCCTACCAGGACTAATCAGCCCGCGGGGAACGGCCCGGCGCTACGCCCGGAATGGTCCTGCCTCATACTTCCGCGAATGAATATCATGCTGGATGGCCCGCTAACGCGGTGTTGCCGGCGATCCCATACCTAGGGCCGACGACGCGCTCCTGATCGAACGACGCCGCCATCATCCGGCAGGCCACCCGCAGGGCGACCGCCACAGGAGACACACTATGAATAAGCTATTCCTCGCAGCCGCCATCGCCCTCAGCCTCGGCATCGCCCCGGCGTTCGCCGGTGAGGGCGTCGGCGAGCCCTTCCCCAACACCGCAACCAGCTTCACCGCCCGGACGCCCGGCGTCACGCAGCAATACGCGGATACCGGCTCGAACGCCTATCCGAGCCCAGCGGGACGGCCAGGCTCCAATCTGCCGAGCCTAGCTGGTGACCTGCTGCCGACCAACGGCAGCGAGGGCCCGGTGCAAACCGCCAATTCCCTGCCGGCACATTTCGAGGAGGGCACCGTCGCCTACGCGCAGGCCACTTCGGTCCGTAACTGGATGCTGGCGCATAATGCCCGCAAGGCCACGGGCTACGCCTCCGCAGCCCGGCAGCATACGCCCGGCGGCTAGCATATCCCAACCTATACTGAAGCAAGACGCATCCCGGGCCCACAACGCCCGGGTACGTCAACCGGAAAACCCAGTATCATGAACACACGCATCCTCAGCCTCGCTGCCTCGCTCGCTCTGTCCATCAGCGGAAGCGCGATGGCGCAGACGGCTTTCACCCCTAAGGCGAACCATGCCGAGATCTACTCGGTCGCCTCAAGTGCAGTCGGCCGCTGGCTCTATGACCTGCAGGGCAACACCATCGGCAGCGTCCGCAGCCTGACTGACGACGGCCGGACCGCGGTCATCATGGTCGGCTCCTACTTCCAACAAGGCAGCCATGAGGCGCGGATTCCGAGCAGCGACCTCTCCATCGTGAACGGCAAGGTCACGCTGCAGGCGCCGACGGTCCAGGCGCTGAATAGCGTATCCCGGCGCTAATCGGACATGCCGGCTGCCTCGGCAGCCGGCATGGGCTATTCCAGCAACGTATCGCGCAATAGCTGAAGCTTAACGGCGTCAAGGC
Source organism: Rhodospirillales bacterium (assembly GCA_025351925.1). Classification (GTDB taxonomy): domain Bacteria; phylum Pseudomonadota; class Alphaproteobacteria; order Acetobacterales; family Acetobacteraceae; genus CAHJXG01. The sequence goes on along the minus strand of JANXVC010000025.1, from coordinate 3,430 downwards.
CGAGCCCCTCCGTCAACAGCCGTTCCAACGAACCATGGCGGCCAATGGCTTGCGTCAACGCGCCTTCCAGCAGCGGCTGATGCGCGGTCAGCAGGGTATCGCGCAGTGCCGCTGGCGTGTCCGGCGGTAAAGCGTGCTCCCGCCGCCAGATCCGGTTGGTCGCGAGATAGTCGTCCATCACCGCCTCATGCGGCACACCCAGCGCGGTCAACAGCAACGCCGCGCCGAACCCAGTCCGATCCTTGCCGGCCGAGCAGTGAAACAACAGCGGCAGCCGCTCTCCCTCCAGCAACAGCGCGAACAGGGCGCGGTAGCGCGGCAGATGTTCGGTGGCGTAGGCGGCATAGGCGGTCTGCAGCACGGCGAACATGTCCTCGCCCTTCGTCGCACTTCGGGCGAGCAGGTCGCGTAGCGAGGCGCCGATCCGCGGCTCGATAGATAGCTGCACCACGTCTGGCGCATCGCCCTCTGGCAGGCGGGAAGGCGCGCGCCCGCTCTCCTGACCGCCGCGTAAGTCACAGACCGTGCGGATTCCCAAGCTGGCGAACTGCAAGAGGTCGTCATCGGTCAGGTTGGCCAACGATGCCCCGCGAAACACCCGGCCCATCCGCACGCGCCGCCCATCCGCCGCGCGGTAGCCACCAAGGTCGCGCAGGTTGGAGCAGCCCTGCAGCGCGATCACCTTTGGCAACCCTTCGTCCGCACTGGCCTGCATATCCATCGCCATTCCACAACTCCCCACCGTTCTGCGGCGGCATACACTAGCCGGTTCTGCTCAAACAGGCTGGGTCGGGGCCTGCGCTGCTCGGGATGTGACGGGGATTCGCGGCCGGGTCGTTTACTCCCGCGCCAGGCGGCATTAGCCTTGGCGCAACGGCGGCGAACGCCGGTCCTTCGGAGAGACGTCCCATGTCGCTGCGCTATTTGCTGCCTGCCCTCGCTTTGGCTGTCGGAGTGCCCGCCATTGCCGATGCCGCCGACCCGATCCGCATCGGCGTGATCGCCGAGAACTCCGCCATCAGCGGTATCGCCATTCCGAACGCCGCGATGCTCGCCGCCGACGAGATCAACGCCCATGGCGGCGTGGACGGGCGTATGATCGAGATCGTCGCCTATGACGACCACAACTCCGCCGCCGACGCGGTCCGCGCCTTCCAGCGCGCGGCGAACCAGGACAAGGTGCACGCGGTCATCGCCACCTACACCAGCGAGGTCGCCCTGGCGCTGCAGCCCTGGGCCGGGCGGCTGAAGATTCCGACCATCACGCCGGGTGCGGCGAGCGACGAGATCTCGAAACGCATCCACGGCGACTACGAGCACCTGAAATACAATTTCCACGGCTACCTGACCTCGGGCTTCCTGGCGCAGTCGGTGTGCGACGCGGCCAAGGACCTGCTGACCGGCAGCAAGCTCAAGATGAAGACGGCGGTCATCATGAGCGAGGATGCGGCCTGGACCGGCCCGCTGGACGCCGGCTACATGACCTGTCTGCCGAAGGCAGGCCTGACGGTGCTGGACCACATCCGCATGTCGCCGGACACCACAGATTTCACGCCGATCTTCAACGGCATCGAGAGTAAGAAGCCGGACGTGATCGTGACCGGCATCAGCCATGTCGGCGTGCAGCCGACAGTGCAATGGGCCAACCAGCAGGTGCCGATCCCGATGTTCGGCATCTCGTCCCAGGCGACGTCCAGCACGTTCTGGAAGGACACCAACGGCGCGACCGAGGGCGTGGTGCTGCAGGTGGCCGCGGTGGATACGGTCGCCAGCACGCCGACGACGATGTCGTTCGCCGCTGCCTACACGAAGAAATACGGCATCACCCCGGCCTATTCCGGCTACACCGCCTATGACGACGTCTTCATCATCGCCGACGCCGTGCGCCGCGCCGGCGGCACCGATCCGGACAAGATGGTGAGCGCGCTCGAGGCTACGGACTATGTCGGGACGGTCGGCCGCGTCCAGTTCTTCGGCAAGGACGACCCGTTCACCCATGCCCTTAAATACGGCACCGACTTTGTGAGCGGCCTGGTGGTCCAGTGGCAGGACGGCAAGGTGGTCGCGGTCTGGCCGCCGGCCGTCGCGACCGGCACGCTGCGCTTCCCGGGCTTCGTCAAGGTCGCGAACTAGGGCCGACAGGCCGCTTGATGCTCGGCCTCCAGATTCTTATCGACGGCTTCGCGGTCAGCGCGCTCTACGGCCTCGGCGCCATCGGCTTCACCCTGCTGTTCGGCGTGTCCGGCGTGCTGAACCTGGCGCATGGCGGCATCCTGCTGGTGTCCGCGGTCGTGGCGTGGCTGCTGGCAGACCAGATCGGCGCTTACGGCGGAGCGGCGGCGGGACTGCTTGCGGGCATTGCCATGGCGTTCGCGACCTATTTGCTGGTCGTACGCCCGATCCAGCGCTCCCGGGCGATCCCGCACGAGGAAAAGGAGATCTTCGTCCTCACCGGCACGCTGCTCTGGGGCATCATGATCCAGGAGGCCGTCGCCTACTTCACCACAACCAGCCCGCACACCGTGCGCCCGCTGATCGCCGGGGTCTCAGTAATCGCCGGCGTCAGGACGCCGATCAACGAGATTCTGACCGCCGTGCTGTGCTGGGCCGCCATCGGGCTGATGTGGCTGCTGATCAACCGTACCCGGGCCGGCAAGGCGCTGCTGGCGGCGTCAATCAACCCGCGCGGCCTGACGCTGCTGGGGTTTGAGCTGCAGCGCATCTATCTGCTGGTCTGGGCGATCTACGGCGTGCTGGCCGGCACTGCGGGGGTGCTGCTGGGCGCCTTCCTCGGCGTGTCCTCCGAGAATGCCGGGACGCTGACCGCCTCGGCCTTCTCGATCGTCGTGCTGGGGGGCTTGGGCAGCGTCGGCGGCTCGCTGCTGGCCGCCTACTTGGTAGGCTATCTGGAAACCATCACGGCCTACCTGATCTCGCCGTCGCTGCGCACCATCCCGGCGCTGCTGCTATTGGTAATCGTGGTTTACCTGCGGCCGCAGGGCCTGCTGGGCCGGCGCTGATGCGGGGCCTGCTGCGCTCGCGGCTGTTTTGGATAGCGCTCCTGGTTTTGGTTGTCGCCGCGGTGCTGCCGCTCGGCGTGTCCGGCTACGTGCTGGGGTTGCTGACGCTCGCATATTATTTCGGCGTGTTCGCCATGGCGTGGGATCTGCTATTCGGCTTTGCCGGCGAGGTGAACTTCGGCCCAACGTTCCTCGTAGGCCTCGGCGCCTACGGGGCCGGCATTCTCAACAGCGAGACCGGCCTGCCGATCCCGGTTTGCGTGCTGTTCGGCGCCGCCCTGGCCGTCGCCGGCGGATTGCTGCTGGCCGTGCCGGCGCTGCGGCTGAGCGGGCCGTATTTCGGGCTGATTACCCTCGCCGGCAAAGCCGAATAGCAGATCCCACGCCATGGCGAACACGCCGAAATAATA
>JANXVC010000007.1 GCA_025351925.1 Rhodospirillales bacterium | reverse complement strand
AGCTCGGCTACCAGCGCTTTAAGCCCGGCCGCGTCGTCGTCCGCTATCTGAATGTCCACGGATGGTGTCACCGACACCTTGACTCATGGTCGCCCGTGACCGGTCAACAATTATCTAAGCCCTCCTACCTGGGCAGTTACTCCTGAAGTTTGCAATGTATAAAACGATGTTTCCACAGCTCATCGCCGGACCAATCGTTCGTTACCATGATATAGTGCGTGATATCGACGATCGTTCAATCAGCTTCGTACGTTGGCACTGGGGCATTGAGCTGTTCGTAATCGGCCTGGCGCAGAAAGTGATCATCGCCAACTCTGTGTCCTTGCCAACAGATCAGATTTTCGAGCTTCCAGGCACTCAGCTTACCATGACGGTGGCCTGGTTCGGTGGCACCTGTTATGCACTCCAAATCTTTTTTGACTTCTCAGGCTACACAAATATGGCAATCGGATTAGGCCATCTGATGGGCTTTACTCTACCACGCAACTTCGATCGGCCGTACACGGCTCAGTCCATCACAGAGTTCTGGAGGCGTTGGCACATCACGCTATCCCGCTGGTTCCGGGACTATCTCTATATACCACTTGGCGGCAATCGGCATGGTGGGATGCGCACCTATACGAATTTACTGGTTGTGTTCTTCTTATGCGGCATCTGGCATGGTGCAAAATGGACCTTTGTCGTGTGGGGTCTCTATCACGGTGTTTTCCTCGTTGTCGAACGTGTGGCATCAGCAGCAACGACCAGGCAACTCTGGCGACCTTTACGCCACGCCTATCTGCTGTTGACTGTCTTGATAGGATGGGTTTTGTTTCGAGCAGACGGCCTAAGCGAAGCGTCGGCGATGCTGCGCGCCATGGCTGGCTTGGGTAACGCTATCGCCGACGCGCCTTCAGTGCCTCGGTTCGCAAGCTATTCAGTGATCGCCGCCATGCTCGCCGCGGCACTGATTATTGCCATACCGCCTCCTGCATCTTGGCGAGACGTCTTGCATCGAACTGCTTCTGAGCCCATCCGTCGCATGAACAATTTTCAGGCCACGGCTGGAGCAGTATTTTTCGGATTAATCAGGCCTGCAGCAACACTATGCTTATTTATACTTACTGCAATTGTTCTATCGACTGGAAATCATAACCCCTTCATCTATTTTCGTTTTTGATTATGAGTGTGCCGTCAACACCGTCAAAGACTGGTGTGCCGACGACTGCGCAACCACCTGTTCGCCTGACTGTGCGCAATCGGCGCGACAGGTTGAGTGACGTATTTCTGGTCGTCCTATTTTTGGGCTGCCTTTGGTTGCCGATAGCAACAAGCTTGCTGAATTTGCAATTTGCAACGCTATCAAAAGAAAATCGCACGCTGGCGCAACTCCCCACATGGCCGCAGACGACGGCTGAGTTCCTAGCTTTGCCGGATCGCCTCAGCGCGCTTGCGGGCGATCGCTTCGGATTACGCGATGCGCTGCTTTGGCTTGATGGCAAGTTGCGCTATCATCTCTTTAAAGAGGCGGCCTCTGACCAGATCTTGTTCGGGCGTCATCGAAGGGTTTTCCTGAGCAGTCATCTCAAGGGCTACCCTTTTTCTGCAATCGACGATATTTGCGGGTTGCAGACCAGCCCAGATCAAATTGGCCAGTTGGCGGCTGATGTTGCGAGCCTGCTAGACGATGTCGGCCGCCTCGTTCCGCGCAGCCTTTACGTATCTATACCGACAGCCCCTGCATTATACCCGGAAGATCTACCGCGCTGGCTCGCAACCCTATGCCGAAATGCCCCTTCTGCCGTGGCACGAATCAAAGTTGCCCTGGATTCCAAGCGCTCTGATCTGGCGAACCGCCTGGTCTATCCGATCGAGACTATGCAAGCATTAGAACCGATCGGCCCCTCAATTCCTCGGGCAAATTTTCACTGGCAAGATCTAGGAGCCAAAGCAGTAGCCGAGGTTGTCGCCGAACGGTGGCTTGGTCTGCCTAAGCTGCACGATGTCCCGCTCCGCATGGTGACAGAGCGGTCGGACCTGTCGCAATTCATACCGGGCCTCGACCTGTCGAGTGTTGTTGGTGAGCCCGACTATGCACAGTCCGGTGTCATCCCCTGCTACGGGCTACCCTGCGTCCCCGAGTTGACGCCATTTGCCCATGCAGTTGCTGAAATCACCCGTTTCCATTGGCGGGAAGGTAGTGGACCCAAGCTTTTGCTGATTTCAGATTCGTTCGGCCTCCGAGCCTCGCGATACTTCAGCGAGTACTTTGCAATGGTCATTCATGTCAATCCACGCTTGGACCTGCTGACACCTGAGCGGGGTCGGCTACTGAGATTACGGCTTTTTGAGCTTCTGAAACCAGACACCGTCATTCTGCTGTTCCACGATGGCAGTGTTGGCAGCGCAAAAGTGGCGGACACGGAGTTGTTTGGGAAGTAATCCGTAATCCGAGTACGTGCGTCAGAATACAACCTGGCAGGACAGCTGGGTCAGCTACCGAACGCCGCGGCGAGTGACGCCCTTTAGATACTCGCTGAATCGCTGCATCCATCTGACGGGCTGCACCGTCTCAGCGTAGCAAGGAGACTGCGGGGCTTCCGGCATCTCCCCCGGCAGCGTGGCGGTTAAAAGGGCCGCAGCCTCGGTCGTATCACCCATGCGGTCTGCGGCGATGCACTGACCGCGCAGGGCCGGCCAGTAGAGCGACCCTTCCGGCTCAAGCGCGCGAACCAATGCAAACCGCTGTCGTGCCAGCGCCAGGTTTCCGTCTGGCGCCAACTCCAGCATGCCGAGGCAGAACAGTGCATCACGCTCGCTTGCATCCCATGGCTGGCCCGGGGTCCACGCATCAAGCGTAGCCGTATCCAGGCTGCACTGCGCCTCGATTTGCCGGGCCAGGTCCGTCCGCCCGGCGTTTACCAGGCCAACGAGGCAGCGGCGTGCAATGGTCACCTTTGCAGCGGGATCAGCCTCGGTCGCCGCAGCGAGTGCTGCGAAAACCCCGTCGTCGGCGCGGTCGGCAAGGCTTCCTGCCAACATCGCCAACGCCGCGCGCTCGACACCAATCGTCGCCTGATCCTCGGCCGCCAGCGGACGCAATGCCGCCGTAAGGTCGCGTGCGGCTCGGGCGGCGCCAAGCAGCAGCGGCTCCATGTCGGACAGGCCAGGCGGCGTGCTGCCGTTCAAACGGTGCAAGACTCGCAAATAAAGCAGGTTGGGCAATGTACCGGGCACCCGCTCCCGCAACGCCGCAAGCATCAACCCTGCGGTGTCCGGCAGCGACGCCGGGTCCTCCAGGTCGAAGCCAAAACCGGCTTGGCAGGCGTCGCGCAACGTCGGCCATATCCGGTCGGCTTCGGGCCAGTCGCTCGCCGCCACGCTCTCCTGATAGGCGCGCGCCTGCAATCCCCACCACAGGAACCCGCCGGTCGCCGCCAACCCGGCGCGCCGCGCGAGGTAGGCGCGGAAGCTGACGCGCGGGGCCGCGTCGCTGTCGGGCAATTGAACCGGCACATCGGACGCATAGGCGATGATCTGGTCGCCGTTGGCCTCCGTCGTGATATGGGCAAAGCCCACGCGCTCCAGCAGCACCCGCAGGCTGCCCTCGGTCTCCAGCACCAAATGCGCGCCGACGGACAGGATGGGTACCAGCTCGGCCACCGGCACCTCTGGCAGCAGCCTGGCGCGGTTGGGCGTCGTCAGGGCCAGCATGGCGCCAGGGGCGAGTGCCCGCCGCAGCGTCTGCAGGAACGGCAGCGGTGCGGCGATATGCTCCAGGACCTCGCTGGCCAGGATAATATCGGCGTCGGTGCCCAGGGCTTCGTCAGGTTGAAAGTAGCGGCCCTCGATGGGCAGTTCCAACGCGACCCGGCCTGCGGCGGCGAACGGCGAGGGATCGATGCCCCGCCCCTTCCAGCCGCGCTCGGTGATGGCGTAATCCAGCCCGAAGCCGAAGCCGCAGCCGATTTCCAGGTATTTGGCGCCGGGTCCGAACGGCAGCCGGGCGATGGTGCGAATGATCGGCCACAGGCCGGCGTTGACCTCGACGTAGTGCGCGACGTTCAGCTCGCTCGATGCGTCGCGGGTGTAGTCGAATGCCGTGTCCTGCTCGGCGAAGGCGCACCCGCACCGCGGACAGTCGAGCAAACGCACCTGCAGCCTACCTTGGCCGGGCAGCGTCGTATCGGCGTCGAGCAGGACAGGCTTGGCACCGGGCTCCCCGCAGTTGCGGCAAGCCACGTCCACCGGCACCGTCGAGGCAACGGCCCAGTGGATGTGGACGCCCACGTCGGTATCCTGTTCTGCACTCATCCGTGAGCCCTGTTCATCGACCGGATCTGGAACTGCCGGCCCTGGCGGGTCAAGGGCAACGCCCCTACCCGCCTGCACTCTAGGCAGCGAGGTCGCGCGGCTCCTCGACCGAAAGCCGCGTGCGGATCAGCTTCTCGATGCCGCGCAGGTGCGCCCGCTCGCTGCTGTCGCAGAAGCTGATGGCCACGCCCGCCTGTCCGGCGCGCGCAGTGCGGCCGATGCGGTGGACATAGGCCTCCGGCACGTTCGGCAGGTCGAAGTTCACCACGTGGGTCACCCCGTCCACGTCGATGCCGCGGGCGGCGATGTCGGTCGCGACCAGCACGCTGATGCGGCCCTGCTTGAACATCTGCAGCGCCCGCTCCCGCTGCGGCTGGCTTTTGTTGCCGTGGATGGCGGCGGCGGGCTGACCGGCGGCCTCAAGATGCTGGGTCACGCGGTCGGCGCCGTGCTTGGTGCGGGTGAACACCAGGGTGCGGCTCATCTTGCTGCTGCGCAGGATGTCGGCCAGCAACTGCCGCTTGCGCGAGGCCTCGACGAAGATGACCTTCTGCTCGACGCGCTCGACGGTGGTCGCCACGGGGCTGACGGCCACATGCACCGGGTTCTTCAGCATCTGACCGGCCAGGACGGAAATTTCCTTCGGCATGGTAGCCGAGAAGAACAACGTCTGCCGCGTGGGCGGGATCGACTGCACGATCTTGCGGATCGGGATGACGAAGCCGAGATCGAGCATGTGATCGGCTTCGTCGAGCACCAGCACTTCCGTCGCGGCGAGCGCGCTGCGGCGGGTCGAGAGATGGTCGAGCAGGCGGCCCGGCGTCGCCACCAAGACTTCCAGCCCACGCGCGAG
>JANXVC010000502.1 GCA_025351925.1 Rhodospirillales bacterium | reverse complement strand
AGGCCAGGCAGTGCGGGAGTAAATACAACCTTGGCGGGCATGGCGCTCCGGATCTGTAGAATTGGCATCGAGAACCAAATTCTAAGCCAGATCAGAAGCTTGTACTATGCCCGCCAGCCATCAAGAATTATTCAGGCTAGGCGATGCCCCTCGGCCGGGTGCTGCCAGACGCGGGCGCGATGTTGTCGTGGCTGAGCGTTTGCGTCGTTGCCAGGCGCCAGCTGAAGCGGGTTCCTTAGCGGCTCCGCCATGAGAAGACATTGTGCTGTTGCAACCCATGCATCGCCACGAGGCAGCGTGGAAGAGGATTGCTGGCCGAATTCCTGGTCAAGCAACCGGCCAATGTCAGGAACTGCCCGCAAAGGCACACAGAAATAGCGCATCGGCGGATTGCGCTGAAATTCAGCCTGGAATCCGGCGGCATCGAGCCGGCGACCCAAGCGTTCCAAGGCATTCGTTGTCGTCGTCCCCGGAACCACATCCAGAAACGCGATCCCGACTTTTGCATGAAGAAGGGCATACTGCACCCGTGCCGATGGACAGGCGCCATCACGGCCTAGCATGCAGCCACGCAGCACGACCCGGCCTGGACGCATGGCTGACATTGCTTGGCTTAGAGCAGTGTCAGCATAGGCACTCAAGGCAATGGACGAAACCGAAACGTCCTTCATTGAGGAAACATTATCAGAAGTGAGATGGAGCGACATGTTTACGAAAGAGTTTATAGGTTTGATTTCACTCGTGCCTGGGTTCCTTACCGACCTACGGGCGTGTTGCCTGGTTCGGACGGCAAGCCAACACAGGCAATCTGCAGTCGGAATAGTGCGCCTTTAAAGTTCAGAAATAAATTGGCTTGCTGCATTTCAGTGAACATTTTGCGGCTTTCAACGGCGGAATGCCACTAGTCTCTATCAGACAGCCCCAAGTTGCGACGCTGCCGAGGAGGTTTGGCAACACGTGACCACGGTATTGGGGGCTAGCCAATCTGCAGGATGGTGTCGGCCCCAGTCATCATGTCCGGCCGGTGGGCGACGCTGATGCGTGTAATGTCAAGGCGGCGCAACCGTTCATTAATCTGCTTCTCCTTCTCCACGTCGAGATGCGCGGTCCCCTCGTCGAGGAAAAGGATCCTTGGCGCTTTATAGAGTGCGCGCACGAGCAGGACCCGCTGCTTCTGGCCTCCCGACAGCGAACTGCCCATGTCACCGATCAGGCTGTTGTAAGTCATGGGCATCGCCATGATCTCGTCATGCACGCCGGCAAGCTGCGCGCACATGAACATTCTTTCCTGGTCGAAGTGCGGATCGAAGAAGCAGATGTTGTCGGCGATGGATCCCGAAAACAACTGGTCTTCCTGCATCACGGCCGCAATCTGCTCGCGATACGCCCGGACCCCGAACGTCGAGAGCGGGATGCCGTCGATCAGCACCTCGCCGCTCGTCGGCTCGATCAGCCCGAGCATGATCTTCAGCAGCGTCGTCTTGCCACCCCCCGAGGGGCCCATGATCGTCACGAACTGCCCGGCCTTGACCGTCAGGCAGACGTTTTCAAGCACGTAGCGCTCGGTCTCGGCATAGCGGAAGCATACGTTCCGCAGCTCGATCGCACCCTGGATCGGCATCGTGTAGGCAAGGGGCCGGTCATGTCCACGTTCGAGCGGGCTGAGCGCGATGTCGGCCAAACGCTCGAGATGCAGGTCGAGCAGCCGGAATTGCAGGGCCTTCTCGACCAGCGTGGATGCCTTGGAAGTGAAGTTTGATTTGTAGGACATAAATGCGAACAGCATTCCGACCGTCATAGTGTTGTCGAGCGCCAGCCGCGCCGCGAGATAGACGGTGACGATGTTCTCCAGGCCGAAGATGGCGCTATTGATCGTCGTGAACTGGATCTGCACCCGCCCGAGGCGGACGTTGGAATTCACGAAGTCGGCGTGGCGGTTCAGCCATTGGCCCTCCCGATCAGACTCGCGGTTGAACAGCTTCACGCTTTGGATGGCTCGCGCGGTCTCGATGAAGTTCGAGCTTTCCAGCGCCTGCGCCTGGATCGCGGTCTCGCTGAGGTCGCGAAAGCGGCGGTACATCACGAGTCGCAGGACCACGTAAAACGCCAGGGCCGCCAGGACGACCATCGCGAGCATCGGGCTGTAAATAAAGATCATCACCAGGGTCGCGCAGGCCATGATGCCGTCGATCGCCGCGAGGATTAGCCCCTCGGCCAGGGCGTGGCGGATCGGCTCGATGGATTGGAAGCGCGATAGGATATCGCCGATGTGCCGCTTTTCGAAAAACGTCAGCGGCAGGCGGACCAAATGGTGGAACAGGCGCGCGCCGATCTGGAAATGCAGGGTGTTCTGCACGACGAGCACGACATGCGAGCGCATTGCCGTCGTCGCGACGTTCAGCGCCATGAGCAGCCCGAAACCAAAAGCGAGGGTGAACAGCAGGTCCACGTCACCTCGGGCGACGACCTCGTCCACTGTCAGTTGCATATAGAAGGGCGCTGCGATGACGAACAACTCGAGAATCACTGAGAGAACAAAGATCTGAACGAGTGGCGATTTAGTGCCGGGCATCTGCCGCCAGAAAACGCCGAAGGGCAGCCGCGCCTTCTCGTCCTTCGGAGCGAACCCATCCGATGGCGAGAGTTCAAGCGCCACGCCGGTCAGGTGCTTCGAGGCCACGGTTAGCGGATAGGTCTTTACCCCGTCGGCGGGGTCATGAATGACAACGCCCTTGCTGGTTATAGCCTTCAGGACCACGAAGTGTTTCATGTCCCAATGCACGATCGCTGGTAGGCGCAGGTGTTTCAAGCCGTCGAGCTCGAAGCGCAGCGGCCGGCACGCTAGGTGCATTTGGTTCGCCACCTGGATGAGGCCTCGAAGCGTGACACCCTTCAGCGAGACCGGATGGCGGCGGCGTAAAGTGTTCAGGTCGATGCGGTGCCCGTGGAAGGAAGCGACCATCGCGAGGCAGGCGAGCCCGCACTCGGCGGCCTCGGTCTGCATGATGGCCGGCATGCGGCGCCGGCCGCCGAATTGCAGCAGATCGTCGATCATCCCTGCAGCCTGGCACTCAGCAGAGGGTTAAGGATCCAGTCCATCAGGGTGCGCCTTTCGAGGATGACGTCGGCCTTGAGGAGCATGTCGGGCTGTAGCGGGATCCGCTTGCCAAACGCATCGATATCCGGCCGGTCGAGTGCTACGACCGCCCGGTAGGCCGGCTCCCGCAAGGTGACCGGCGTGGAGATGTCCGTGCCCGTCAGGACCGTCTGCGACACCCGGACAATTCGGCCATGGTAGGCGCCATAGTGCTGGTAAGGGAACGCGTCATATAGGATGCGGACGTCCTGCCCGACCTTGACGAAGCCGATCGCGCGGGCCGGGACGAACAGCTCGGCCTGCAGGGCACTGTCAGCAGGCACGATCTGCACCTGAAGGCGCTGCGGGTCTGCAGCTTGGCCGAGGGAGGCCTGGAGCGACGAGACATACCCGGCGATCGGCGCGCGAATGATATAGGCGCGGCGGCCATTGACCTCCGCGATACGCTGCTCGACCGACGAGAACTCGTTGCGCAGAAGCTGGATCTTCTCCTCCATGACGGTCGAAAGCTGGTCCAAAGCGAAATCCGTCTCGTTATGCTGGCTTCGACGCGACACGAGCTGCTGCATCAGGCTGCCCAGGCTTTGCCGCTGGGCGAGCACCGCCTCCTCGCGGCGCCGCTGCTCGACCTCCGCCACCAGGCCGCGGGCGGCAAGCGGCGCGCCGGAGGCCACGAGCCGTTCCGCGAGGCCGATGCGCGCTTGCTGGATCGAAACCTGGGAGACAAGCTGCACGAGTTCGTTTTCAATCCCTTGACTTTGAGCAGCCAGACGCTCCCGCTCGGACAGGGTGCGGCGTTCTTGTGCCGCGATCTGCCCGGCGAGCGCCTCCTTCTGACGCGCGAGGGTATGAAGGACGGTCGCATCGACGTCCTCGCCATCGGACGCCGTATGGCTGGTCATCACGCTCAGGAGCGGCTGCCCGGCCTCTACGCGCTGGCCCTGCTCGACGTAGATGCCATTGATTGTGCCGATCTGCGGCGCGAAAATCTTCGCTGTTCCAGCCGCGGGCGTCAGATAGCCCATAACGGTCTCCTTGCGGGCATAATGCGCTTGGAACAGGAACCCGATAGCGACGACAGCGGCGCCCACAATAAACCAGACCATGAGCTTGGTCGGTAACGACTGCAGCGCCACCACGTTGCCCCATTGCCGGTCGTGCTGCTGAAAGTCGATCGCCTCTTGCCGAAATAAGGCGCGCTGCGGCTGCGTCAGTTCATGGGTCATGGTGCCGCCCTGCAGTTAAGAGGCCGCTTGTACTGACCCGCCAGATCATGCTTTTGGCGGCCATCAGGAAGAAAGTCCTTCATCCGAATCTTTCGCGCATAATCCTGAATGCCGATCTCCGCTACTCTCGCAGCGGAGATTAGCGAATTCCTCAAAAATATCCAGCAAGGTTGATAATGGTTCCAGCATTATTGATGTTAGTCTGAGAACCTCCTTGGAATACTCCAAGACTTAGCACAGCAACGTTTACTTGGTTGTTGACTTGAAAGCCGATTGCGATATTGCCGATGGACACTTGGGCGAATGCGTTGTGGAAACCACTGCCCGCAGCGACCGCGTCGAGTTCGGCGTCAGACAGTTCGCAGAGCGCAGTAGCCTCATAGGTTATCGCCGCCTGAAAGCGCTCAGCAGTTATAGCGTTCTGCATTTGAAGTTCCTCTAAAATTATTTCTGGTGACACCGCAATACCCCTTTCCTTGAAGATCTCCGTTCAAGAAAAGGGGCTGAAGCATGCGGTCCAGATAAGCTGGATGAGCAGACTTATATTATAGCTTTATATTGCCGGCGTTGTTACTATTGCTCTGACTGCCACCTTGATTGCTACCAAGGTTCGCAAATGCGGCATTCACTTGGTTATTCGTCGCAATCTGGAGCGCGAAGTTGCCAACCGCTATCTGCGCGAACGAGTAGCCCCATCCGGCGGCCACCACGTCGAGTTCACTGTCAGCGAGTTCGGAAATGATCAAAACCGTAGAGTTCGACATTTGATTACCCTTCAAAGAAGCCTCATAGCATGAGGTTGTGCCTTGGATTTTTCCGTCAAATTCGCAAATCACTATAGTATAATAATCAATACTATAAGTTAATCTGAGTAGAGCTATACTTTGATGTTTCCAGCGTTGTTACTATTGCTCTGGCTGCCACCCTGGTTGCTAAGAAAGTTCACCCCGGCAAAGTTTGCCTGGTTGTTGGCGGCCACTTGGACAGCTATGTTGCCCAGAGCGAATTGCGCGAACGAATATCCCCATCCAGCTGCTACAAGGTCAAGCTCAGCGTCGGGCAGTTCGGAAATCATAGCATCAGTGTTCGACATTTAATCCTCCTTCATAATGGCTCCGCAGCGCGGGGCCGTATTCGAGGCTTGAACTCTGCCTCTTTGCACAACGCGAAAGCGCTGTACTTCTTGGGCACCATAGCTTGCGGCTTTGGTACCAAATCGTCGCTCACCGACAATCTGCTGAGCCGCAGGAAAGCAATGCCGATTTGTCTGGAGCGTTGCTTCGCAAAATGCCTTGCACCTCACATCGTCATCGCAATAGCGCATCTCGGCGCTTCTCAGTCTTGACTGCTACTAGGAAAGTAACTCGGGCACACTGCCTATCCTGAAAGTTATTATTATTTGCTATATTGTGTATCATAATACTGTATCAAATACTTTTTGATCAAATAGAAAATACATTAATACATTAATACAAACACCAAGCAAGCATGATAAGTAATTTATTGTCTAGCACTTTTATATTACTTATATTTAGCGTGCCCGTTTCAAAACTCTCCATAGCCACGCTAGTGCAATTTTTCAGAAAGTGAAGCGCTGACTTAATTCGGAACCGTACATAGTAGATAAGACAGTTTTCTTTTCGTTGACGAAAGTGTCGATGAGTGCAGCGATATACAAATATGGTATCGAAAAAACGTGTCATACACGGATTGGGTCTTCGAAAACGTGCAAAACAACTCTTTTCAGACGGGTTTCGAATTGGTCAACGCACTTTTGTCGTGTGTTCAAACAATCGTGATATGCAACACGTCTGGGTCCGCCTGATAGTCAAACCGCCTGACGTTGAAATTTCTTGCGAGATTGCAGCTTTTGTTCGATCCTTTTATCGATAGGCGGTATTTGAGCAAAATTCACGTAAGATCAGACATAAACTAAGTGCAGTCAGTGTTCAGAATCTGAGATCACTCTCGTCCCTTATTCGAGCCCCCTTTTTGAAAGCGCAGGTGGAAAAGTGCGGCTTTTCAAGTCTTTCAGCGATAAGTCTCAACACGTTATAGCTCAAATAGACTTTTGGGCCGCGTATGCAGGTCCCGCTTAGTGCGTGCACAGACACCTAGTGAGCAGAAGATTCAGCCTCCCATAATCGGCACTAAGCAGTCCGATTTCGTCGCTCGCTTACGGCTTGTGGTTCAGCAATGGCCGAGCATTGACCGACTCGCAAAGGCTGCTCGCGTTTCACCGTCGGCTTTTCGCAAATGGCTTAAGGGAGAAGCCGAGCCAAGCCGTATGCGTTTGGTCGCGCTTGTGGAGGCAACCGGGGTGACCATGTCGTGGCTGGCCCAAGGTGAAGGAGCAATGCCGGATCTGCTGGATCTAGCTAGCCGTGCTCATGCGGACCATCCGTCCGAGTTGGCTGGAAATCCTGATGCTGACCAGTTCATATTCCTGCCGGAAAAAGCTGAAGGTGCGGCTGCCGGCTCCGGGCGCCATGTGCCAAACCTTCCTACCGCATTCATTGGATTTCGGCACAGTTGGTTACGAACCACTTTCAACCGTGAGCCTGGCGAACTGCTTTTGGAAGCCGTTGTCGGTGATTCGATGGGGCCTGGTATTCACAACAACGATCTTCTTTTGGTCGATGTGACGGATCAGAAATTCAGCAACTTTGGAATCTACGTCATCGAAGTACGAGGGGAGCGTTTGGTCAAGCGGGTCCAGCGAAAAGTGGACGGCAGCCTTATCCTGATTAGTGACAACAGAGCTTATGAGCCGGAGTCAATCTCACCAGAATTGGCGAAGGAAGTGCACGTGGTCGGTCGGGTCATTTGGCGGGGCGGCTTAGTATAGGTTCACCTCTCGCCGTCACCACATCCCGAAGATGTCGTTCAAGGTGCAGAACTGGCCGGCGTATGAGGCAGGCCTGCGCCGGCGTGGCAGCCTGACGCTGTGGATCGAGGACGCCGCTGTGGAC
>JANXVC010000500.1 GCA_025351925.1 Rhodospirillales bacterium | reverse complement strand
AGGCCAGGCAGTGCGGGAGTAAATACAACCTTGGCGGGCATGGCGCTCCGGATCTGTAGAATTGGCATCGAGAACCAAATTCTAAGCCAGATCAGAAGCTTGTACTATGCCCGCCAGCCATCAAGAATTATTCAGGCTAGGTCGCTGACCTATTCAAGCGGTTAAGGATCGCAGCATCGTGACCCCCCTGAGGCGGCCGATACCCCGGCCTTGCGGGACTCGCCGGACTGAGCTCACTTACCTGCGTGGTTCTCTCGCCAAAACTGGGATTCAGCACAGCCAGGCCATCCGGCCCACGTAGGGTAATCTGAGGTTTCTGGATTGCTTTGATCAAACGTTTGCGGACCGACTTCGCCAGTCGGACCCAGGCCGGCACGTCCTTGTCCCATGATGGTCGGTGAGACCAGACATGCATCGCCACTGTATTGGCTGTGATGCAGGAGGGATCGAAATCCTCGCCGAACGCATAGGGGTAGAACACGTCGGTCGGACACAGGTGGATGTCCCGAACCTGCGTGCCCTGCGGTGAATATGCGGTCAGCCCTTCTTCGACCAAAAGCTTGGTGATGAGCTTGGGCCCGAACATGGTCGGGCGGTCAGGGACGCCCGGAAACGACTTGATGGACAGCAGGCGGTTGAGCGCTCGTGCGATAAACCAATGTCCAGGCTCGGCTCCAAAAGCACCGTTCGCCACCCAGTCTTTCGAAGGCTCCCGAGTTTGGAAACCATAGAAGCATCGGTGACCGAGCAAGGGGTCCAGCGGCTTATAAACTCGGAAGTCGGTATCGAGATAGATGCCGCCGTGCTTCAGGACCGCCATAAGACGCACGATGTCTGCGACTTTCGACCATTTCTTTTGATCGTAAGCCTGCTTTACGAGCGGCACCGAGAAGTCGATGTTGCTCTCATTCCAAAGGGTGAACCCGTAAGCGGGGTTGTGCTCTCGCCAGGTATTGACGTAGGCGCGCTGCTCGTCAGGTAACGGACCACCAACCCAGACATAATGGATGTGCTTTGGGATCATCGCGTTCACTTTTAAATAAGCAGTCTCACGCTAGGCATATGATACAATAAATAAGACATACGGTCAACGTAATATTCCGCTTAGCAACCAGAATGTTATGCAGGCTGACCGCGCTCGCTGGTCATCGAGTTGGACTGACAACTCCGCCTCGCTGTCCTCGCCCGCTGCTGCCTCGATCGTCGCGAGCGCAATGGCAAGACAAGCCGGAGAGCTTGGCTACGCCCGCCAACGCCGTTCCGGCCCCTGCCTGGCGGCTACGTCGCCACGCCCTGTCTTTTGGGCACAGAGAGGATAATAGCTGCGTAGTTTACGAGATTACGCCGGTTCCCAACTGCTTAAGGACGGCTGGGATGCCGCGTCCAACCTGGCGGATGTCTTCGAACAACGTGGCGACCTCAAGGCTTGCGAGGAAGGCAGCGCCGTAGAACAGCCCCGGCAGCCGCCGCTCCCAGTCGACGCCCCGGTCTGCCAAGGCGCGTGGCCCGAAACGCTCGAACAGAAGCACGGACGCCACGCCGAGCAATGCCCCGGCGGTAACGTCGCTGAAGTAGTGCAGACCCAAGTAGATGCGCGGCAGGACGCCATATAGAGCACTGACCAGGGCGAGCAGGCCAAGCCAGCGCGATCGCTGCCAGATGACGGCGACCAGGGCAAAAAACAATGCTGCGTGGTCGCTCGGGAACGAGCCCCAGTGATGTGCAAGTGTAGGGTCGATCCCAGGAAGCGGCAGGAACCCACTCGCAAGATCATGCATGGGGCGCAGCCGGAGCGGCAACGACACCTGCAATAACCGGCTCAGGACGGCGGTGATCAGCACTGCGACGAAGCCGAGCAGCAGCCGCTCGCGTGCCGATTTCGTGCTGTCGTTGAACCAGCACCACCAAACCAGTGCGATGAGCAAACCACCGGTCAGAACGGTGGCTTCGCTGGCGATGTTGATCGCGTGGTTGATGACGCCGTTCTGCGAAGCCGACTGGGTGGCTATCAACGACACATATCGGTCCACCTCGCGCGAGAGCGCGAAGTGATCGGCCACAATTTGCCAGCACACCAGACCGCCCACCAACGTCGCACCGATCCAGACCAAGTTCGCCTTCACGGCCGCACGTCGCTTCATCGCGCGGGCATCATGGATAAGATGCAAGATCTCGAATGCATTGAGGGATACGCGTGAGCTGCTCTGCGTGGCGCTTGGTGCCTTTGGAGTAGCAGTGACAGACATTAGAGATCCCCGTAGTGTCGTGATTCCTCCAAATTTCTGTCACAAATCTGAGACACTGGCCATCAATCGAATGATCCAGGGTCGTGTATTCCTGCTGCGTTCACCGATCGTGGCCTCGCTGTCGTGACAGTCTGACCATACCAAGCAGGCTACGGATGCTCGTTCGATCGAAAGGGCGGCATTCAACCAGCCGAAGGCTGCACAAGCCTGCCAGGAAGGCCGGTTACGGCCACTAAACATTGGCCTCGAAGTTCCGGATGAATTTCTTTGCGCGCTTTCGCTCTAAACGTCATTTCGGACCGGTGCAGGACGACAACGACGAGAACGCGCGTATTGCCGTACCGGAACAGACCGGTGCAGTCGCACATAAGCCGAATTCTACCTGGCGGGCACGTCCTTGCGGTTCAGGATCGCCGCATCGTGGCCACCTTGGCGCGGCCGATACCCTGGCCTTGTGGAGTTCGCGGGATTGCGCCTGCTCGTCTGCGAGACCCTGTCACCAAAATTCGGATGAAGCACAAGGATGCCCTCCGGCCCACGTAGCGTCACCTGTCCGGCAGCGACGGTCTCGATGACGGCAAAACCAACCTGGTCACCCTCCCGGACAACGACGGGCTTGCCGCCGTCGCTGTTGGCGAAGATGGCGAACGCTCCGGCTGGACTCACCACCACACCGGTTAGTTGAGGCAGCCGAGGCGCGACCGCCACTAAGCTCGGCGAAGCCGGTGGTCGCCGGGTCTGATCAAACAGCGGCCGAGCCAGCAACGTCTTCACCGCGTGCGGGCTATGGTCGTCCTCATGCGGCGCGGCCACGACGACCGCTACTGGTTGGACGGCCGGCGGGAACACGCGGCTTTGATCGTCCAAGGCAAATCCGACCTCCAGAGCGATCACCACTGTGAGTGCGGCAGCGATCAGCCCCAGGAACGGCCAGGCGCAGAGTCCGGCATCTTGCGCGACAGTGCCGGACTTCATTACGCCCGCCTGAGATCGCGGTGCTTAAGACTGGATGAGCTTGATGATTTTGGCGACGCTCGGCGTGCCATTCGCGTCCATGGCAAAGAGCATCCAATAGCCAGGAACCACGATGCCCGGATCGGACGGCACCGCCAGCGTATAGGCATTCGCCGCTGCTGCCACGATGGTCAGGGGCACCCGGCGCTGATCCGTGTTGACGCTGTGCGTAGTGGCGGACAGCCGGATAAGTTCAAACGACCTGACCAGCCCGCTGGTGCTGACGGAGAGCGCCGATCCGAGTGGCACGGTACCGCTGGAAACAGCGGTGAGTACCGGCCGCGCTGCCGGCGTCACGCCATCAGCCGCGAACAGATAAGGCGGCGAGAAGATTGCACCGTCCTGATGGTTGGCGGCACAGCCCTCACCGCAGAGCCCACCACCGCCAGAAAACACCTTTGCATTCGGCAGCAGCAATGCCACGCTGTGATAGTTGCGCGGTGTCTGCATGGGGGCCAACTGGGCGAACTGCTCCGTCGCCGGGTCCTACAGTTCCGGCACAAGCACGGACGTGTCATCGTTAAAGGTGATGCCGTGGGTCTCCCCGCCGATGACGAGAACCTTCCCTCCTGGCAAGACGACGCCGTTGGCATAGGCGCGGGGATAAGCCATCGACGGCAGCTTGCGCACCGTTACCGGCGCTGCCGGATTGGCGATGGCCGCATTGATGTTGATGACATAAGTGTTGGCCGTGGCATCCGCGTCGGTGTAGCTCGGCTGGCCGCCGGTCTTCAGGATTTTGCCTGGCTGATACATCACGGCAACGCCGTTCATGCTGTAAGGATCATCG
>JANXVC010000471.1 GCA_025351925.1 Rhodospirillales bacterium | reverse complement strand
GGCCTTCGGCATCTTGCGCACCCAGATCGGCGCCAGCGTGCAGTTCTCCAAGATCGTCAGATGCGGGAACAAATTGAAGCTTTGGAACACCATGCCGACCTCGCGGCGAATGGTGTCGAGCGCGCGGGTGTCGTCGGTCAGCTCGGTGCCGTCCACGACGATGCGGCCCTCCTGGTGGCTTTCCAGGCGGTTGATGCAGCGGATCATGGTCGATTTGCCGGACCCGGAGGGGCCGCAGACCACCACACGCTCCTTCTGCCCGATGCTCAGGGTAATGTCGCGCAACACGTGCATGGTGCCGTACCACTTGTTCACCTTGTCCAGCAGGATCGCTGGCTGATTGGTGGTTTCGGCACGCGGACGTTCTAACGATGTAGCCTGACTCATGGTTGTTCCCTCATTTTGGTAGCGTTGGGTCTCGTGCTAGCGCCGGACGGTCCGGCTGAATTCCTGCTCGAGGCCATGGCTGTAGCGGGACATGACGAAGCAGAACGCGAAGTAGATGGCGGCGAGCACCAGATAGAGCTCGGTGCTGTAGCTCTGCCAAACCGGGTCGGTGATTGCCACCTTTCCGGCGGTCAGCAGGTCGAAGATGCCGATGATCAGCACCAGCGAGGTGTCCTTGAAGAAGCCGATGAAGGTGTTGACCAAGGGCGGGATGACCAGGCGCAGCGCCTGGGGCAGCACGATCAGGCTGGTCTTCTTCCAGTATGACAGGCCCAAGGCGTCGGCCGCCTCATACTGGCCGCGGGGCAGCGACTGCAGGCCGCCGCGCACCACCTCGGCCAGATAAGCGCCGGCAAACAGGATGACCGCGACCTGGGCGCGCAGCAGCTTGTCCGGGTTGAAGCCGGCCGGCATGAACAGCGGGAACATGACGCTCGCCATGAACAGCAGGGTGATCAGCGGCACGCCACGGATCAGCTCGACGTACAGCACGCACAGCGCCTTCACCGCCGGGAGCTGGGTGGACCGGCGGCCGAGCGCCACCAGCACGGCGAGCGGGAAGGCCAGCGCCAGGCCGAAGGTCGAGAGGATCAGCGTGATCGGCAGGCCGCCCCAGCTGTCCTGCGGCACGTATGTCAGGCCCAGCACGCCGCCCCACATCAGCACGCCGATGGCGGTGAGCGTCGCGATCCAGATCAGCAGCAGCTCCTTGCGCCAGAACCGGCGCATGGCGGAGATGGCGTACAGCCCGATGAACAGCGCGACCACGATGGCCGGGCGCCACTGTTCGTCATAAGTGTAGCGGCCGAACAGGATGAAGCGGTATTTGTCGCCGATCATCGCCCAGCAGGCGCCGACGCCCTTGGCGTCCCGGCATGCCGAGGCATCCGGCCCGGTCGCCGTTTCCGGCACCGTCCAGACGGCGTGCAGAATGCCCCAGTCGAAGAAGCCGATAGCCCAGCGCGCGATCAGGTAGATCAGCGCCAGGGTTACGGCGGTCGAGATCCAGCCGCTGAATAGGTTGGCCCGGGCCCACGCCACTGGGGCGAAGGCAGCGGCGTTGGGTCGGGCGCGCTCGGTCACAGGCGCTGCGGCGATGCCGGCGATGGCGGGGACCGGGTCGCGGGCGGCCTCGGCGAGCTGGGCGGTGGTGCGGACGCTGCCTTCGGACATGGATTAGCGCTCCACCAAGGCGATTCGGGCGTTGTACCAGTTCATCAGCAGGCTGATCGACAGGCTGATGATGAGATAGACCAGCATGATGGCGGCGATGCCCTCAATGGCCTGGCCGGTCTGGTTCAGCGTCGTGCTGGCGATCGACACGATGTCCTGGTAGCCGATAGCGACCGCCAGCGAGCTGTTTTTCGTGAGGTTCAGGTACTGGCTCGTCATCGGCGGAATAATCACCCGCAGCGCCTGAGGCAGCACGATCTTGCGCAGCACCGTGCCCGAGCGCATCCCGAGGGCGCCCGCCGCCTCCCACTGCCCAGTCGGCACGGCGAGAATGCCGGATCGGACGATCTCGGCGATGTAGGACGAGGTGTAGATCACGAGGCCGAGGGTCAGCGCGCTGTATTCCGGGCTGACGGTGGCGCCGCCGGTGAAGTTGAAGCCGCGCAGCACCGGCATCTCGACCGCGAACGGTGCGCCGAGTGCGCCCCAGATCAGGACGGGGAAGCCGACCAGGAAGCCGAGTGCGACCGGCCAAACCTTCGGCCGCACGCCGGTTGCCTCCTGCTGGCGGGTGGCGGAGCGCGACCAAGCGACGGTGCCGATCACGCCCACCACGAAGGCGGCCAACGCCCACCAGAACGGTGTCTCCCATTCGACGACGGGGATCTTAATGCCGCGGTTCGATAGGAACACGCCGGGCAAGGGATGGAAGGAGTTCTTCGGGGTGGGCAGGCCCTGCAGCGCCGTGTACCAGAACAGCAGCTGTAGCAGCACGGGCAGGTCGCGAATAACCTCGACATAGATCGCGGAGAGCCGGGCGATCAGCCAGTTCTTCGACAGGCGGGCAATGCCGAGCAGGGTGCCGAGGATGGTCGCGAGCACGACGCCGACGACCGCGACCTTCAGCGTGTTGAGCAGGCCGATCAGCAAAGCGCGGCCATAGGTGCTGATTGACGGGTCATAGTCGATCAGCGCCTCGCCGATCGGAATGCCGGCGGTGCGGCCCAGGAAGGCGAACCCGGTGGCGATGCGGCGCGCGGCCAGGTTCCGGGTGGTGTTCTGCACGAGGTACCAGACGATCAAAGCGACCGTGCCGAGCACCACGACCTGCCAGACGATGTTGCGGAAGCGTGGGTCGGACCAGCTGAGGCTGAGCGCCTTCTTGGGCGCGGCCCGGATGGGCGCTTGGCGGGGATCGATGACGGCGCCGGACATGAGCGGTTCCTTAGAGGTCAGGCCATGGTGGAGCAGCCAAGGCTGGCAATGCATCTGTCATGCGACTGAGGCCCAGGAGGCATGTTCAGGCAGCATGTCGCCAATCTGCCCCGATCACCGCCCGGAGAGCAACGGGCACGACGAACCATTTTCGAGAAAAAGGGCCGCCCCGAGACCGGAGCAGCCCAATTATGAGGCAACAACGATGAAAAGACGGGCGATCTAGCGGATCGGCGGCGGGTAGTGCAGGCCACCCTTGTTCCAAAGATTGTTGATACCGCGCGGAATGCCCAGCGGCGCCACGGTGCGGTCCCACATCTCGGCGTAGTTGCCGACGCCTTTGATAATGCTGACCGCGAACTTGTTGTCCACGCCCATTGCCTTGCCCAGGTCGCCCTCGGCGCCCAGCAGACGGCGGATGTCGGGGTTGGTGGATTTCAGCATTTCGTCCACGTTCTTGCTGGTGACCCCGCTCTCCTCGGCCTGCAGCATCGCGAACAGCGTCCAGCGTACTACGTCGAAAAACTTGTCATCGCCCTTGCGAACCATCATGCCAAGCGGCTCCTTGCTGATGATCTCGGGTAGCAGGACCTGCTCCTCGGCCTTGGGACCCTGCTGGAAGCGGAAGGCGGCCAGGCCGGAGGCGTCGGTCGAGTAGCTGTCGCAGCGGCCAGCGAGGTAGGTGTTCTGGATCTCGTTCTGGTCTTGGATCAGCACGGGGGTGAACTTCAGCTTATTGAGGCGAAAGTAGTCGGCGATCGCGAGCTCGGTGCTGGTGCCGGGCTGCACGCAGACGGTGGCGCCGTCCAGCTCCTTCACGGACTTCACGCCGCTCGCTGATTTCACCATGAAGCCAGTGCCGTCGTAGAAGTTTATGCCGGCGAACAGCAGGCCAAGGTTGGCCTCGCGGCCGAGCGTCCAGGTGGTGGAGCGGACCAGCAGATCGATCTCGCCGGCCTGCAGCGCCGTAAAGCGGTTCGTAGTGTTCAGCGGCACGAACCGTATCTTGCTTACATCGCCCAGCACGGCGGCGGCGACGGCGCGGCAGGTATCGGCGTCGATGCCCTGGACGACGCCCTTGCTGTCCGCCAGCGAGAACCCGGCCACGCCGGTCGAGACGCCGCACACCAGCATGCCGCGGGACTTGATGGTGTCGATCGTCGCCGACCCGCTGCCCTGCGCCGCGGCGGGGGCCGCAAAGGCCAGCGTGGCGCCGAGCAGCATGGCGCCCGAAAGGATGTGTCGCTTCATATAGTCGTCTCCATTGAATCGGGCTCGCGACCTCGCGTTCCACGTGGGGCAGCATTGTGCGAGGTGCAGGGCTTTAGATCAATGGTCCGCGTTTATGACGAAAGCCCCTCTTCCACTTTTGCGGAAGAGGGGCTTTAAGCAAGCGGGCGCTAAAAAGGCTGGAGGCTACTCGGCAGCTTGGGCGAACGGCATCCCGGTCTCGATCGGCAGGCTCTCGTCGCGGCTCCACTCGTTCCACGAGCCGAAATACATCCGCACGTCGTGCACTCCGGCCTCACGCAGCGCCACCAGGGTGTTGGAGGCGCGGGCGCCTTTGAAGCAGTAGAGATAGACCGGCGTGGATGAGCTGATGCCGACCGTGTGGGCCTCGGCCATGATCTCGTCCGGGGACTTGAACATCGGGCCGGCTGCGGTCGGCTTCATCAGGCGGTACCACTCCAGCCAGCGTGCGCCGGGGATGCGTCCCTTGCGCGGGCAGAAATCCGGGCCGTAGGGCGAGGAGCTGGTGCCGATCCACTCGTCCACGTCGCGCACGTCGAGCTTCACGATCGAGTCGTCGCCGACGGCCGCCAGCATGGCGTCGCGGTCGATCATCATGTCACTGCCGGCATCGGTCAGCGGGAAGGTCTTCGCCGCCGGCTTGGCCGGGTCGGTGCTGAGCGGCAGGCCGGCCGCCCTCCAGGCATGGATGCCGCCATGCAGCACGCGGGCGTTTGCGTAGCCCAGCCAGCTCAGCAGGAAGTAGCCGCGGCAGGACTGGCCGAAGCCGGAATTCATGCTCTCCTCGTAGCACACCGCCGTCTCGGCGCCGGACAGCCCGGCGGCGCCGAACGCGTCGGCGAACTTCTGCCGCAGCTCGGTCATGCCCTCAGGCGTTGACATCGCGAGGAAGGTGAAAATCTCATGAACATTGACAGCGCCCGGAATATGTCCGGCGGCAAAGGCGTCCGGCGATCGCGTATCGATCACGACGACATCGAGGCCCATCATCCCCTGCAGCTCGGCCGGGGTCAGCAACACTTTGTCGGTCATACTCGATCTCCTATGGTTACGGTTGGTTAGGGCAGGCGGACGCGAAGGCCGTCCAGCGCGTCCGATAGGCGGAGTTGGCAGCTGAGCCGCGACGTCGGCATCAGGTCGAACACGGTGTCGAGCATCGCGTCCTCGTCGTCCGTCGCCGGCGGCAGCTTGCCGGCCCAGGCCTCATCCACGATCACGTGGCAGGTGGCGCAGGCGAGCGAGCCGTTGCACTCGCCAAACATCGGCAGCCCGGCGGCGCGGGCCAGCTGCATGACGCTGTCGCCGGGCTGGCCTTTCAGCATTGTCTCGCTGGCAGGGCCCTCGATGACGGCGTGCGGCATCAGTGCAGGCTCCCGATCGCCATGCGGAGCTCGGGGCGGCTGAGCTCCTGGCGCAAATGGCGGATCGAGGGGGTGATGATCGCGACGAAGTGGCCCTCGCGGATGCGGCGATTGACCGGCGATCCCTCGATGTAGCCACGGGCGCCGGCGTGCATCAGCGCGGCCTGCCCGGCCTCCAGGGTCAACTCGCTTACCTGGAGACGGGCGGTCAATACGGCGCGCAAATATTCCGGGGCCTGCTCCAGCGGTGTGGCGGAGAGCTTGGTGATCTCCCCGCGTACAGCCGCCAAGTCGCCGGCAAAATCGTCGGCGCCGCGCGGCAGATACTTGTTGCTATGGCCGTGCGTTACATCGGCCTCCCGTATCAGGGTGATGCAGGCTTGAGTCACGCCGATGCCCATGCCGGTCTGCAGCAGGATAAAGCCCGCCTTGATGCGGCGGACCATGTCGCCGAGCGGATCGGCCAGCAGCATCTCGTCGGCGATGAAGGCGCGGCGGAACAGCACGCTGTAGGTGCCGGTGCCCTCGAGGGCGACGAAGTGCGCGTTCATCTTGATGTCCACGCCGGGCTGGCCGCAGCGGATCATCGCCATGATGCGATGGCCGGGGTTGTCCGCATCCTCGAACATGGTGCCGAACAGGTGCCCGTCGCCGAGGTTGCTGACCCAGGGCAGCACGCCGGAGACCTCGTAGCCGCCGGGCATACGGCGGCCGCGGAGCTTGAACTTCTCGATGTTCGAGAGCGACTTCATCGGGTTGGACAAGCCGGTGCCGCCCATGGTGACGCCCTGCGCCAGGCCGCCCTGCAGCTCGCTGCGCAGCGTCGCGTTATCCGACTGCTCAAGATACCAGGCGCTGGCGTCCTGGCACCAGGTGCAGAAGGCGGTGGACATGCAGGTTTCGCCAACCGCCGCCATGGCGTCGATCGCAGCGCCGATGCTGGGTCGGGCCGAGTGGGCGGCAAGATGGTGGGAGAACAGTCCGGCGGCGCCCAAAGCGCGCATCGCCTGGGCGGGATATAGGCCGTCATGGTCGATCTGTTTGACGATCGGCGCCAGCTCGGCGTCGATGACGGCGCGCAACGCGGCGTCGGCAGGGGGCGCCGCATGGGCGCCGGTACGGATTGCGGTTTCGCTCATGGCAGCGCTCCCCTGTCGGTTTAGATCAGACAGCCTTAACGTTGACGGCGACCGGCTTGATAAAAGTATTGGCAACCGGCGACCACTTGGTCGCGTGCGCGATCAGGCCATCGAGCTCCTCCTGCGGCGCATCGGCTTCCAGGTGCACCTTCGCGCGAACCGCATCGAAGCCGACCGGCTTCGGCGAGGTGTCGCCGGTGCCCCAGACGGCGGTGATGTTGATGTCGGCCTCAAGCTCGATCTCCAGCTTGCGCACCGTGATGCCGCGCGACACCGCATTGGCGTGGATGCCGACTGCAAGGCATGAGCCGAGGGCCGCGAGCGACGCCTCCGAAGGGTTCGGCGCGGTGTCGTCGCCGAGCAGGCCCGGCGGCTCGTCCACGATGTACGGCGGCAGGTCGCGGATCATGTTAAGGTGGCGGAACCGGCCCTCGGCGACGGTACGGCACTTCAGGGTCTTGATTGCGGTCGGATCGGCGCGGCCCTTGGCGATGAGGTTGTCAAGTCCGTCCTTGTCGATCGGCGCGAGGCAGCCTGTCATCGCGGTGGGAAGTGTAGCCGGGGCGGTGGGGGGCATGGTCGGGGCCTTGGTGGTAGCGGCACTCATCCCTGATCTCCTGTTATGCTGGCCGAAACAGACCGGTCAGTCTTAGTCTGGGTTAAGCAGGATGCATGCCAATCCCGGTTTGACCGGCACAACCTTTGCGGGGACACTCTGGCGGTGTGACAACCCGTCATGGACATAGCGTAATGATTAAGGTTTAGGCATTGATTGCCTTTTTGGTAGGCATTTTGAAGGTTTGCGAATGGCAGATGCGTTGACTGCTTTAAATGAAAGCACAACCGTGATGCCCAGTCCTCGCCGGGCTCCGCCGCATGAGCGGATCATCGAGGTGGCACGCGAATTGTTCTGTCGCGACGGCATCCATGCGACGGGGATCGACCGCATCCTGACCGAGGCCGGGGCGTCGAAGATGACGCTGTATGGCCGGTTTGGCTCGAAGGAGGCGTTGGTCCGGGAGGTGCTGGCGCGCGAGGGAGCGGAGTGGCGCGAGACGTTTTTCGCGCTGATCACGGCCGCCGGGCCCGATCCAGCCGACTGCCTGCAGGCCACGATCCCCGCGCTGCGCAGCTGGTTCGAAGGGGCGCGGTTCTATGGCTGTGCCTTCATGAACGCCGCCGCGGAGCACGCGAAAGGCAGCAGCGGCGGCGAGCCCTGGCTGCGGGAAATGACCGCGCAGCATCATGCCGCCATCATCGCTTTCCTCGAAACGCAGGCGCAAGCGGCCGGCTATGCGGAGCCGAGGATGATGGCGCGCCAGGTCCTGCTGGTGCTGGATGGCGCGATCGCCGCCATGATGGTCAGTGGCGACGTGGGCGTGCTGGATGTCGCGGCGCGTAACCTGCGGGCGGTGCTGCGGGCGGGCTGAGGTCCTTCAGGCCCGCCGCAACAGGAACAGCGCCTGCTCGCCGAACAGGTTGGCGAGGCCCGGAAACCGCCGCCAGGGCGCCTGACGGCCCTCGTCATCCACCGCGAGCCAGCGTTCGACGGCGTAGCCCTCCTGCTCACACAGCGCGAAAAAATCGCGAATAGTGCAGGGATGGATGTTCGGCGTCTCGTACCAGGGCCGGTCCCAGGTCGGCGTCATCGGCATGCGGCCGGACCGCACAAGCTGCCAGCGCACCTGCCAATGACCGAAGTTCGGAAAGCTCACCAGCGCGCGGGTGCCGATGCGCAGCATCTGGCGCAGCACCTCCTGCGGGCGCTCTACCGCCTGCAGGGTGCGTGACAAGACGACGTAGTCGAACAGTCCGTCCGGGTAGTGCGCGAGGTCGGTGTCGGCGTCGCCATGCATCACCGGCAGGCCATGCGCCACGGCGTGGGTGACCTCGGCCATGTCGATCTCGATGCCGCGCGCGTCGCAGTTGCGGGTGCGGAACAGGTACTCGATCAGCGTCCCGTCGCCGCTGCCGATGTCCAGCACGCGGGACCCCGGCGCGATCATCTCCGACATTAGACGGAGGTCGAAGCGCAGCTTGGACCGGGCGGGCCGCTCGGCGGGGGGAGGGTGAGGACTCAAAGCCCGGCGTGCTCGGCGCAGCCGGACAGGAAGCCGGAGAGGGTGCGGTGGAAGTCGGGCTCGTCCAGCAGGAAGGCGTCGTGGCCCTTGTCGCTGGCGATCTCGACGAAGCTGACGTTGGCGCCGGCGCGGTTCAGCGCGCGGGCAATAGCGCGGGACTGCGCGGTGGGAAACAGCCAGTCGCTGTCGAAACTCGCGATGCAGAACCGGGTCGCGGTGCCGCGGAATGCCTGCGCCAAGTCGCCGTCGTGGTCGGCGGCGAGGTCAAAATAGTCCATCGCGCGGGTGATCGTCAGGTAGCTGTTGGCGTCGAAGCGATCGACGAAGGCGCTGCCCTGGTGGCGCAGGTAGCTCTCGACCTCAAACATGTCGCCGAACATTGAAGTGACGCCGGCGACCGGGGTTTGCAGCCGACGGCCGAACTTGCGGGTCAGCGCCTGCTCACTCAGGTAGGTAATGTGCGCGGCCATGCGCGCCACGGCCAAACCGCGGGCGGGGATCTTGTCGTGCCGCCAGTATTCGCCGCCAGCCCAGTCGGGATCGGCGAAGATGGCCTGACGCCCAACCTCGTGAAAGGCGATGTTCTGCGCGGAGTGGAACGAGGCAGTGGCGACCGGTACGGCGGCGAATACCATGTCGGGGAAGGTGGCCGCCCACTCGAGCACCTGCATGCCGCCCATCGATCCCCCGAGCGCCGCGAACAGGCGGGAGATGCCCAAATGGCCGATCAGCAGGCGCTGCGCCCGGACCATGTCGCGGATGGTGACGGGTGGAAAATCCGTGCCCCATTGCAGAGTGTCGAGAGGGGCGGAGGCACCCGGCCCGTCGGTGCGCGGGCTGCTTGGCCCGGTGCTGCCCATGCAGCCGCCCAGCACGTTGGCGCAAATGACGAAGAAGCGGTCGGTATCGACGGGCCGGCCGGGTCCGACGACCTGGCTCCACCAGCCGGGCTTGCCGGTCCCGGGATGCCGCTCCGCCACATATTGGTCGCCGGTCAACGCGTGGCAGACGAGGACCGCGTTCGACCGGGCAGCGTTCAGCGCGCCATAGGTACTGTAGGCGACGGTGACGGACGGCAGCGCCACGCCGCATTCGAGCATAAAGCCGCCGTCGAATGTCGCTGATTGGTGCGTGTCGCGGGACGGGATGTCCGGGTGATCCATGATCTCGGCTGCATAGGCCGCGTGGCCTCGCCCGGCAACATCGCTGTCCGCGAATGTGACGTGCGCCCTTGCCATGGATGGGTTGCAGGATGTAACGCTTCCGCTATTTATTTTTTGCAACATGTGAGATCCAAGACTGCGATGCCCCGTACTGCAACGCTCCGACTGCAATGCCCAGTCCGTCCCAGATCCTGAACTCCCCCGCACCGGCCGCGGTACCTGACCTGGCGTCGCTGCGGGCTGAGCTGGACCGGCTGGACAACGCGCTGCACGACACGTTGATGCGCCGTGCCGAGGTGGTGAAACGGGTCGCGGCACTGCGGGTCAAGGGTCCGGTGCCGTTGCGTCCGGGACGGGAGGCTGCGATCATCCGCCGCCTGCTGGCCCGTCATGCCGGCGGTCTGCCGGCGTTCGGCATCGTGCGCATCTGGCGCGAACTGCTCAGCACGACGACGGCGCAGCAGCATCCCTTAGTGGTCGGCGTATGCCAGGCCGAGGGCGATGCGGCCTACTTGGCGGTCGCGCGGGAGCATTTTGGCGCGCTGACCCCGTTGCGGACCTACCGAAATCCGGCCGAGGCGATCAACGAGGTAGGCGCCGGCCATGCCACCGTCGCGGTGCTGCCGATGCCGACGGATAGCGAGGCGCCGGGCGCAGCATGGTGGCCGGCGCTGATGCACCAGGATGGCCCGCGCATTCACGTGGTGGCTCGCCTGCCGTTTTGGACGCCGCGGCCGGAGGGTTCGCCGAGCGTGCAGATGCTGGTGGTAAGCGCTGCGGATCCAGATCCGAGCGGCCAGGACCGCTCACTTTTGGCGCTGGAGCTGCCGCTGGACATCGGCCAGACGCGGCTCGGCGCCGTGCTGGCGGCGGCGGGCTTCCAAGCGGGAACGACGATCCTGCAGGGGGATGCCGGCGCTGCGGGAACACGTGCCCTAGTAGAGGTTGACGGCTTCGTCACCGACGACGATCCGCGGCTGTCGGCGTTGCAAATGGTGCTTCGCCCGCCGGTGGTGCTGGGTTCCTATGCCGTTCCGATCAGCGGGGAGCCCTGATGAGTCCGCAGCCACGAACAGGTATTCTTGGCATCGCGCCGTATGTCGGCGGCGAGAGCAAGGTCGTCGGGCAGAACCGCACGGTGCAGCTTTCATTCAACGAGGGCGCATTCGGCGTGCCGCCCGGCGCACGTGCCGCCTATACAGCGCTGGCGGGCGAGCTGCACCGCTATCCCGATGGCGGCGCGCACGAACTGCGCCGGGCCATCGGCGCAAGGTTCGGGCTTGATCCCGAGCGGATCGTCTGCGGCGCCGGATCGGATGACTTGATCTACCAGCTTTGCCTGGCCTATGGCGGGCCCGGCACCGAGCTGATGATGAGCCGGCACGGCTTCAGCGTCTATGAGATTGCTGGCGCCTATGCAGGCTGCCGGGTCATCAAAACGCCGGAGCGGCAGCTGACGGCCGACGTGGACGCGATGCTGGCGGCGGTGTCGCCGGCGACCCGCCTGGTGTTCCTGGCCAACCCAAACAACCCGACCGGCAGCATGCTGCCGCAGCCGGAAGTCGAGCGGCTGCGGGCCGGGCTGCCGCCAGATGTGCTGCTGGTGCTAGACGCTGCCTACGCCGAGTATGTGGACCGCCCGGATTTCAACCCGGGCACGCGCTTGGTGGACGCTGGCGACAATACTGTGATGACGCGCACCTTCAGCAAGATCTTCGGCCTGGGCGGGCTGCGCCTGGGTTGGTGCTACGCGCCGCCCGGCATCGTCGATGTGCTGAACCGGGTGCGCAGCCCGTTTAACGTGAGCCTGGCGGCGCAGGCTGCGGGGATCGCAGCGCTGGCCGAACCCGGCTGGATTGAGGCTGGGCGCGCCCACAATGTGCAATATCGCGGCTGGCTTTCGGCCGAGCTGCAGCGTGCCGGCATCCGGGTCTGGCCGAGCGAGGGCAACTTCATCCTGGCCGATTTTGGCACGCCGGAGCAGGCCGGCGCAGCGCATGCCGCATTGAGGATGCGCGGCGTGATGGTACGGGCGATGGGCGGCTACGGCTTGCCGCAATGCCTGCGCATCACCATCGGCACGGCCGAGGAGTGCGCGTTAGCTGCCGAGATCCTGGCCGAATTCATGGCGCACCAGCCGGCGCATGCCTGAGTCCGAACCGGCGCAGCCTAGACCGGTGTTCCAGCGTCTGACGCTGATCGGCACCGGGTTGATCGGCAGCTCGGTCGCACGTATCGCGCGGGAGCGGCGGGACCTGGCGGCGGAGGTCGTCGTGACCGACAGCAGCGCCGCGGTGCTGGACCGGGTTGCCGCGCTGGGCTTCGCCGACCGGATCGAGCCCGATCTCGCACGCTCGGTCGCCGGGGCAGACTGCGTGATGCTGTGCGCGCCGGTGGGCGCCTATGCCGCGATTGCCGCAGCCATCGCGCCGCATCTGGAGCCGGGCGCCATCGTCACGGACGTGGGCAGCACCAAGGTCTCGGTCATCCGCGACGTGGGGCCGCTGCTGCCGCGCAGGGTGCATTTCGTGCCGGCGCATCCGTTGGCCGGGACCGAGTACTCCGGACCGGACGCCGGGTTCACCACGCTGTTCCAGGGCCGGTGGTGCCTGCTCACGCCGCCCGACGGCACCGCTCCCGGCGCCACGGAGCAGGTGGCTGAGCTGTGGCGGCGCGCCGGCAGCATGGTCGAGGTCATGGATCCCGTGCATCACGACCGCGTGCTGGCGATCGTCAGCCATCTGCCGCACTTGATCGCCTTCACGATCTGCGGCACGGCCGACGATCTGGCGACCGAGGGTGCGTCCATCGAGGCGACCCGGTCTGAGGTGCTGAAGTTTGCCGCCACCGGGTTTCGCGACTTCACGCGCATCGCCGCGAGCGACCCAGTGATGTGGCGTGACGTTTTTCTAAACAACAAGGATGCGCTGCTCGAGATGCTGGCACGCTTTACCGAGGACGCGCAGGCAATGGCGCGGGCGGTGCGCTGGGGCGACGCAGCCTACATCGAGGACCGCATCGGTCGCGGGCGCAAAATCCGACAGGGATTGATCGAGTCGAAGCAGGCGTGAGCCCGAGTTCCGCATCGTTGTGGGACTGGCGGCGCCGGGTCGCTGACCTCTATGCGGCAATGCGGGCGGAGCCGGATCGGCGGCGCGCATGGCAGCAATGGCGAGGTGTCCGCGATGCGATGTTCCGGGATCACGCACAAAGCCCGATCGAGCCAGGGACGGAGTTCACCAAGCTGCATTATTTCTCCTATGATCCCGCCCTCGTATTTCACGTGGCACTTGCGCCCATTGCGGACGCGGCGGTGGAGACATTTCCAGCCGGCTCCGACGGTGAACTGCGTATGCGGCCGTTCGCGCGCAGCCAGGGGCTGCAGTCGGCACTGGGCGGTGAGCTCACGTTTTACTGGCTGCAGGGCTATGGCGGCGGCGCCTTCCTGCCATTTGCGGATGCCACCAGCGGCCGGGAGACCTACGGGGCCGGACGGTATCTGCTGGATACCGTCAAGGGCGCCGACCTTGGCACCGCAGCCGACGGCAGCACAGTGCTGGATTTCAACTTTGCCTATAATCCGTCCTGCGCCTATTCGCCGCGTTACGTGTGTCCGCTGGCGCCCGCGGCCAACCGGCTGCCGGCAGCGGTCAGGGCAGGCGAGCGCTCTCCCGCATGACTTGGCTGTGCCGCAGGAAGCGCTGCGTCAGCAAAGCAGCCACAATCATCACGCTCGCCGCCAGGCCCCACCAGGCACCCTCTGCCCCCCAGCCGGCGTGCATCGTCAGGAACCAGGCCGCGGGAAAGCCGACGCCCCAATAGCCCACAGTCGCCAGCAAGAACGGGACGCGCGTGTCTCCCAGGCCACGCAGCGCGCCGCCGGCAACGCATTGGACGCCGTCCGCGACCTGAAAAACGATTGCGACGTTCACCAGCCCGGCCGCGATCGCGAAGGTCTCGGCGTTGCCCGGCAGCGCTGGGTCGAGATAAAGCCCGATGACCATGTGCGGCGCCGCGATCAGCAGCAGCGCCGCCGCGATCTCGAAGGCGGCACCCAGGCCGATCGCCACCAGCCCAGCACAGCGCGCGCCCGGGTAGTCGCCCGCGCCGACCCGGTGGCCGACCCGGACGTTGGCCGCCTGGGCGATGGCGAGCGGCACCATGAACGCGACGGAGACGATGTTCAGCGCCACTTGCTGCGCCGCCAGCGGCACGGGCCCCAGCCACCCGATCAGCAGCGCGATGGCGAGGAACAATCCAGTCTCGACCGCAAAGGTCGCGCTGACCGGCACGCCGAGCCGCAGCATGGCGCCGAGTACTTTGAAGTGTGGGCGGCGCCAGGCTACGAAGCGGCGCAATGCTGGCCGGCCGTGCAGCAGGAGCAGCAAGGCGAGTGCCCCCGCCGATAGCGATAGCACCGTGGCCCACGCTGGACCGAGCAGTCCCAACGCTGGCAAGCCCCAGGAGCCGTGGACCAGGCCGTAGCACAGCGCGCCGTTGGCCGTGGCGGAGGCGAGCGACACCCACAGGATCATGCCGCCCTGATTGATCGTTGGCAGGAAGGCGCGCATCAGCCCCATCCCGAGCAAGGCGCCGGGTGTGCTCCAGCGCATCACGTCCACGAAACGGCCGACGTCGTGCGCCAGCGCTGGAGGTTCACCCACCGCCAGCAGCAGCGGTTCGGCCATGCTGAACAGCGCGAATGCCGGCACCACCAGCAGCAGTGCCAGCAGCATGCCAGTCCAATACAGCGCCGGCACCCGCGCATCGCGACCGGCGCCGCGGGCCTGGGAGACTAGGACACTGACGGCTGTCAGCACGCCTTGCAGCACGACGCTCACGGTGATGAACAGGCTGGCGCCGAGCCCGCCCGCCGCCAGTGCGTCACCGCCTAGGGTGCCGAGCAGCACCGTGTCGGTGATGCCCATCGCCATCTGCGCCAGTTGTGCGACCGCGAGCGGACTGGCCAGCCGCATCGTCTCGATCACGTGACGAGCGACGCTCTCGCCGCGTGCAGGGTGCAGGCGGCCGGTGCCGTCCAAATTGGGTCTTCCTAAAACGAGTAAAGCCCAACTTGGGCCGGCACTGGACCTTATACGAGTGCAGGCAGCGCCCTACCAGAACAGCGTGCCGGGTCCGCCCTTGAATGGCCCGACCAACTCCGACGTGATCCAGCCGCCGTAGAAGCCGCCCTCTTGCGGAATAACCCGCTCATCATCGACAAAGCAGGCGTCCATGGCGCCGGCATAGACCGCCACATGGTCGCGGATGGCGGCAAAGGCCGGATTGGGGTCGAGATAGCCCCAGGCGACGTCGGCGGCGACCCGGCCTGCGGCCTGGATACTGTAATAGCGCGCGGACCCCTTCCACTCGCAGAAGCTGGTCCGTGCGGTCTGAACCAAAACGCCCGGGGTGAAAGCCGCGATGGGCAGGTAGAAGCTGGGCGGGTGATAGGTCTCCAGCACGCGCCAGGCCGCGTCGGTGTCGAGGATGGTCTGGCCGGCGAACTCGATCCGCACCCGGCGGCACGCAGGCTCCAACCGCGGCGGGCGCGGATATTCGGCGACAATTTCTTGGGCGTGCTGCAATGGTCGTCTCCCCTGCGGTCAGCCGGGCATATTGCGTCGATGCCGAGGGTTGCCAGAGCGATGTCCGTCGCTTCGATCATGGTGGTGCGACGCCGTCCGGCAGCAAGCGCTCGCGATGGCCCAGGCTGCTGAGTGATCTATTGCTGAATAAGCGCTCCGTTCAGTAACGATGACGCGGGGCCGGGTTGCGCCGGTCCCGCAGTTCGGCGATTTATCCGTCCGCGTAACCCGACCGGATAGATCCAAAAGGAACCTCCATGTCAGTCAATGTTCTCTATACGACGTCCGCCACAGCGACTGGCGGTCGCGATGGCCATGCCGCCACCGCGGATGGCACTCTGGACGTCAAGCTGTCCACGCCGAAGGAACTGGGCGGCGGCGGCGGCACCGGCAACAACCCTGAGCAGTTGTTTGCTGCCGGCTACAGCGCTTGCTTTTTGGGCGCGATGAAGTTTGTGGCGTCGCAGGGCGGTCCGAAGGTGCCCGACAACACGACGGTGAATGCTACGGTCGGCATGGGTCCGCGCTCCGAGGGCGGGTTCGGCATCGACGTCGAGTTGGCCGTTTCGTTGCCGGGCCTGGACCGGGCCGAGGCTGAGGCGCTGGTGGACAAGGCGCATCAGGTCTGCCCGTATTCCAATGCGACGCGCAACAATGTGCCGGTCCGGCTCAAGGTCGTCTGAGGCATGCGATGGACGCTCTGACCAAAAAAGAGCGTCCGTTGCGTTTTAGGGTGGTATTTTGGAGACAAACCCGCTAGGTTTCATTACGAAACAGAGTGGGTCAGCGATGGTTAGCTATGTGTTTGAGGGTCCGAAATGGCGTACTGGGCCGATTACGTGGAGTTATGCTGACACAACCTATGCAGCGGATCAGGCAAAGGCTCCGTTCAGTAGCGTAATCACCTCCGCAACGTACCAGGCGACGATAGAACGAGCTATCCAAAAATGGGCAGACGTCACGGGCCTGGTGTTCCAGGAGGTGTTCGACACCGTTGTTCCAGGCGACGCCGCCGATATTCGCATCGGCTTTGGGTTGTTTAACAATGCTGCTGCGAACACCGCTACCTACCGTGCTATTGGTCAAACGAATTATCGATTTAACCAATCCAATCAGCTCTTTAATACAGACGTGGTCGTTCGGTTAGATGACCCGAATGAGATTCCATTAGTTTCGACGAACGGTCAACTGGCCTATGGCGCAGCGGGTGGCTCGACGTTCTACCAGGTTGTTTTGCATGAACTTGGTCACGCTTTGGGTCTAAATCACTCGACAAGTCCCATCGACGTCATGTCTCCGATTTTGTTTCTGCTCAACCCGGGTAGGGAGTGGCCTGCCCGCGTAGGGTTTGCTGGATAGCCTGGTAGGCGCCCATGCCACGGCGTGCGGCGGTGCCGATGACGGAGCGCACGCCGGCGAACAGGTCAGCGCCCCACTTGGAGC
>JANXVC010000466.1 GCA_025351925.1 Rhodospirillales bacterium | reverse complement strand
GGATGCCGGGCGGATCGGCGGGCTTCTCCAGGAATGAGATGATCCGATCGTCGGCATCGACCCCCATCACGCCGAAGCCCGTGGCGTCCATCCGCGGCACCTCGATGCAGCCCACCGTCACGTCGGCGCCCTGCTCGACATGCTGCTGCAGCATCGGCTCATAGTCCATTTTGTAGATGTGGTCGCCGGCCAGCAGGACGATGAAGCGCGGCTCGTAGCTCTCGATGATGTCGATGTTCTGGTAAACGGCGTCGGCGGTGCCGGAGTACCAGCCGGTCTCGGACACGCGCTGGCTGGCGGGCAGGATGTCGAAGCTCTCGTTGCGCTCCGGCCGGAAGAAGTTCCAGCCGTGCTGCAGGTGGCGGATCAGGCTGTGCGCCTTGTATTGCGTGGCGACGCCGATACGGCGGATGCCGGAGTTCAGTGCGTTGGACAGAGCGAAGTCGATGATGCGCGACTTGCCGCCGAAATACACCGCCGGCTTGGCGCGGATGTCGGTCAGCTCCATCAGCCGGCTGCCGCGCCCGCCGGCCAGCACGTAGGCCATCGCAGCGCGGGCGAGCGGCGCGTTCACCCCGGGGCTGGTGCGGATCATGGCTCGGCGCTCCGCATCGTGGGCTCCGGTCGGGCCTGAGGCGGGGTGTTCCAGATCCCGGTGGCGTATTCGGTGATGGTGCGGTCCGACGAGAACCAGGCGACGCCGGCCGTGTTGAGGATGCTCTTACGCCACCATGCGGCGGGGTCGGTCCAGAGTTGGTCCACCGCTGCTTGCTGGTCTTGGTAGCTTTGGAAATCGGCGGCGATCATGAACACATCCCTTTCCATTAGATTTTGCACCAATTCTTGGTAGCGGCCGGGTTCGCCTGGGGAGAACACACCGGACCGGATGGCGTCCAGCGCCTGTTTTAGTGCAGGGCAGGCCTCGACGTCGTCATGCGCCGCGAGGCCCCGTTGAGTCCGGGCCAGCACCTGGTCGGCGGTCATGCCGAAGATGAAGATGTTGTCCGCGCCGACGTGGTCGCGGAGCTCCACATTGGCGCCGTCCAGCGTGCCGATCGTCAGCGCGCCGTTCAAAGCGAGCTTCATGTTGCCGGTGCCGGACGCCTCCATTCCCGCGGTCGAGATCTGCTCGGACAGGTCGGCGGCGGGGATGATGACCTCGGCGAGGCTCACGTTGTAGTTCGGCAGGAACACCATCTTCAGCCGCCCGGCAACCGACGGGTCGGAGTTGATGACCTGCGCCACGTCGTACGCCAGCCGGATCACCTGCTTCGCCACGCGGTAGCCCGGCGCCGCCTTCCCGGCGAAAATCTTGATCCGCGGCACCCAGTCGCGCGTCGGCTGCGCCCGGATCGCGTCGTATAGCGCCACCGCCTGCAGGATGTTCAGCAGCTGGCGCTTATACTCGTGGATGCGCTTGACCTGCACGTCGAACAGCGCGCGGGGATCGACCTGGGTGCCGGTACGCTCGGCGATCAGCCGGGCCAGCGCCTCCTTGCGGCTCAGCCGCTGCTGCGCGAATGCCGCCTGAAAGCCGGAATCATCGGCATGGGCGCGGAGGTCCTCCAATGCCGTGGCGTCCAGCAGCACGCGCGGGCCCAGGGTGTCCACCAACAGGGCCGTCAGCCCCGGATTGGCTCGGTGCAGCCAGCGACGGAAGGTGACGCCGTTTGTCTTGTTATTGATGCGCCCGGGATACTGCGCGTTCAGGTCGCGGAACACCGTCTTCTGCATCAGCCCGGTATGCAGCGCCGATACGCCGTTGATAGAGTGCGAGCCCAGGAACGCCAGATGCCCCATCCGCACCCGCCGCCCGTGCTGCTCATCAATGACCGACAGCGTGCGCAGCAGTGTCTCCTCAACCGGCCCGTGAGCGGAGAGGTGCTCCAGATGGTGGCCGTTCAGCAAATAGATGATCTGCATGTGCCGGGGCAGCAGGCGCTCCATCAGCGAAACCGGCCAGGTCTCCAGCGCTTCGGGCAGCAAAGTGTGGTTGGTGTAGGCGAAGGTCGCGACGGTGGTGGCCCAGGCGGCGCCCCACTCGGTGCCGTGCACATCGACCAGCAGGCGCATCATCTCGGCGACCGCGATGGCCGGATGGGTGTCGTTGAGCTGGATCGCCGCCTTGTCCGACAGGTTGGCCAGCGTGCCGAACTGCTCCAGGTGGCGGCGCAGCAGGTCCTGCAGCGATGCGGAGGCGAAGAAGAACTCCTGACGCAGCCGCAGCTCCTGCCCGGCGTCGCTCTCGTCGCCGGGATACAGCACGCGGGACACCGCCTCGGTCCGCATCCGGTCGCGCATGGCGCCGACGTGATCGCCGCGATTGAAGTCGTCCAGGTGCATCGGCGTTGTTGCCTGGGCCGACCAGAGCCGGAGCGTGTTGGCGTGGTGCAGCGGCCGCACGCCGCCCGGACTGTCCGGGGCCGGGCTGTCAGGAGCGGGGCCGCCGATCACCGGCATGTCGTAGGCGACAGCCGACAGCAGCTCGGCCGGCTGCCATTCATAGACGGTGCTGCCATCCGCGCCCTCATGCCGGGCCACGGTGCCGCCGAAGCCGATGGGATAGGCGACCTCGGCGCGCTCAAACTCCCACGGGTTGCCAAGCGACAGCCAGTCTTCCGGCAGTTCCTGCTGGATGCCGTGGTCGAGAACCTGGCGGAACAGGCCGTTCTCGTAGCGGATGCCGTAGCCGTAGGCGGGGACTCCGAGCGTCGCCATGCTCTCCATGAAGCAGGCCGCGAGGCGGCCAAGGCCGCCATTGCCCAACGCGGCGTCCGGCTCCTGCTCGCGCAGGCGGTCCAGGTCCACGCCCTCGGCCGCCAGCGCCGCCCGTACCTCGTCCAGCAGGCCCAGATTGCCGATGGCGTCGAACAGCAGGCGGCCGATGAGGAACTCGAGCGACAGATAATAGACCCGCTTGGCGCCGCTCTCGTAGATGCGCCTTGTGCTGTCGAACCAGCAGTCCAGCACGCTGTCCCGCACCGCGAGGGCGGTGGCGACGAACCAATCGCGCTCACTGGCGACGTTGGGCGACTTGCCGACCTGATAGGTCAATTTGGCGACGATGTTGGCCCGCAGGCGATCGACCGCGGAGGCGTCGTCGGTCGGGTGCGGGGCAGGGATCGGGGCGGCGATATCCATTCTGGCGTCCTTAGGGTATGACGGCTGCCAAGTGAACCGTCCGTTGCAAGTATTGGTTAAGCGAGCCGGCTCGCGGCAGCCTCTGCGGGATCATGCGCATTTCCCGTCCACTCTCGCCAGAGCAGGATCAACGCCGCCATAATCGCGGGGCCGACGAACAATCCGAGCAGCCCGAAGCTCTCGACGCCGCCCAAGATGCCGAGCAGCACCCACAGGAACGGCAATCGGGTGGCGCCGCCGATCAGCGCGGGGCGGATCGCATGGTCGGCGACGAAGATGACGACTACGCCGGCGGCGAACAACGCAATCGCCGCGACCGCGGATCCCGTGGCGAGCACCAGCAGCGCCGCCACAGCGAGCACCACCATCGAGCCGAGCGGAATCGTGGCGGCCACCGCGGTCAGCGCACCGAGCAGCACCGGATGCGGCGCCCCGGCCAGCCAATAGCCCACGCCCAGGACGGCGCCGATGCCAAACCCGACCAGCACCAGGCCGTCCACCGTGCCGTGTACGGAGGCGATGATTTGGCGCCCCAGGGCCTCGCCGTTCGGGCCGAACAGGCGGCGGCTTGCGACGCGCATCTGGGCGACCAAGCCCGACCCGTCGCGGAACAGGAAAAACAGGGTGGCGAGCGTGAAGGCGAACAGCACGCCGCGATGCGCCAGCTGCGCACCGAACTCGCGGCTGACCAGCATGACCTGCGCCCGGTCAACCCGGCCCAGCAGCGCCTGCGCGTCCGACGGATCCCGCAGGTTCGCGTCCCACCACGCAGTCGCCTGCGCGGCGCCGAGCGGCAGGCGAGCGAGCCAGTCGGGCGGCGCCATGCCGTGGGCGCGGACATCGACGACGAGGGTTGCGATCTGCCGCGCCTCATGGCCGAGCTGTATCGTGACCAGCGCGAGCGGGACGACGAACAGCAGGGTGATGGCGACGGTGAACAACAGCGGCAGCAGCACGTTGTGGCGCCCGGTGCCGAGTCGCCGCTGTGTCCGTTGATACAGCGGCCAGGTGGCGATCGCCAGGATCACCGCCCAGACCAATGCGCGGAGGAAGCCTTCGAGCACATAGAGGCCCAGTGCGGTGAGGCCGATGGCGAGCGCCACGCGAGCGATCTGCTGGCCGCCCTGCGTCCGTTCGGTCTCGTGCGGGGTGGGCATATCCATGGCGGGCGTCCTGGCTGCGGCTTCCGGTGTTATAGCGGGGCTTGGCCGGGTTGGCACCAGTCCTTCACCAGTCCCGGCCGGCTTTGACTTGCCGAAATGCGCTGGACCGGTCAGGTTCGACGGGCCGACCAAGGGAGCCGGGGATGGAGGAAGCCGCAACGACGGATTGGAGGACGAACGGGGTGCAGGTCGTGCCAGGTCACAGCCTGGATGGCGACACGCCGCAGACGCCGGGCATGAACCGCGCCGCCGCGATCAATTTTGCCCGGACGGGCGCGCAGAAGCTTTGGGCCGGGACGGTGCACATCCATCCCAACGCGAAGACCGGCGCGCACCATCACGGTGCGTTGGAGAGCGTCATCTATGTGCTGCGCGGGCGTGCCCGGATGCGGTGGGGGAACGCGCTGGAGTTCGTGGCGGAGGCCGGGCCGGGCGATTTTATTTTCGTGCCGCCTTTCGTGCCGCACCAGGAGATCAACGCGAGCACCACGGAGACGCTCGAATGCGTACTGGTGCGGAGCGACAATGAGGCGGTGGTGGTGAATTTGGAGATCGCTGGGGTGGAGCGGCCGGAGGCGGTGTTGTGGGTTGATCCGATCCATCGGGGGGCTAACACCCAGAATCACTGAATGACGAAGCAGCGGTTCAGACGCTTTTGAGGGCCCTCACTTTTGGTGATTGGAACGGGTGCGCGTCCTTATTCAAGCGAGCAGAAAAGTTGTTTATAGACTATTGACTCCGTTGGTGTCGAGAAAAGATAGGCCGTTGCGTACTTGGGTAATCTGAGTTGAAAATCAACTCTCGATATGTTTGCGTCAAGAGGTGGGGGGGGATGATGTCGATCCCTCGCTTTGAGTGATGGGCGGCAACTCGGCACATGAAAGCCAGCATCGGCACGTTCAATGGTGTTCTCACTTGACTTTAAAAACGATGCGGAGGTGGGCGTCTCGGTATCTCACTTTAGGTTGGATAGAAATCTTTGGTGATGTCGGACAATTCAACAGGTCATTCTAATGTTGTTGGTCCGATTTTCCGGAAAAGAACGTTCGAAGCTAGAAAACCTAACGGCGTGGGGGCAAAGTTTGTAATGGAGTGGCAATTGGATGCTATGACATAAGCCGGCTCACCCATTTTAGCGGAGATAATTTCAAAACCTGTAGACGGATTTAGCAGGGCAGTCCAGGCTCGGTCAGAAAAGCGCCAGAAGTCCCAAGGTGCATCATGGATCGGCCAGCATTGATGTGTTGTAAACAAGCCGATCGCGTTTGGCGTCATGACTTTGTTTAACTCAATCATTACTTTCCAGGGCATTAGTAAGTGTTCGAGAACAGAAAACGCCATAACCGCATTGAATTGCTTGTCTGGCAATGCCGAACTAAGGGAATGCGCATCGCACACTTGGTCAACGTTGGGGCCGTCCATGATATCGACACCTAAGTATCGGGCTTCTGCAGGTAATAGTTGCCTACGTGTTATTCCGGAGCGCGCACGAGACCCGATTTCCAAGATTTTTGGAGACTGCATACTGCGGACTCTATCTAGGAACTCGTCAAATAATGCGCCCGCTTCTGATGGCGAACCACGGCCCAGAATACCAACCTCCGCAGTCTCCCCGCTGGTCAAAATTGCCCAGAGAGAGCCACCACATGATGCATTGGCATTTGGGCTAAGTTGGACCGCTGCGTCGAAACGGCATTGATTAGCAAGAATTCCATGGTGCTGAACGACGTCAGGGCTGGGCATCCACTCCGGTTCAAAACGTTGGCTCGTGTTGTTGATGTCGCGCACTTCGAGGGCGGCTATGGAGCTGCCTTCGGCAAACACCCATCCACGAATTGATATCACTTGCTTAAAGATCGAAAAATTATCGATCGCCCCACTAATTGTTGTCATATTCTACCTCATTCTCACTAAAGCTTCGACTTCTTCGATCGGGGCAATTGTATATACCACTTGCACAACAGTCATCTCACCGTCATAATATCGCACAGCATAGAAGGCAAGTGCTTGATCAACGCGGTTATTATAACTTAGAAATTTCTAAAAAACTGGTGTCACTGGACTGCGTTTAAGACTTTGGCATTGGGATCAGCGGATCGTCGGCTGTCCGGTAGGATTGCAAAGCCGAAGCGACTCCAGGCCTTCATTCATTGGATTCCCACATGCTTGCTGAACACTTAAATCGTCTGTGTAATCGAGAACTTCTGCCATTTTTCTGAAGCGAGGTCGATATGTGATCCGAATAAGTGAGATTTTCGTTTGACGCGAAGGGATGAAGGCAGTGCTAAGACGCAGCATGAGAAGTTATCGCTGCTCGTCGCGACCGTGCTGCATTTTAGCGGCGCCACATAGGTGAACCAGCATGGGGATTGCAGCCGTGTCGAGCCGCTATGTCTTGGCTATTCAACAAATTGTCTGCTTTCTGGCCCACTTCCATTCGGCAGGCCTATCAAACTCATCCTCGAAGCCTTGTCATTGCTCGAGTTTTTGGTTTACCTAGCGAACCGAAGAATGGTCAAGTTCACTGGGAATAAGGAACAGAATCGCTCTTGTAATTGCGGAGGAGATACCCGCGGTCTGGCAGCACTACATCTATTTAAATCGATATCGCAGCGATGTTGTTCAATCGCGAGTAGTATACAACGTGAGAAGAACTATTATAGAGTGTAACCATGATGGTTGTGTCAATAAAATCTTTTGGATAGGAGGTTAGAAATTGGCTCGTGTGGCTTGAACGGTCATGTTGAAAAATGAACCGACCCTCGTAAATACGTTCTTACGCTATCATGCGAGTCTATTTGGCGCTGAAAACTTATTTGTCGTTGATAACGGCAGTACGGATCTGGCTACTTTACGATGCCTTTTAGAATTCGAAGCAGAGGGCGTACATGTTGATCGATCATATCCAACTCTTCAAGACTATATGCGCAAGGGGAAGATCATCGGTGATTTGGTCACGAGGCTCGATCGAGATT
Organism: Rhodospirillales bacterium; assembly: GCA_025351925.1. Taxonomy (GTDB): domain Bacteria; phylum Pseudomonadota; class Alphaproteobacteria; order Acetobacterales; family Acetobacteraceae; genus CAHJXG01. Next base: position 3,601 of record JANXVC010000466.1, on the reverse strand, counting down.
GCGATTTTGACTTTTTTATACTGCTGGACTGTGATGAATTCGTAGTTCTACGATCTATTAATGGGTACACGTGCGAGGCCGCCGCCATTCATCAATACCTCGACTCGATGAAGGCAGAGGATCGGATATTGAAGGTTAGTCTTAATCTAGCAAACATTCTTGGAACGCTTCTTCAGTTCCAAAAACGTGAATATTCGAAAACTATATTTCCAAGAAATGTGTTTTTGTCCACAGATCACGGCCATCACATAGGCGAGTCGCGATCTGGAAAGGAAAGTCTTCCCTGTAATATCGTGTATGTGCACTATCATTACCGTCCCTATTACGAGGTGGTTTGGTATGCACGACAGAAACTCATTACGGAAGTCTCGGCAGAGGTACTTGACAACGTCCTGAAGCTTCGTTCTTTCAAAGGACGGGGATGGCATATGGTCGATTATCTTATCAATGGATCGAAGATTTACTACAGGCAGTTTCGTAACGTTCAAGATCCGATTATGTTTGCCGATCTCGGGATAAAGTTTGACGAACTTGGAATTCAAGTACCGTTTGGTAACTTCGAACTTCCAACAATTGGTGGGTCTGACCGAGAGGCTGGTCAGGAAATTTGGCCAGTGTTCGTCGTTGTGGAGCATGCAGGTGTCAATGCCGTGACAGGTTGGGCAATCGACACTCGCTACCCTGCAATACCACTTTACCTCCAATTTCTTATTGATGGGGCAGCTGTGTACGAAGGCACGTGTAAGCAGCTTCGGCCTGATGTACTTGCAAGTGGGTTAGGGTCAGAGCAAGTTGGCTTTTCCTTTGCTCCTCCAAAGCATATTCGCGATGGCCGGCGGCACGTCCTAACAGTATGGGATTCGGAGGGGGCTCCGATGAAAATGTTCGTGGGAGGCGTGGAGCGCATCGAGGTCGATCTCTTCACAAATGGTGCGATCTTGGCCGATGAGGCTCCACTCTGCTTCGGCTATGTCGACTCATTTAAGGATGGGCGTATGCATGGTTGGGTGTTGCGTGCGATTGGCATGCCTGACGGTACTAGGTTGCTTGGCCGTAATACCGTCGGCCTGTTGTGCAAAGGAGAGATTGTCGTGCGAGTGCTTGCAGACGTGGCACGGCCGGATGTCGCCCAGGTGATGCGAGGAGAAGCCGAATGCGGCTTTGCGTTCGATGTGCCAGAAAGGTTTCTCACGGGCGAAAGCAGGAGCAGTTGGAAAGTGGTTCTAATGCCGGAGATGCACGAACTGGAGAGCGGCGCCTCTACAGTTGACTCTACTCTTCTGCCGTAGACTTCGCAGTGGCCGAAACTTAAGTCCACCGAGCGGCTAGCTTCCGTCACTCTCTCATAAAAAAGCTGAGTGATATTCCGCACTGTCATACGCCAAAGCCGACCGGCAATTAGCAACGCCCGACAGTATGTATGATCAGTTGGCGGTTTCAAGAATATTATTGTTTCATAAAAATGGCCCAGTGACAAAGAGGGTTCCAATCTGAAATGCAAATTCTATATCGTCCACCCCACTTCTTCGTTCAATCTGTGCTACCACAAGCAATCAAACTTAATGGCGATCCTGTCCGCGAATTTTTGCCGGGTTGGCATCCTAAATTAGTTTATGCCGGGCTTGCACCAGTCTACCTGCTGCTTTTTGAACATGATGGAGGCGCTTCAGCGATTTGGTTTCTTGATAGCAATATGAATCATTTAGGTGGTGTGTTCTCAGAACTTGCCTCGAATATAAAAATTCAAGTAATGGCAGGTTATTGCAAATTGTTCGATGGTGTCTGGAATGCGTTGGTGGATTGCTCAGGTTCGCCTCGCCTCAATCAGAGTCAACGATCGTTCTTTCGGCTCCCAATCGCCATTCGGCATCAGATGCTAAACATTTATCTAGAAAGCTTCGATTTCAATACTAAATATGAGACAACTTTTAGTGATTTTAATATTCTGAGCGACGGAAAGATGTTAGATCTGAGAACGCGCAGTGTTCTGTTGGAAACGGAGAGTCTAAATCATATTTTTCACCCAGAATATCTTCAAAATGCCTATCTAGAGCTTTTGCGCACCAATACGTTGGCCTGGCCATCACTAATCGATGGTCGGAAGCTCGAAGCAACACATGCCTATTACCTAGAAGGTAATCGGTACGCTTACAAAATAATTGATGCGGTGCACGACGTCAGCTTCTACGTCATCGCCGATGAGATACACTTTCGCGTTGCATGCATTTACATACCGCAGAAGCGGTTGGCCTTGGCACCAGACTCGATATATTTGCAGACACAGATGCCCGATCTAAGCCGGGCGATTTTTCATCACGTCGTTGAGCATGGAGAGGCACTAGAGATCTACCTACAAACCCCGACGCAGGAGGTCATGCATGCCTGGCGAGGTATAACAGCAATGCATCTGGGTCACGTACTTTGGAACGACATTTCTGGCATCGGCGGTTTGGTTGCATCCTTAACAGTGGAACAGCTTCCGCGCTTTCTGGTGTTCGACTCTGGAGTTGAGCCAGAGATGTATGGTCCCTTGGATAAAATATTCCCGGAGCTCGAAGGGAAGATGATCCGGGATAACGGCCCGTTCCATGAAGCCATTCCGTCGTTTTATCGCAACCATATTCTACTCATTAAAGCGACTGGAATGCAGGTCAGCCGCTCAGTGCGGGACCGAATTTCCGACATGCTCACGCGCGACCCAGATCATGCCACACACTTGGCCGAGTGTAGAAAGGTAGCGGAACGCGGTCCCGTTATCATACTGGGACTTCGGACGGAAAACCGGACGCTGACCGATCTTCCTGGTTTTTGCGAGCGGCTGGTCGAGTTTCTTATACAGCGCGCTGACCGGATCACTCTTGTCGTCGATGGGCACAATTCGCGCAGCGGCGGTCGAGACCACATTATCCGCAGTCACGGTGAGACCGAGACAACCCGCTCGCCGATGGTGGTGGAACTGGAAATAGTGTCCGCTCTTGAGCGCGCGGCTGAAGGCAGCAATGTCAATATCATCAGTGCAATCGGAGCACCGCTTAGTCACAGCCTGATTTGGGGTTACCACAGCGACTTCTTCGTCACCTTATGGGGTGCCGGCCTAGCGAAGTACCGGTGGGCCTGCAACCTGCCTGGTTTGGTCATTACAAGTCAATGGAACCTGCAGAACTTGGGCGATCTTCATATCTATGACGATCCACGGTGCCAAGAGGATCCGGCGCCCATCGAGTTCATCGACCAGAGCGCCGTATTCGATCGGCCAGAGGCGCCGCTCCTGGTGCAACTTGGGAGCGGTCACATCCCAAAAATCATGAATTTCGATGTGGATGAACAGGTCGCGTTCGGCGTTGTAGCCGAATTGTTACATCGTTACACCAGAATTCGGGAGCCAGTGCTAGTCTAACGACATCCACGGGCGTCGCTCACGTCCGATTTGCGAGACGTGTTGAGCATCACGTCCTGCCGGCTGTTTCTGCTCAACCCGGGTAGGGAGTGGCCTGCCCGCGTAGGGTTTGCTGGATAGCCTGGTAGGCGCCCATGCCACGGCGTGCGGCGGTGCCGATGACGGAGCGCACGCCGGCGAACAGGTCAGCGCCCCACTTGGAGC
>JANXVC010000463.1 GCA_025351925.1 Rhodospirillales bacterium | reverse complement strand
GCTCCAAGTGGGGCGCTGACCTGTTCGCCGGCGTGCGCTCCGTCATCGGCACCGCCGCACGCCGTGGCATGGGCGCCTACCAGGCTATCCAGCAAACCCTACGCGGGCAGGCCACTCCCTACCCGGGTTGAGCAGAAACATACCCAGCGCCTCGGGAGCATCCCTGGACGAGGCAATAGGTTTCTCACCTTGGTTGCCGCGCAACACCGTGTCGGCCAGCGGGGCACCCTAACCCGCGTGTGGGCTCCCCGGGGCACTCGCCCGCCTGCGTTGCGCGACCATCGCCGCAATTCGGTATGTCTGTCCGGAGCGCGGCGTCGGTGCTGCAGTCGTGCTGTCCTCTGTCAATATCGAGGCCATGCACGTGCATTTGGCCGATCAAAGGAGCAAATCACAAATTTAGTCGGAACGATATCTCGTCCGATTCAACGGTCGGGTCGTCGGGTATGATGGGCCGAGTGATGCTTCGAAGACGCCCGGTCAACCCGTCGGCATCGGCTCGCGATAGTCCGGCTGCAGCCAGTCCGAAAGGTCGAGGCCGCTGAGTTCGGCTGTGCGCTGGACGTCCTCGGTGAACACTTGGTCAAGCATCTGCCGCTGCTCGGCAGCGATCGGTCCGAGATCGGACGAGTCGATCGGAACGACGTAGCGGTGCTGCGCTGACAGGCGGCGTTCGACCTCGATGAAGTCCTGCACCTCGTCCAAGACCTGGCCCGGGTGCAGCCAAAGCCGGTCGGTCCTGAAAAACAGGACCTGTTGGCGCGGAAACAACGTCAGAAGATGCTCGATCTGACGCGCATACAGGCCACGCTCGACGTAGGAGAATACGCGGTGCACCCCGCCCGGCGCATCCCAAACGCGTTGACGGCCCTCAGGCCCGATAGCCTGTCGGAACGGCAGGCTGTCCCAGCCCCGCTTGGTCTCCATACGCCAGTGCGAGAAGGCTCTGAATGCCGGATTGCGCAGACCGATCAGCAGCTTAGCCCGGGGATTGTAGCAGCGCAGACGTTCCAAGGCGTTCGGCCAATACAACGTGATCGGAGTCGCTTCGCCCCGCACGGCGCCCATGACCGCCCAATCGTATGCGGCATGCAGCCGGCCGTGGTCTGGCGCTGACCAGTCGACGGCGTCTTCATCGAAGTAGTGGACCTCCTTGACCCTTGCCATTTCGATGGACGGATGATCTCGCAGGACGCTGTCGAGAGCCGTCGTGCCGCCTTTTTGCACGCCTGCGATGAAGAAGTGAACCCGCTCCGCCTCGCCCGGCATCGTGTGCGACGTCTCAGGGCCGAAGGCCAGGGCTGCAAGCGGAGAGGCGGTCCCGGATGTCCCGGCCGTGTCAATCATTCCGCATCCTCTCTCGCGCCATTCATTCAGGAGAGTCATACAGCAAAACTGCCGTAGCTATCGGTGTAGCCGGTTACAACTCCTAAAATAGTATCGATACAACCCAAAGTTGTATGGCACTTAGAGTTGTGCCGAGTTGCTAGGGGATCCAAAAGCAATGCTTGCATACCTCCACCGTTTTTTGCGTGATATGCGACACCCCGGCTCTCGCTGGACGATTGAGGCTTTTCAGATCGATCTCGCAGCCGTGAAATTGCGGCGGTATGGCGTGCTGAAAATAAGAGGCCTGCTCGATCCCGGCGCGATCTCCGCCGTGGGTGCGGCAGCTTGCGACCTGTTCAGCGAGAGGGATGCTCGCGTTGCCGCGGGCGAGTGCCTCACGGCGCCGGAACGCCAAAGCCACTTACGCCGGACCCTTGCCCTTGATCGCATTGTGGCCGGCGGCAGGACGGCGGCCGAGCTCCTGGACTGCCCGGCAATCCGCGCCCTCGCGGGCTTGCACCTGGGCAAGCCGCCTCGATTGGACCCGAACAGCTACGTGCGGGCGCTGATCCCCGGCCCACATATCCAGGCGTTGCCGTTCCACCAGGACCAATACATCCTGCAAACCCCGTTGCTGAACGTGTGGATCCCCTTGGATGAATGCGGCGTCCATGCTCCTGGTCTGGAGGTTGTCGTCACGGACAGGCACGACCTGATTGCCGTGGCCGGGCTGCCGGATCACGCCTTGCCTGTCGAACGCGCCAGGATCGACGAATGGCTCGTCCTGGAGATGTTTGGACCTGGCGCGCTTTGGCGTCCAAACCTGAGTCCGGGGGACGTGCTGGTGTTCGCCGGCACGACCATCCACCGGTCGCACGTCACGCCAGGAATGACCAAGCCTAGGTTGAGCGTCGAGCTTCGGCTGGTTCCATCCGTTTTCCTTTGAGCGACATCCATTCAAACGGCCGCGTCCTGCCCCCGCGCGCTGTCCAGCAGCACGGGCGCGACGCGGAGTCAGGCCAGATCGGATCAGCAACAATATGTCGTTGAGCGCCAACGCCAAATTCGTCGCTACAAGGCACTGATTGGACCCCAACTGCGCGCCCGCGGCTTCACCGCCCAGCAGAGGAAGACTACCATCGGCGCGGCGGTGCTGAACCGGATGCTGGCTGCCGGACGCAAAGATTCCGTCCGTCGCCAGCCGATCGTCGCACAGCAATCGAGGGTTTGGCGCCATCACGACTTTCAGCCGCCAAGTGTAATAACGCCCCTGTTCGCCGATCTGACCTCTAATGGCCTATTTTTGCTATGGTTCTTATTCCTCGGGCCATTTCCGGATGCTGGTGCCAGAATTCACAGGCACCCACCTCCTTAGCTTTTGCCATGCCTTCACGAGCTGCTTGCTTCATCCTACCGGTCTCATTTGGAAGTACTCCGCTTTCTTGCGTGCGGGCATCAAAGGCCCCACGGATACCGCGAATGTAAGGGAGAAGAGCGGCCTCAGCTGGAACCACTTTACATCCAACCGCGAAATACAAGGCCTTTATTTGGCCGAAGAACTCGTCACTATCCTTTCTATAATCAGCCTTCTCAACAAATTGTGTTAGCCCTCTATCTATCCGTACGGGCTGAGCCTTCGCCGAGAATGCGAAGGTTGTCAGGCAACCCGCGATGACCACACAAAGATGAACCTGAGTGCGCACGATTGTTCTCCTTTAAAACTCATTATTAATATGAATATGTCAAGGCTTTTTTGGAAAATATCGGTAAAGCCTTCTGTTAAACAAAACGCTTATGATGTCATACCATGTAAACACTGACTCTACTGCCTATTCGGTTGTGAGAGGCGCTGTATTCGTCGAATAAATGCGAGGCTATTTTCGACCAAGCAATGATCTCGCAAATATTTTTATCTATTTATGTCCTACACCTGGTAAGTCCTCTCCGGAGGATCTCGACGAAATCCAGGGCCATGCAGTTCTCCCGCATCACCCCGAAAGGGCTTCCAGGCATGAGCAGGTGTAAGGGAAGGCTATTGCCGCATGGAGACGGCTTTCCAGCTGCATGGAGGTCGCTCTCGTGCCATTCGCTGTCCTACCCGCCGCACTCGCCACGGTACGCGTTGCCTGCCTTCGCATAGCCGGCGCCGCGAGAAGTGAATGGCGCTGCCCCCGCAGATCTCGCCGACGCTGTTCACATCGGGCCTACAACGGGCGCTGCTGCAAGTCTCTGGCATTGCATCCACAGCTCGACCGATGTCCCTTTGCCCAGTTGGCTCGCCAGCCGTAGCGCTCCGCCGTGTTGGGTCACAAAGCCATACACCATAGCCAGTCCCAAACCACTGCCCTTGCCGGCGGGCTTCGTCGTGAAGAATGGCTCTGCCGCACGCCCCAGCGTTTCTTCGTCCATACCGCTGCCAGTGTCGGAGACGGTGAGCAGAACGTAGTCACCCCAGTCCAGGGCAAGAGGCGGGCCGCGACGCTCCTTGCCCTGAGATCCATCATCGGCGGAGTTGCCCGTCACCTGCCGCCGGTCAAACTCTGGAAGCCCCACGTTGCGGGCGCACAGGCGCAATGTTCCCGGGCCGGACATCGCGTCGCGAGCATTGATGCCGAGGTTGAGAAGCGCCAGCTCAAGCTGACTTGGATCGACGAAAGGTTGCCACAAGCCGGCCGGCAGCGCCTCGACTTCGACACGCACCGTTGTTCCGAGGGTGCGGAGCAGCAGTTCGGCGACGCTTTTCAGCAAGGCTGGCAGGCTGACCACTTCTCGTTTCAGCTCCTGCCGGCGTGCAAAGGCTAGAAGCCGTTGTGTAAGGCCGGACCCGTGCTCCGCAACCCGCATCAAGGATGCTGCCAGTCGGCGCACTTGTTTCGGATCGTCCGCATGGGCCTCGATCAGGTCGATGCCCGACATTATGGCCTGGAGCACATTCCTGAAGTCATGCGTGATCCCGCTGGCCAGCTGTCCGATGGCGTCCATCTTCTGCATCTGGATCAGTTCGGCTGACAGTTCGTCGAGGTGCTTGACTGTTTCAGTCGCGCGACTCAGGAGGTGTAGTCGAGCGTGCGCTGCCGAGCGCTGGTGAGACATATGCGCCAAGCTTCGATTGCTTGTTTCGCTGGCTATTTCGTCATCGCTGCAGTCAAGCCGCATGCGGGTAGCCCACGGACACGGTACGTCTGGCACCCAGCGCAGACCGCGACGCTTGTGCGCCAGACCAAACATGAGGGGTTGTGACAGGCGTGGATCGTGCGGGGTTCGACAAATATGCGTCCCCCTCTCCCTCGGTGTTCTGACGGTAGCGGGCGGCGGCTTCTCCTCGGCTTCGTACGTCCCATTTCTCAAGTATGCTGTGAATGTGGTTTTTCGCAGTGGCCAGTGCGATGCCCAGCCGGCGCGCAATGATTTTGTTTGACAGACCGTCCGCCATCAACGCAGCGATCTCCCGCTCGCGACATGTTAGTGCGTGTATCCCAGTCCTGGTTGAGTAGTCGGTGCTGCGGTCGGCCAAGCGGCTCATCAGCAGGGCCGTCAGCTTGGGCGGGTAGGCCGTGTCCCCGGCCGCGACACGATGTATGGTGGAGATGAGGTCGCGAGCGGAGGTATCGGATGCCAGATACCCCGATGCACCGATCTTGGCCCAGGTCAGCAGATCTTCGTCCCGCTCGCGCGTGGTTAGAACGATGATGCGCACCATGGCATTGCTTGCCTGGACTGTGGCAGCCAGCATTGCCGCCTCGGGATGCGACGCGTCGACAATAACCAAGCTGGGCGCGCACTCCAGCACAGCCGCTTCAGCCGTGTCGCGAGAGGAAGCACCGAAAGCCTGGATCTCCTCGGTGTCATTTAGGATGACCACCAGCGCCTCTCTTAGCAGACGCACATGGCTGATAAAAAGGATGACCATGCAACACCACCAATATAGCTTCAGGTATACGAGATACCCACTCGTTCTCCGATGAACTAGGACAATATTGTTAAGTATTGCTGAACATGTCAGATATTGTATGGTAGGGCGTTCTGAAATTGAGGCGCCGGGTCCCCGCGCGCATCGGGCCGGGCAGGACAGGCTGTCATCGTTGATCACTGACTGGTAGCGGAGCGCTTGTCTGGGCTCAGCGCAGCACCGCTCGGATCGCCAGGCCGATGAGGGTCCATATCGGCACGCTTAACACCAAGCCGAGGCCGAAGCCCCTCGCAATTGCCAGTTCATGGCCCGAAGCCGGCATGTCCACGTCGTCGAGCAGGGGAGTTGGCGTGTTCGGGGCCGTTGATCTGCGCAGCAGCGAGATTAAATGCGGGCTCACCCGATAAAGGCGATTCGGACGGCGCCGATCCTCCACTGTGACGACGGCGGCATTGGACGGGGAAACGGGCGCAATGGATTCGGCAGAGTCCTGCACGCTCATCGACGTCCATCCTGCTAGAAGGGCTTAAGAAACGAAAAAGCTATAATTCAACAGTAGATCAACACAACACACGTGGGAGATACACCTGTCGATGAACAGTCACAATTGTTAGATTGTCAGGTATTGTTGTCGCTGACTGAGTAGGCCCGCTTGGCCCGTTGTGCGGTGAAGGCGGCTCGTGCCACGCATATAAAGCTGAGCAACAGGTCGCCTCGCGACTTCCCCTAACTGGGATGCAAGGCCGGCGCAGAGTTTACAGACTGCACCCTCTTCAAATCCGGGCCACTTGCATTTCAGGCGTCATTACAACGCCGACTTCATATCGAGGTCCCGCGCGCAAACGCTTCGGCCCTACGCGTGGGTGTCGACGATGATCCTGGCCAGGGCATCCTCGACCGATGCGACCGCCACCTTGGAGCCCTCACGGCCCTGCTCGGTCCGGTCCCCGATACAGCACAGCCATAGCTGCCCCTCGGCGCGGTAGATGGTCCAATGCACCACGCCCTCTCCGTAGCCCACGAAGATCATCCCCTGCGACTGGCTTACGCTGGCCGGCTTGATGGACACCTCAAGCGTGTTTTCGTCAGCCCAGGCCACAAGGCGGCGCCTCTCGTCGGCCCTGAAATCGACATGGCCGGTCGCGGCAGAACATTGCGTGGTGAGGGACATTGAGAGCAACCTTCTGGTTTGTCCCAGAAAACCACAAAGGCTCAGCCTGATCTCGTTATGATGTGTTAAGATCAGGCTGCCGGCCAGAGTAGCGCGCAGGTCGGGCACGACGTCCAGCTGAGATGGCGTACTTTCGGACTGGCTCATGGGCGTGCCCGCGCAACCGCGCCGACATCCCTTGGCTATGCAACGGTTTTGGCAGGGGTGGCGGCTTTTCCCTCCAAGGTAAGCACCTTGGCGAGTGCCGCCTCGACGGTGGGCAGTGCCCACGTGCCGCCTAACGATCGGACCACGATCACCGTCCCGGAGCTTGTCGGGTACATGAGATAGCGCACGTCCTCGGGATCGTGGCGAAACAGCATAGCCACCTCGGGAGAGCACTGGTGGTCCCTGGCGATCCGGACACCTAACCCGCAGGGGCGGATCAGGCTCCACGTGGCCAACGCAGTGGCCTGTTCGAGCGTGAAGGGCGGGCAGCAGAGGGAGTTGTACAACATGGCCATGCCGTTCGATGCAGATGCCAAATAAACGAGTTGAGCGGCGTATGCGAAATGAAAATTTGCGGGAAAGCAGGCTGCAACCTTTTCGCTGCACTTCCACGTGGCCGGGCAGAGCCTTCAGGCTTCGTCCCGGCCCAGCCATTTGGTTTGCAGGGATGGCTGTGACAGGAAGTCTAGGAAAGGTTGCCCGTTGCTTGTCCGGACGTCTGGGCAGCCATCAGGCAGTCCCTCAAATCACGAGCGGAGTCGCGAGACCCTGGTCGCAGCCTGCGATACCGCATCAAGTGGGACAGGATCACGGCAGCAACCCACGTCAGCACTACCGCAATCAGGTAGCTGCCTAAGATCGGCATGAGGTTGGCGTGCCCGTTCAGTTCACGGGCGAGCCCCAGATAGGCGGCAGACGTCCAAGACACCGCAGAGACTGCCCCGAACCAGGTCGAGATCAGGGAGAGCCCACCGAAGCTTGTCTCGAACAGGGGCTGCCCGACCCGGCTCACCACCCGCGGCAGCACGAGGCCGTGCAACAGCAGAGCATTGAGCGTGAGGATGGCGACGATCACCAGCTTTGCCCAGAGCTTCTGGTTCGTGATCGACGCCGGCGCGTCCCAGGCGCTGTCGGCCATAAGCAGTGCTCCTGTCACCCAGATCAGCACCAGACCCGCGGTAACCGCGTGCGACAGATCGATCAACTGCCTTGCCGCCCTCGGGCTGACGATCCCGGACGTCAGCTTCCTGAGCACGACCCAGTCGGCGAGCAAGGCCGCACCCAGGCCTAACGACAGTGCCATGAGGTGGCCGAGGACAAGGAGCGTGTGGAACCGGATCATCATAGATGCCGTCCGGACAGCCCGGCTCCGACCGCCACCGTCGGCCTCAAGCCGCCCTATGGCTGAAGGCCGCTGACGGGCGATGCTGCATGGCGCCAGGCCGCAACGTGGCGCTATTCACGGTAGGCGCCTGGCTTGCCCGCAGCTCGACCGGCTTGCCGCCGTTCGGCTTGGCGTCGTCCAAGACCTGCTTGCGGTAGCGCGCCGCAGCCTCGCCCCGGCTCTGGCAATCCCACTTCTCGAGGATGCTGTGCACGTGGTTCTTCACGGTCGGCAGGGCCACTTGCAGCCGGCGTGCGATCAGCTTGTTCGACAGGCCGTCCGCCAGCAGCTCGGCGATCTCTCGCTCGCGGGCGGTCAGCGTGAAGATCCCGGCCCTGTCCACCCGCTCACTGCTGGAGCGGTCGGCAACGCGGTTCAGCAACAATGCGGTCAGCCGCCGCGGGCAGGCCACCTCCCCCGCCTGAACACGGCGCACCGCGGACAGCAGGTCACCGGCCGAGGTGTCTGGCCCCAAATACCCGGAAATGCCGAGGTCGGCCCAGGCGAGGAAATCCTCGTCTCCCTCATGCCTGGCCAGGACGACAGCGCTCACCTTGGGAACGCTTGCCCGAACCATTGCGACCAATGCGCTCCCTTCGGGATGCGACGCATCGACGATGACCATGCTGGGCGCGAACGCTGCGAGAGCAGCTTCGACCGTCTCGCGGGAGGACGCGCCGCAAGCCCGGTTCCCGTTGCTGTCCTGTAAGCTTGTCACCAGCGCATCCCGCAGGAGGCGCACGTGGCTGATGAAAATGATGTCCATACCGCACCTTTGTATCATTTTAAATACAAGGGCATAATACGTTACGAATACAGTTCGTCTAACTGTAGATTTGTCAGAAAGAGACAGGGAATGTTGCCGTTTGTTGGACTACGCGAGCCATCGCGGAGCCGGCGGAAACGCGGGCGGTGCTCGAAGCAACCTATGTCACGACCTGGATCGGCCTGCGCGCCCGGGCACTGATCGCGCTGGTGGCTTTCAGCTTCGCACGGGTCGGCGCAGCGCTCACCATGAGGGTGGAGGACGTTCTCGTGCGGAACCGCCGCCTGAAGGTACGGCTGCGCGGGAAGGTCGGCAAGGCGCACCCTATGCCCCGTTATCACAGCCTGGAGGATGACCTGATCGTCTACCTGCAGCAGGCTTGCATCATGCACGACGGCAAGGGGCTGCTATTCCGCATGAATGGGCGCGGCACCGTGCGGCTCATCCGCCTATCGTGCCCTAAGCCGACGCCTACGCAATGATCACTCGACGGGCACGGCGCCGCTGTCGGTCTCTCATTCAAGGACAAGCGCCGCGATGGGGCGCCAGTGGACTAGGACAGCCGTCTGGTGTCCTCCAGCCGACGGGTTGGCCAACTTCTCCGGTCTTGGTGTCGCTCTGGTGCGTTCCTGGTGTGCCCGCCACGCTTCAAGCACGTCCACCCCCATTGCTTTGGCGAGTTCCGGAGGTAACAGCACGCCAGGCAACCAGATGCCGCGGCTTGGATCCTTGAAAACGGGAGCGCGGCAGTCCAGAGCGCCCGATGGTGCCTGGACGATCTGGACGCCCTGAAGCGTGATGTCCACACCGCAAACCGAGACATCCACGGTAGCCAGGGCGACCAAGGCGCCGCGGCCATGCACGGCCTCGATCTGCCTCACGGTAAATTCGACCGGGACCGTATCCGAAGGGTTGATCACGGCCATGTCCGATGCGTCCGACGTGCGGGTAGGCTGGGTCATCGCCTCAACTTCCGTTGCGTTCAGCCAGGGTGGGAGTTGGTGGGGTCCGGTCATTGCAACCGCCTCCGTTTGTCGGCGTGGGCATGTCACCATGGCATACCTAATTGATCGGATTTGCTTATGATAGTCATTGCGGAAGCATCAGTGATGGTTTTGCAATCAGGGCAGAAACCAAGAAAGTCAGTAGAGGGCACGACCGCACCTAAGGGAAAACCCGGGCGAGCGCCGGGCTGAGCTCGTGCGTGGTGGGGGTCATGGTCTAGCGACGATCTTGGTGCCGACAGCTCTTCCAGCCGAAGAAGGCGGTGCGATCTCCGATGTCGGAAGGCGACGATGCTATTGAAGGTCCTTATCGGTTGAAAAGCTCGCGTAAAATGCGCCTTAGGGTTTGAATTTTCTGGCAATAACTGTGCTCATTGTGTCATTGCAATAGAATGAGTGATGCATGGACCGGGTTACAAGCTTGGCAGGCTGGCGAAGGCACGACATGCGTGTCGCTGTTCATCGATGGCAAGGTCATCGCGCTGGTGCCCAACGAACTCGGCTTGAGCCTAATGCCGGGCTGGTACGACTTTGATCGCAACCCGGTGCCTGACCCGTTTGCGGAGCTGGTTGACCTACTTGAGCCGCCAGCCCCGCCCGCCGTAGCCGAGCAGCAATCGACCCCTGTTCAAATGGCACACCCACTTTCGGTTGATGCAGTTGGGCCGTGAGTAGGACAGCCTGATTTATGGTCGGCCTATAGTTCGTAACGGGTCAAGCTACTGCAGTCCGTTTCGATTTTCGTTAAGGTGGGCTGTGGCAATGTGGACCACGCGGCTGGTCTGCCATGTCAATTGCAAGTTCAGCGACCAGGTTCGGTCACCCCGTCGCATAAGGCCCGGAGCTGTTGCGTCAGTCCGTCGCGAATGCCAGGATCGCTGCGACAATATCCGCGACAGGTCCTCCCGCCCATGCTGCTCGGTTACGCTCGCGTCAGCACCGACGACCAAAACCTTGCGCTGCAGCGCGCTGCGTTGCGCGCGGCAGGCTGCCGGCGGCTCTACGAAGAAAAAGCTTCGGGTGCCAAACGTGACCGCCCCGAGCTGGCCTGGCTGCTCGAGCAGCTCCGAGACGATGATGTCGTGGTAATCACCCGGCTTGACCGCTTGGCGCGCAGCACGCGCGACCTGCTCGACGTGGCGGAACAGATCAAAGGTGCCAAGGCGGGCTTGCGCTCTCTGGCCGAGCCCTGGGCTGACACCACATCGCCCGCCGGCCGGATGGTGCTGACCGTGTTCGCCGGCATGGCTGAGTTCGAGCGGGCCCTTATACACCAGCGGACCAGCGCGGGCCGGGTCGCCGCCCGGCAGCGGGGCGTGCGGTTTGGGCGAACGCCGAAGCTGGGACCGGAGCAGCTCGCGTTTGCCCGCAGACTGGTGGACGAAGGCCGCCCGGTGCGCGAGGTGGCTGGGGTGCTCAAGTGTCATCGCGCGACGCTGTATCGGGCGCTGGAGGCATTGGATCGGCAGAGCGGTCCCGCCAGCAACGGCACCGGGATAGCGCCATGACCCCGCCAGGCCGACTTCTCCTGCTGGTGGCGCTCGCTCCCCTGGGCTGGCTGGCGGCCGCGGCAAACCGGAGGCGGCGGGGTGACCAGGCTCAGCTCGGTCGCTTGTCCAAGAGGATGCGCGAGGTGGGCGCCGTTTTCGATTGCATGGCGGCGACGCTCGCCAAACGGGAGAGGGAGCGCGACCGGGCCGAAGCCGCCCGGCGGGCAGGAGAGGCACGGCTGGCCCGCCTGCTCGCCCTTACGCCGGCCGGCGTCGCTGAATTGGACCCTGACGGCCGCTTCACCTACGCCAACGCCGCGGCCGAGCGGATACTCGGCGCTGGTCCCGGAGAGCTGGCGGGCCGGCATCATACCGATGCGTCGTGGCAGGTGACCGCGCATGACGGCTCGCCCATCCCGCCCAACCGGCTGCCGGTCGCATGGGCGCTGCGGGGCGAGACGGTGAAGGACTACGAACACGCCGTCACTGCCCTGGATGGCCGGCGCGTGGTGCTGCTCGTCGACATTGTGCCCGTGCGCGGCGAGAACGGCCAGGTTGAGGGGGCGCTCGCGGCCTTCCAGGACGTCACCGCCCGGCATGCGGCGGCGCAGGCCCTGAACGAGAGCGAGCTGCGGTTCCGCAGTTTTGTCGAGAACTCGCGGGACGTGCTGTGGATCGTGGACGCCGAGGCTGGGCGGCTGGAGTATCTCAGCCCGTCCTACGAGCAGGTCTGGGGCGAGCCGCGCGAGCGGATCATGCACGACCTTGAGCGTTGGGCCGCCACCGTTCACCCGGATGACCGTGCACGCGCCGGGGAGGGCCTGCCACGGGTGCTTGCGGGCGAGACCCACTGCGTCGAATACAGGATCACCCGGCCCGACGGCGCCGTGCGCTGGATGCGCGACACTGGCTTCCCGATCCCGGACGCAAACGGGCGTATCCGGCGCATCGGCGGCATCGCCCAGGACGTGACCGAGCAGAAGGCGGGCGAGGCCCGGCTCGCTGCGAGCGAGGCGCGGTTCCGCCATATGGCCGACAGCGCGCCGGCGCTGATCTGGATGACCGACGCGGACGGCCAGGTGACCTTTGCCAACATGCACTTTGACCACATGTTCGGCCGGCAGGCGGCCGAGATGCTGGGCAAGGCCTGGACGAGGGTTGTACTGCCCCAGGACCTCGGGCCATTCCGCATGGCGTTTGTGAGCGCGCTCCGCACCCGCCGCCCGTTCCGCACCGAGGTGCGGGTGTGCGACAAGGACGGTCAGATACGGTGGATGCGCTGCGACGGCGTGCCACGCCTCGACGACGCGGGTGCTTTCCTCGGCTACACCGGATGCGCCTTGGACATCACCGAGGCACGGCTCGCCGCCGACGTGCTGGAAGCCCGCGTGGCCGAGCGGACCGCGGCGCTGAGCCAGGCGGTCGACGCCCTACACGCCGAGGCGCTGGAACGCGAGCAGACCGAGGCAGCACTGCGCCAAAGCCAAAAGATGGAGGCGGTGGGCCAGCTCACCGGCGGCATTGCGCACGACTTCAACAACATGCTCCAGGCGATCGGCGGCAGCTTGGAGATCATGCGCCGGCGCATCGGGCAGGGGCGTGTGGACGAGGCGGGGGAGTTCGTCGATGCCGCGCGCCAGACGGTGAAGCGCGCGGCGGCGTTGACCAACCGGCTGCTGGCGTTCGCGCGCCGACAGACGCTGCAGCCGCGCGCCGTCGAACCGGACGACTTGATCGAGGGGATGGCGGACCTGATCCGCCGGACCACGGGGTCGGGCATCGCGGTCGAGCTCAGCCTGGGCGATGGCGTTTGGACCGTGCTGTGCGACCCGAACCAATTGGAGAACGTCCTGCTCAATCTCGCCATCAACGCCCGTGACGCTATGCCGGACGGCGGGCGGCTCACCATTGGCACACGGGACGTGAGCCTGTCGGAGGCGGAGGTCGCTGGCCACGAGGAGGCAGGACCCGGCGACTATGTGGAGATCTCTGTCGCCGACACCGGCACGGGCATGGACGAAGCCACCCGGGCGCGCGCCTTCGAGCCGTTCTTCACCACCAAACCGCTTGGGCAGGGAACGGGTCTGGGGCTGTCGCAGCTTTACGGCTTCGTGCGCCAGTCGGACGGGATCGTGCGCCTCGACAGTGCGCCAGCCCAGGGCACGGTGGTCCGGCTTTACCTACCCCGCCACGAGCCGGTGCCAAGCCATGAAGAGAGGCCGGCGCCGGAGGTGGAACCGCAGGAGGCCAGCGCGGGCGAAACCGTATTGCTGGTCGAGGACCAGGACGGCGTGCGCGCTTTGGTCGCCGAGCATCTTCGCGAGTTCGGCTACACAGTGCTGGAGGCCGCGGATGGCGCCGCAGCGCTGCGCCTGCTTCGTCTTGGTGCGCGTGCGGACGTGCTGGTGACCGATGTCGGCTTGCCGGGCGGACTGAACGGCCGGCAGGTGGCCGATGCCGCGCGCGAGCGTCGGCCAGGCTTGCCGGTGCTGTTCATCACGGGCTATGCGGACGGTGCGCTGGATCGCCAGCTCGCGCCAGGGATGGAGGTAATCGGCAAGCCGTTTGTGCTTGACGCCCTCGCCGCCCGCATTCAGGCCATGCTGGAGAAGGCCCCCGTCAATCGACCTCCGGCGTTGGCATGAGACAAAGCCGACATCGGCCTTGGCGTCACTGAAAACCGCTTTGGCAATTCGCTGCAGTCGCCTCTAGAGAGTGACACGCTTTCCCTACAGCGTAGCCGTTCAGTCCAACGGTCGTTTGTGTTGTCTTGGGTGTATTGCTGGCATTTTTACAGGCAACGATGCTTCACACTAGGCATCGTTCTTGCCGACTGAAAGTCGGGGTAGTTCGCTTAGTAGCCGTGATCCCCGTCTTCCGGTCCACGACACACCGAGCGCCCCTCGATAACTTCTTTCAGCGTGTTCGGAACTGTCCGGCTTTCATAGATAGCAAGACTGCGCTTCAAAGGTGTCTTCATGCTTCCGCTGCCCAACGATCCTCCGGTCCGCCCTGTGCGCTTCGAGTTGTTGGCCGACGCTGAACCCGGCCTAATCCCTCGTGCGCTCGCGCCCTTCGCCCGACGCAGTCTCATCCCCGATGTGGTCCGTGCGCAACGCCGCGGTGCGGCCATGCTGGTCGAGATCAGGGTCGATGCCATGCCATCGGAGGTGCTGCATTTGATCGAGGGCAACCTGCGCCAGATTGTCGGCGTGCAGCGACTTGTCGTCGTGCTATGCGCCGAACTGCGGCAAGCCGGATAGGAGAAGCACTGAGATTGAGCTCAATCGGTTCAAGGCAGACCTGGCCACGTATCGCCGCCACGTGGCCGGACCCGGGATAGGATGAGGATCTGCGCTTATGCCGAGCTCGGCATAAGCAGGGATCGTCGCCATAGCCCGACCGGTGGCGCCTGCGGCGCATATGAGTCGAGCGGCGCGCGGTTTGCGAAGAAGCTGGCCGGTTCGCGTGGTGGCGGATCATCGCCAACATGGCGAATGCCAGTGTCAATCGGCGTTGAAAATTGGGTTCTCCCGCACTTCCCGTGCTGTTATCTCGTCGTTCCGGGGCTGGATGAGCACATAG
>JANXVC010000458.1 GCA_025351925.1 Rhodospirillales bacterium | reverse complement strand
GCTCCAAGTGGGGCGCTGACCTGTTCGCCGGCGTGCGCTCCGTCATCGGCACCGCCGCACGCCGTGGCATGGGCGCCTACCAGGCTATCCAGCAAACCCTACGCGGGCAGGCCACTCCCTACCCGGGTTGAGCAGAAACATTTTTTGTAATCACCATGTTATGAGTTTGAGACAGCACAGACGGGGCAACATGAGCGGCCCGTGGCGTCTGCCCGCCATTCACCCCCGTTAGCCCCGTGCTTGTAGGATGCAGCCTTGACCTTCGTGTCACCGCACGCCCCCGTTGCGGAACTGGCCCTGCGCCTTCGGCAGCAGGAGCTGGTCGCGGGTTTCGGACGCTTTGCGCTGCGGCAGGACGAGCTGCAGCCCGTGCTCGACGAGGCGTGCCGGATCGCGGCCCGCGGCCTGGAGACCTCGTTTGCCAAGGTGCTGGAGCACCTGCCCGCCGAGGGCGCCTTATTGATCCGGGCCGGGGTCGGCTGGCGGCCGGGCGTCGTGGGCCATGTCCGGATCGACAGCGATTCAGGGACGGCGCCGGGCTATGCCTTCCAGACCGGGCAGCCGGTCATCTCGGATCATCTATATGAGAAAGTGCGCTTCCGGACGCCGCCCGTTTTGACGGAGCACGGCATCCGCCGCTCGATCAACGTCATCATCGGCGAACGTGACCATCAGCCGTTCGGCGTGCTCGAGGCCGACAGCTCGGATCGTGCCCGGTTCGTCGTGCCTGATGTCGCCTTCTTGGAGGCGCTGGCGACCACGCTCGCAGTCGTGGTGGACCGGCAGGCGCGTGCGGCGGCGCTGCGGGCCAGCGAGTCCCGGCTGCGGCGCGTGCTCGACCTGGTGCCCGCCGGCATCATCGAGGCGGACGCGGACGGCATGTTCCGTTATATTAATCCGGCTGCCCAGGCGATTCTGTGCATGGCCCCCGGCGCGGTGATGGGCGTCGCGTATGACGCTGCCGAGTGGGCCGTCACCACCTCTGACGGCCAGCCGATCCCCAGCGAGCAACTTCCGGCGGCCCGCGCCCTACGGGGCGAGATGGTGCTCGGCTACGAGCACCTGTTCTCCAACAGGATCGGCCAACGGATACTGCTTCGGGTGGATGCGGCACCGGAGCGCGACCCGGACGGCACGATCACCGGCATGGTCGCGGCGTTCAATGACGTGACCGAGCAGCGCGCCGCCGAAGTGGCGTTGCGCCGGTCGGAGGAGGAGTTCCGGGCGCTGGCCGAGAACTTGCCGAACCTGTGCTGGATGGCGAATGCGGACGGCTGGATCTATTGGTACAACAAGCGCTGGTACGACTACACCGGCACGACGCCGGCAGAAATGGAGGGCTGGGGCTGGCAGTCCGTGCACGACCCCCGGGTGCTGCCGGCGGTGATGGAGCGCTGGACCGGCGCCATCGCCGGCGGCGTGCCGTTCGATATGACCTTTCCGCTGCGGGGCGCGGACGGGGTGTTCCGCCCATTCCTGACGCGCGTCGCGCCGGTGCGCGACGAACAGGGCGCGATCACGCGCTGGTTCGGCAGCAACGTCGATGTCAGCGAGCAGCAGCGGAATGAGGCCGCCATCCGCGAGAGCGAGGCGCGCCTCCGCGAGATGGCGGACTGCATGCCGATGATCGTGTGGACCGCACGCCCCGACGGCTTCGTGGACTACTACAACGAGCGCTGGTACGCCTTCACCGGCCGGCCGCGAGGTGAGGAGGGCGACCCGAGCTGGGAGCCGGTGCTGCATCCCGACGACGTGCAGCGCTGCCGGGATGCTTGGTATGCCTCGGTGCGGTTCGGCGAGGCCTACGAGCTCGAATACCGTTTTCTCGACTGGGTGACCGGCGAGTATCGCTGGTTCCTCGGCCGGGCGCTGCCGGTGCGCGACGCGTCGGGTGCGGTCGCCAAGTGGTTTGGCACCGCCACTGACATCGACGACCGTAGGCGCCTCGAGGATGAGCTGCGCCGGTTGAACGAGGGTCTCGAGGCGCGCGTCCGCGAGGAGGTGGCCGCACGCGAGCAGGCGCAGGCGCGCTTGGCCCAGGCGCAGCGCATGGAGGCGCTGGGTCAGCTCGCGGGCGGTATCGCGCACGACTTCAACAACGTGCTCCAGGCCGTTGCGGGCGGCTTGAGCCTGATCCGGCGGCGGGCCGGCGACGCGGAGACGGTGCAGCAGCTCGCCCGCATGGCCGGCGACGCGGCGGTGCGCGGGTCCGCCATCACCGCCCGGTTGCTGACGTTTGCGCGCAAGGGGGAGCTGCAGACCGTACCGGTGCCGTTGGTGCCGCTGCTGGAGAACCTGCGGGAGATGCTGGCGCCGACACTGGGCGCGAACGTAGCCATAACGGTTGAGGCGGCCCCAGATGTGCCGCCGCTGCTTGCCGACCGGGCCCAGCTGGAGACGGTGCTGGTCAACCTGGCGGTGAACGCGCGCGATGCGATGCCGGATGGCGGCCGATTGACGGTTTCGGCCAGCGTCGAGGTGGTGGATGACGCCGCCAGCCATCCCGCTGGCCTGGCGCCGGGCGCGTATCTGCGCCTGGAGCTGGCAGATACCGGGATCGGCATGGACGCCGTGGTCCTCGCGCGGGCGAGCGAGCCGTTCTTTACAACCAAGCCGCTGGGCCAGGGCACCGGGTTGGGTCTGGCCATGGCGCGCGGCTTCGCGCAGCAGTCGGGCGGCGGCTTTGCCCTGCGAAGCGTTGCCGGGCAGGGGACGGTGGTGACCCTGTGGTTCCCCCAGGCCTGGGACGCCGGTGCGAGCAGCGCGGGACAAGCCGCACCGGCCCCGCCGAGCCATGCCGTGCCGGGCGCGTGGGTTATGGTGGTGGACGACAACGCAATGGTGCGCGAGGTGCTGGCCGGGCAGATGGAGAGCCTGGGCCACCGGGTCACCCAGGCATCGGACGGTTTGGCTGCCCTGGCCCGGCTGGATGAGGGCGTCGATGTGGATCTGCTGGTGACCGACCTGTCGATGCCGGGGATGAATGGGCGGGTGCTGATCGGCGAGGCGCGGCGGCGCCGTCCAGGCCTGCCGGCCCTGCTGCTGACGGGCTACGCCGACACCGACGGGCGGATTGGGGCCGGCATCGAGCAGGATGACGCCACGATGCTGCTGCGCAAGCCGGTGCTGGGTGACGAGCTGGCCCGGCACGCGGCGGCGCTTCTGGCGGCGAGGGCCATGGCAGCGGATTGAGTGTGCGCCGCCGCCGTGGCGTGCAATGGATAACGTTCTTTACGCCATCCCTGGCGCGGCGGCTGCCCTGCGAGGCGCAGGCCTTGCTGGGATGGCGTAAAGAAGCGCGTTGAACTAAGCCGCGGGCCACCGGCGCCGGACTATGGGGTTTGCTTCAGCGCCGCTGCCCCAAGTCGGTCGCAGATGGGCTGGTACGGCGTTTCTGGCGTGGCTGCGGCAGGCAATGGCGAGGACTGTGGGATGCTGATGGCGATAGGGCCGGGCATGGCATCAGTCCTGGTTGCCCATATCGGCGTCTGAGTTGTTTCGACTGCAGCCGCTTGGGCACGCCGGGCAAGCCGGGGCTGTGCCGGCGTGCGTCGGACAATGACGGTCGGCATCTGAGGTGCCACGTCATGACGTGTCGGCCCAGGCGGGATGGGTGCTACGGCCGACCGTGGCGGGCAGGATCTCGATGCGCCGCATGGTTCCTACTGAGCAGACTGGGCAGACATGGAGCGAGCGCCCGGTCAGGGCTTGGTAGCGGTCGTGCGGGTCGGCCAGCAGGGCGAGCACTGGCGGTGTGGGCGGCGGGGCGTCGAGGAGTTGGCGGCAGCGCGCCAGCTTGGCCTGGCGGCCACGGTTGCCGAGCAGCCCATAGTGGCGGATGCGTTGGAAGCCGTCGGGCAGGACGTGCAGCAGGAAGCGTCGGATGAACTCGTGCGCGTCGAGGGTCATGACCTTGCGGCGATCGTGGTGCCGGTAGTCTTTCCAGCCGAAGGAGACGGTGCTGTCCCCGATCTCGGTCAGGCGGGAGTTGGAGATGGCGACGCGGTGGGTGTAGCGGCCGAGATAGTCGAGCACCTGCTCCGGCCCGCCGAAGGGCGGCTTGGCGTAGACGACCCAGTCGATGCCGCGCGCCATCTGTAGTTGAACCGCCCCGGGTTTCCCGGAGGCTCCAACCTGTGAGAGGACGGAGCCATGACACAGAAGACAGCAAAGCAGTTTTCGCCCGAGTTGCGCGAGCGCGCGGTGCGGATGGTGCAGGACCGGGAGCGCGAGGGTGGAAC
>JANXVC010000455.1 GCA_025351925.1 Rhodospirillales bacterium | reverse complement strand
GCTCCAAGTGGGGCGCTGACCTGTTCGCCGGCGTGCGCTCCGTCATCGGCACCGCCGCACGCCGTGGCATGGGCGCCTACCAGGCTATCCAGCAAACCCTACGCGGGCAGGCCACTCCCTACCCGGGTTGAGCAGAAACGTCGCCTGTATCGACCAAGCCTTTGCGTATAAGGAAGAGCTGCCACCAGAACAAGCCGGCCTGACAGAGCCCGATAAAGGCAAGCACCGCCGTGAAGAACGTCACCGGCCCGTAGGTAGACGGACGCCAGAAGGATTCGTTTGGTTGCTGGTCGCCTTGGGATTGCTCGGCTTCTTCGGAACCATAGGAATTTGTTGGGTAGTTGACAGACTTAACAGCGAAAAACGCCAGAAGAACAATGACCAGTAACACAAATAGAACACCCAGACCCAGCGCTCTTTCGGTGCGCGACGTTTTGTGGGTGGACACGACTACAAGTCTCCTATGTGGACACCGTCCAACTCCAGTGCCGCCAGGACTGCCAACATGAACGTGGCAGCGAACGTCC
This sequence comes from Rhodospirillales bacterium, assembly GCA_025351925.1. Lineage (GTDB taxonomy): Bacteria > Pseudomonadota > Alphaproteobacteria > Acetobacterales > Acetobacteraceae > CAHJXG01. The sequence goes on along the minus strand of JANXVC010000455.1, from coordinate 9,724 downwards.
CACGCGCGAGCTTGCTGCTGATCGACGCCTCGGTCTCTTCCAAGCCATGTTCTTTCAGCCGCTTCGCCAGTTCCAAGTAGGTCACACCGGCTCGCTTCATCTCGGCTTTCAGGAAGCGCGATGCCTTGCCTGCCAGCTCCTTCTCGCTTGCCGCAATGCCCATGGTTGCCTCCTGTCGAAAGTGACTGGCACCCATCATATACGAAAGCTTCCTGTTGACAATGGTGGGCTAATCGATCATATTCGCTTGGTTACTAGTGGATATGACAGATGGCCCAGCATTTCCTTCTTACCGCCACCGCCCGCACGCTGAGCCTCAAGGCCATCTTCCGCATGAGCGACGACGAGGCGCACGACACCTTCACGGCAATCCGCTTTGCCGACAACGGCGGCGCGGCGTTCTGTCCGCGCTGCAACTGCACGGCGGTTTACACCTACACGGCCCGTCGCATCTGGAAGTGCAAGGCGTGCGAACACCAGTTCAGCGTCACGAGCGGGACCATCTTCGCCAACCGAAAGCTCGCCATCCGCGACTACCTTGCCGCAACCGCCATCTTTGTGAACGCGGTCAAGGGCATCTCCGCGCTCCAGCTCGGGCGCGATCTGGATGTCCAGTATAAGACGGCGTTCGTCCTGGCCCACAAGCTGCGCGAGGCCATCGGCAAGGAACAGAGCGAGGCGCAGCTTTCCGGCGTCGTAGAAGTGGACGGGGCTTACTTCGGCGGCCACATCAAGCAGGAGAACGAGAAGGCCGACCGCAAGGACCGCCGCCTTGCCTCAGAACAGACCGGCAAGCGGCAGTCCGTCGTCGTCGCCCGTGAGCGCAACGACAAGACGCTGCCCTTCGTGGTCGCCAAAGAAGCGGACGCCGTTGCCCTGATCCGGGAGCGCGTCGCCATGGGCAGCATTGTCCACGCCGACGAGGCGGGCGGCTGGGACCGGCTGCACGCATATTACGACGTGATGCGCATCAACCACTCGGTTGCCTTCTCCAAGGATGGGGCCTGCACAAACCAAGCCGAGAGCTATTTCTCCCGCCTGCGTCGCGCCGAGCTGGGCCAGCACCATCACATCAGCGGCAAGTACCTGCTGGCCTATGCCGTCGAGATGGCGTGGCGCGAGGATAGCCGCCGTATGCCGAACGGGGCGCAGCATCATGCCGCTACGGCGGCGGCGCTGGCGCATCCGGTGTCGCGAGTATGGGCGGGGTATTGGCAGCGTTAGAGCAACTACGCCCAAATACCTGTTAGAGTTCTTGTTGCACTCTGACTAATACGAACTAGGCCAAATAAATCTGAGACGTTCTCAAGTCCCTTCGCGCCCACGTTCCACAAACTGACAATTAGAATAACAATTGTAAAAGGCCAGAGTACAGGCGCTCGCATAATCATAGAGATAAATAGTGCCTTAATCATACCTAACATAATCACTTTGTATGGACCGGAAAACGCGATTTCCTCAGATCGGCTCTGAGGTTTCTTTTTACTTGTTAATATCAAGAACAGCAAGTGCGACCATGTAAGGTCATCTGCCGTTCTAATCAATACGTTAGCCATCGCCCTGCTTCGAAGATACCCTGCATCATTAAATTTGACTTGCCCTTCCAAAGCCAAGTCAAAGACCTTATCCCGTGCGGCAAACGCCTCTTGTCTGAACCAGTTGGCCCAGAATACCTGCCAAGGCCCATACAAGAAGGCTATGGAAACGCCCAGAACACCCCAGAAAACAAGGTTGTTGACGGTCAAGGCCTCTTGCCCTTCTTAATCATCCCGAGTGAGACGTGGCACCGTCCCATCCGGCAACAAGCCGCTTGAGGTTCGCGACGGATCATGAAGACGCTCAAGTTCTGAAATCCGCTTTCCCATACGTTCTATCGCGCGCTTCCGAAGGCGATTTTGCCAGTTTCCATATCCGATGCCTAACGCTGCTAGACCCACTGACATGCTAACTGTAACTCCCACTTTGGTTTCAATCCATGCCGACAACGCAAGTTTGATGTCGGTCTCCTGGCCGGCAAAGTGGGAAAGAGATTGTGCAAATTCGTACCCACAGAAAGCAATTCCTGCCCATTTTATATCATAACGGATCGTGCGTCCCACTTGATCTGAAACACTGAGCACGACAAGCCCAGAAGGTACGGTCGGGCGATCCCTATCAGGCTTCTCTGGAAAGTCCGGCATTTTCCAGAATTACCTTGCCAGTTTTCAAAGCGCAAACAACCCCATTTCCAATCTCATCCTTACCGCGCCACCTCCCACAACGTCACCGGCCCCGGCCCTTGGATCGCCCGCACCGTCCCGAGCGCCTTCTGCCGACTGAACGCCATCCCGACGCGCTTCATAGTCAGTCTCACAAGCCGGCGGTCCTCTACGTCCTGCCCGCGCTCCACCATCAGCCGACGCACCACGTCATGCGTCGCGACCGGCTCGGTTGCCTCCCGCAGCACTTGCAGGATGAACCGGCTGATCTCGCCGCGCCCGGCTGCGTCATCAGGACGCGCACGCTTGGGCTGGATGCTGCCTAGGTCATAATCGGGATCGAATTGGCGGATCACCGCGTCGAGGTGGCCCACGTCGGTTGCGATCTGCACCAGTCGGGAGCGGAGGGTTTCAGCCTCGCCGGACAGCTCGGCGCGGCGCTTTGTCAGGCCGGCGAGAACGTAGTCGGTCATCGGATTGCCCTTGTGTGTGGAGAGCAATCATTCTATTCGAATCAACAGGTTAGCGGAATTGGGCTTTAGGTGTAAGTGCTACATAATACCGGAGTTCGGCACAGCGATCTCGGCCGCGACGACTTCAAGCAATGCTGGTACATGGCTGATGCTCCTGGCCGCCACGATGCCGAACTCGGCGGCGTGGCCGCGTATGGCGTTGACCAGTTGCGTCCGTTGCCGGACCAGCAGCTCACGCGCCGAGAGCACGATCGCATCGGCTTGCTGCTCGGCCGCCTTCACCGGCACGATCGGCATCTCAGGCCGTGATGCCGCCTCGCAGATAGCCTCGGCATCGTTGCGGTCGTTTTTGCCGCGCCGGACAAACGGCTTGACGTATTGCGGTGGGATTAGCCGCACCGTGTGGCCAAGTGCTGCAAGCCGACGCCCCCAATGGTGCGAGCCGCCGCACGCCTCTAACGCCACAAGCGTCGGCGGCAACTTGGCAAAGAAGGCTTCCAACTCGGCTCGTTTAATGTTGCGGCGCAGGACGATCTTCTCGTCGTGGTCCACGCCATGCAACGTAAAGACAGCCTTGGACGTATCGAGGCCAATGCGCTTAAGGTTCATGAGGACGGTCCTTCAGGTTCGGATGTTGACAACTAAACCTTGGCACAAGATGCCGTGGGGCCGTCCACCCCAACAAAGTCATCCCCCGCGTCAGCACCCCGGTTTGCTGCGTGCAAGACTCCTCAGGTGCGTCCATCATTCCAGCCAATGTAGATTGAACTAAGCCGCTAACGCGGCAGTATCTCTCTGCATGGTGACGACCAGCGCCTTTGTTGGCGGAGTATTTGCTCCATTGTCTGGGTTGCTTGGGTGACAGTTGCGGAGAGCGCCACAGCGGCGTGTGACCGGGTTCGGAGGCAGGATGGCGCTGCTGTTGTGAGCACACCATCACAGGAGATGCCCCATGAGCCCGCTTCGTCGTCGTATGATCGAGGACATGACGGTTCGCAACTTCTCACCCTATACACAGCGCAACTACCTGTTTGCCGCGGGCCGTTTCGTCCGCCATGGCCGGACGTCTCCGGCGGATGTTGGGTGTGCCACCGCCACCTTCGCTTTGCGGGCGCCGACGCGCGCGCTCAGCTGCAAGCCCCACCGCCGCAGCGCGCTGTCCGTGCGGCATCGCGTCGTCAACGCATTCGCTGCCTCGAACAAGAGACTGCGCGCCGCTCGGTCGCCAGCCTTCGAGATGCGCCCGGCCACGTCCACCTCGCCGGACTGATATCGCTTCGGGGTGAGCCCAAGGTAAGCGCCCACATCGGCCGAGCGTTGGAACCGTCCCGGGTCATCAATGGTCGTGACAAACGTCAGGGAGGTGATGGCGCCGATCCCCGGCACCGTTGCCATGCGGCGGCATACGTCGCTGCTGCGGGCGAGGCGGACCAGCTGGAGTTCGAGAGCCTTCTTCCGTTCGCCCGCAACCCGCCAAGCCGCCATCAGGGCACCGACGGCGTCCTGGATCAGCGGGTCGTTCGGGCACTCGTTGGCAACGGCTGCCTCGAACGAGCCGCCCTTCCCGGGTCCGAGCACCACGCCGAAGGTCTTCAGCAAGCCGCGGATTTGGTTGGACAGGCTGGTGCGCATCGCCACCAATTGGCCGCGGGCCGATAACAGAGCGCGGACACGGCAGCTTTGCAAGCTTTTCACCCCGACTGCGCGATACCAGCCGGAACGGACCACCTGGGCGATGCCGCGGGCGTCGTTGGCATCGGTCTTGTTGACCTGCAAAGACAGGGCAGCGGCAATGTGCCTGGCATGGATGCAGTCCACGGGGACGTCCAGGGCACGCAAGCCGTGCCAGAGCCAGATCGACAAGGGTCCGGTCTCCATGCCGACCTTGGCCGCACCCGGAGCGTGTTGGCGCAGAACCTCGGCAATGCTTTCGAGCCGAGAGGGGCATTTGCCACGCCAAATCCGGCGGCCATCGCCGTCAATGACGCAGATCTCGGTGTCCTTCTAGGATACGTCTAAGCCAACATACAACGGCATCGCGTCCTCCTGTGCTGAGCCGATGCAAGTCTGCCTCATCCGGCTCGGAGGCGATTAGGCCATGTGGTTCAGCCTCACGCCGTCACGCGCCAGCAGGATGTGCAGGCGCCGATAGCCGAACCGGCGACGCTTGGATGCCAGAGTGCGCAGCCGTGTCCGGACGGCACCGTCGTCCGGACGTCGAGACGTATAACGGCAGGTTTTCGGCTCGATGCCGACGAGCTTGCAAGCTTGTCGCTGCGAGTAGCCCTTCTCCGTGATCGCCCAGGTCACGGCAGATCGCTGCAAGCCAGGGGTCACCAGTTTTTTGCCAGCATCTCCCGCAGCGTGGACACATCCAGCATCGACTCCGCCAACAGCTTCTTTAGCCTGGCGTTCTCTTCCTCAAGCCCGCGCAGCCGCTTGGCGTCCGACACCTCCATCCCGCCATACTTGGGCCTCACCCAACATCACTGCTACCAGCCGCAAAGTAAGAATGGGCATCTGCGATCAGACACCCTGGAACAGGAGTTGGCCTGAGTCGGCGCCGAGCATGGGCAGATCGAGGGGCAGGCGTGCTGTCATGTCGAGGCGGAACGTGCCGTATGGGTTGACGTGCCCCCAGGCCAGCGGCGTCATCCCGCGCCGTTCGTTCGGCCCCATCCGCTCGGCCCAGATCGGCTCGCTCAGCACGCGCTGGATCATCAGCGTGGTCACATAGATCATGCAATTTTGCAGCAGGTGGAGCGACAGCATCGTGGCTTCCTGGTCTTCCACGCGATTGGTGGCAATCTCGCCGCCGCGGCCGTAGAGGATGAAGTCGTTGGCCGAGTTCCAGTTCTCGACCACGTTCAGCCCCTCGTAGATCTCACGGCGGAGCTCTAGGCTGTTCAGGTAACGACCGACGAACGTCGTCCGGAGAGCTTTCCCAAGCTCCACCAGAGCCTTGTAGGTCGGGTGCTGCAGGTTGGCGCGGGTGAAGCGGCGCAGGATGTCGGCCGCAGCCGCCGTGCCAAGCCGAAGGGCCGTGGCGTAGCGGATAATCTGGTCGTATTGCTACTCGATCAGCGCCCAGTCGATCGGCCGCGTGAGCACCGCCTGCAACGCCGGGTAGGCGTCCAGCGCCCCCGTGGTCGGGCGATAGAGCCGCTGGCGATGGATGCCCTTCAGCCGTGGCAGCAACTGGAAGCCGAGGACGTGGCAAAAGGCGAATGCCACTTTCGACTGTCCGTAAGAATCGACATAGGTCCGATCCACCTCCATGTCGGTGCAGTGGCGCAGCACGCCCTCGATCATCGCCGCGGTTTCGGAGGACGAGCAGGTCTTGAGCTGCGAGTAGATTCAGGTGCTGCGCCGCTCGACGTGCCAGTAGATCATGACGCCGCGCCCGCCATACCGGGAGTGCCACTCGGTCATCAGGTTCTGGTCCCAGGCGCCGAACTGCTTGCTGTCGGCGGCGCACGCCGTCGTGCCCTCGCCCCAGATGCCGGGATGGCGGGCACGCAGTGTGGCGTTCACCACTGCGGCGATGGCCTCGCGTAGGCCGTCGCGGTTGATGAACCGGCGCCGGACGTAGAGCAGGTCCTTGTAGGTGACGTCCTGCTGGCCTGAAGCTATGCGCTTGAGGCCCGTATTGGTGCCCATGCCGTTCAGGCACAGCAGCAGGCGTTGCTGCAGGACGGAGCGCGGCAGGTTTTCGTGATCCGTCACGGTGCGCAGCAGGTCGGTGAAGCCGATGCGCAGGTCGGCCTCCTTCAGCATGTCGAGCAGCCCCGTCATCGACCAGCGCCGGGCGATCTCGGCTTTGAGCGCAATGAGGCCCACCGGCTCGGGCTGGCGCTCCAGCCGGGTCACCGCGATCCGGCCGCCACCACGCTTGAGGATGCGGACATACCGGTTGGCGGCCAGGCCAGCATCCAGGGCTGTGAGGGCGCCAGTCATTTCCGCCTGCACGCGCCCGATGAAGGCCTTCGCATCCTGCGGCACCTTGAGGGCGGCGTAGTATTCCCCCCGCCGCATATCGAAGTCGGCCGGCAGGTCCTGGTCCGGGTCGCGGTAGCGGTCCGCGCCCTCGACCCAGACCTCCTTGCAGCGGAGCTGCTCGCGCAGCGCCTGCAGGGCGCAGATCTCGTAGGCGGTGCGGTTGACCCTGGTGCGGCCCCGAACGTCCTCTTCCAGCACCGCATTGCGCCAGGCCGCCGGCACCACGCCGTCCAGCGGCACGGCCTCCTCGGGCGGATAGCAGCGCATCTTGCGCGCGGCGTGGCGGGCGATGAAGGCGAGGGCGTCGAGCACGGGCCGGTGCGCCTGGTTGTTGGATTGGAAGCTGAGCGCGTCCAGCACGAGCGGCAGCATGCGCCGGTAGTGCGAGCGGTAGGAGTTGTGGATCACGGTCTGCAGGTGGCGCCGGTAGATCGGCCCGGCGTTCTCGCCCTCGGCCACCAGGTCGCGCAAGGTCTGCTCGCCGACGGCGGGGAACACCACGTCGCGCACGGCGCCGTCCGGCTTGGATAGGCTGGCGGCGGCGAGCTTGAACAGCAGCGCGGGCTTGCCGGCCACGCGCTTGAGGTCGGTGATCAGCTCGCCCTCCACGCGCTTCTCCGCCTTGGCGCCAATGCGGTGCACGGTGGTGATCAACAGCTCGGTCAGCGTGTCGGCGATCTCGCGCCCGCGCACGTGGCAGAAGGCGGCAAGCAGCGTCAGCCGGATCGGGTCAGGATGCCGTCGGAGTTCATGCAGCTCCTCGGCCCCGACCCGGCGGCGGTAGGCGAGCAGCATCCGGGACGGCACGCCGTCGAACAAGCCGGCGGGCAGGTTGACGGAGCGGATGCGGGTCAGCTTGGCGGCCTCCTCGCCCACGCTCTGCAGGCTGGCTTGGCCAGTGCCGGAGCGCAGTGCGAGCAGGGGTGGCGCCGGGTCGGGTTCGTCGTCGTTGCCGCGCGCCTCGCCAGGATCAGGCGGGCGCAGCAAGGCGTCCAGCCCGGCAATCGTTTCGGATGGTAGGCGTGCGAGCAGGGCGGCGCAGAATGCGTCCTCGTGCCGGCGCAGGACGGAGCGCACCAGCCGCTCCAGGCGTTCGGGCGAGGGCGGCTCCAGGTGCTGCGACCGGAAGCGTTCACGCGCGGCGGCCAGCAGCCGGTCTGGCCGGCGTTCCAGGGCGAGCGCCTGTCCGTCCAGCCAGCGGCCGAGCGCCTCAGCGTCGTCCAGCGTGGCTTCACGAAAGCCAAGCGCCGCACGGATCTGGGCACGGTGATATTCGATGGCCCTGCCGTGCCAGTCGTAGCCCTGCCACGCTGCCGCAGCCACGCCGACCTGGCCCGCGATGGCTTCGACCGCGGCGGCGGGCACGTCCGCCGGGCGGCGCGGGAACCGGCCCTCAGTTTGGAATAGCTTGAGCAGCACGGCAAAACCCAAGCGCGTTGCGCCGGTCTTGTTGCCGAGCAGCGCGCGGTCGGCAGCGCGCAGCGTCCAACGGTCCTCGACGCCTCCGGCTGACCTTGCAACACGCTCGCTCAAACCGATTGGCCCGACGCCTGTATCTGCCGGTCGTCAGTGCCCAACCTCATGGACGCATGCCGGAGATCAACGACGATAGGCTGAGTGGGCACCGTCTCTGGCAACGGAAGCGGGACGAGGAAGCAGTGCCACGGTATCCCGTGGCACCGATCCGACATAGAATGCGGCATGACCGGGAACCATGAACGCGCGCACGTGCTCGCCGAGGCGGAAGCGTCCTGCCAGCAGCGCGGCGGCCGGCTGACCCGGGGCAGGCGTGCGGTGCTGGAACTGCTGCTGCAGGCTGGCCGGCTGCCAGGGCTGGGCACACACGCACTCAGAACCGCTGCGACAGCCCGGCCAGGATCGCCCGGCGCAGCCCGTATTGCGGGTTGCCGACGCCGAGCCCGCTGCCGTCGCGCAGCTGATACTTGCGGTCCAGCAGGTTGATCACGTCCAGCCGCAGTTCCGTCCCGCGGCCATAGCCGCCGAGCGCGCTCGGATTGATCTTCTGCACGGCCGAGAGATTGACGGTGTAGTAGCCGCTGAGTGCCCGGCCATTCGGGATGTCCGACGCGCTCGCCCGCAGCCCGCTGCCGACCAGAAGGTCCGTCGACAGCCGCAGCGGGAAGGCGCTGGCCCGGGCCACGGTGTAGGCGGCGCCGGCCGACCCGGTGAAGCGCTGGTCGTGGTCCTGATGGATGTAGTGCTGGCCGATGTAGTCCAGGTCGGCCTGGCTGAAGTTGAACTGGCTGCTGACGATCCGCGTGCCGATGGCGCGGGAGATCGTGAGGTTGCCGAACAGCGCCAGCGGCCCGTTGTCGTAGGTGCCGGAGAACTCCACCCCCGTCACGTCGCCGCGGCCATAGTTGAACGCGGTGAGCAGGATGGGCGAGCCGAACTGCCCCTCGTCGATCAGGTTGGTGGCGCGCTTGTAGAAGCCGTCCACGCCGAGCGTCAGCCCGGGGATGACGACCTGCTGGATGCCAGCGTCGAAGTAGTGCGACCGCTCGGCCTTCACCGGGTCGTTCCGCAGCACGGCTGGCTGTGCCGTGCTGCCCAGGACGCGGTTGATGGTTGCGTTGCCGACCAACTCGAAGGGAGGCGGATTGAAGTAGCGGGCATAGCCTCCGTGCAGCGTCGTGCCCTCGAACGGCTTCCAGACCACGTTGACCCGGGGGCTGAGCTGCGCCTCGTGCGTGTATTCGTCCACGACATCGGCGCGCGCACCGTAGTTGAGGGTGACGCTCGGCAGGATGCGCCACTCGTCCTGCAGGTAGACGCCGTAGAACCCGCCGGTGCGGGCGTTCTTGTCGATGACGGTCAAGAGCTGGTCGGCGGCCTGCGCCCCGAACTCGTCCACCGGCAAGACGGAGTTGGCGGCGCCGCTGGTGGTGCGCTCGACAGGGATTTCGCATCAAGCGACGGGCATGTGGTCGAGGATGTCGGCGAGAACGCGCACGTCCAGCACTGCATCGCGCATGGTGTGGCGCATGGAGTTCTTGCCCGTGACGATGCGGACGGCGTTGAGCGCCACGCGCT
>JANXVC010000452.1 GCA_025351925.1 Rhodospirillales bacterium | reverse complement strand
GCTCCAAGTGGGGCGCTGACCTGTTCGCCGGCGTGCGCTCCGTCATCGGCACCGCCGCACGCCGTGGCATGGGCGCCTACCAGGCTATCCAGCAAACCCTACGCGGGCAGGCCACTCCCTACCCGGGTTGAGCAGAAACTGGGACGGAGGCGGTGAAACGCAGCGGCGTCGCGCCGCTACCAACCTGCAATGGCCAGGTAGGCAATGGTGAGGTGTAGGTAACGGTCAGCAGCATCAGGCTTTTGGAGACGCCTGGGTCGAATGGGACACTGCCGCCGCCGGTCTGATAGTCGGGCACGGGATACAGGGTCACCGCCACCAGCCCGCAATCGAGCAGGCCCTGCAGCGCGCCGCAGACTGTGACCGATGCGAAGGTGGTTATACCTGCAGCGGCGTTGGCCTTGGCCGTGCCGGTCTGCAGTTGCCGCGACATGGCAGCCGCGGACTGGTCGAGCACCACCTTAGCGTAAAGGCAGAAACCGACCTGCAGCATGCCGACGACCAGCATGACGAACGCCATCGAGACCAGGGCAAACTCCAAGGCCATGGCGGCGCGCCGGTCCGCCGTCAGGCCGCCGATGCCCGGCCCGCTCCGTTGCAGTTTATTCCGACACATTTGGCATTCCAGTGCGCGTCGCCGGGCTAACCGTCATTGCCCGGGACTGGCTATCGATCGCGCGCTGCGCCGCAACGATCTCCGGGGCGAGCAGGCTGTTCGCCGTGCCATCCTCCGCCGCTGCGCCAGCCAGGTCCCGTGAGGCAAGCAGCGAGAGCGCTAGGTTCAGCCGCGTTGCCGCTGAGGCCGGGTCTAGCTGCAGCGCCCGGCGGTACTCGGCCTGGGCCTCGGCGGGACGATGCTGCAGGTCGAGTGCTACGCCGAGATTGCTGAGCGCCTCCGGCCGCATTTCCTGCTGCGCCGAGCGGCGGAACTGTGCCTCGGCCGCCTTTGGATCCTGCTCGGCCAACCGGATGCGCCCCAGGCCCAAATGCGCCGCCGCGTCCTCGGGCCGGAGCTTGAGCACGATGTTGTAGGCCGCCGCTGCCTCTGGGTAGAGTTTTAGGGCGTAGAGAGCGTCCCCGAGCATGAGTTGCGCCGGGATGTTGTAGGGCTCGCGCGTCAGGATGCTGCGCGCCACGTTCACCGCGATCTCAGGCGATCCGCTGCTCATGGCCGCCTGCGCGACCCGAAGCGTCGGGCGATCGTTCAGCGCAGTGGGCTGCCGCGGCCCGCTACAAGCGGCCAGCAGGATAATCGGAAGAAGCATGGGAAGTTGGCGCACCGGAGACCTCGTCACATTTCGATACGTCATCGGTACATCATCGCAAGCACCTGAACAAAAGCCGGGCCGCCGACGACCAAGAATATGCAGGGCAGGATGAACAGGATCATCGGCACCGTCAGCATGACCGGCAGACGTGCCGCTTTTGCCTCGAACCGGGTCATTGTCTCAGCCCGCAGCTCGGCCGACAGTACGCGCAGCGCGGTGCCCAATGGCGTCCCATACTGCAACGTCTGCACCAACGTGGAGCTGAGTCGCTTGAGCGGCTCGAGCCCGGTACGCTGGCCGAGGTTCAGCAGCGCCGTGCGCCGGTCGGCGATGATGCGCAGCTCGTTGGTTGTCAGCTCGAACTCTGCTGCGACCTGCGGATGCGCGGTCGTAATCTCCTGGCCGACACGCTCAATAGCGGGCTCGAGGCCAAGGCCCGACTCGACGCAGATCACCATCAGGTCCAAAGCGTCCGACAGTCCGTTCTCAACGGCCCTGAGATATTGCTTGCGACGGCGCTTGATGAAAAATTCGGGCGCTATCATGCCGATTATGGCCGCGGCCAGCATCGCGCCATTGCGCTTGATGATCGAGCTTTCAGCTGGCATTAGCAGGAATGTCAATAGCGGCAATACCAGCAGCAGCAACGCCTTGCTGCCCAGGAATAGGGTGAAGGCACGCTCGCTGCGAAATCCGGCCTGGAACAGGGTGAGCCGCATGCCCGAGGCCATGCTGCCCTGGACGAAGCGGCTGCGTGCCAGCCAGCCGCCGACGAAGCCGACGAAGCGCAACAGCAGAGGGATCGACGGCTCAGTGTTCACCGCCTGCACGACGCCATCGGAGCGGATGTCCCGCAGACGGGCGCGCAGACGCTCGTCCTGCCGCACGCTTGGCAGCATCAGGAGCGACCCAGCCGTCAGCAGGGTGCAGCCACCGGCCAGCAGTGAAATCAGCAGGAACTGGTTCATCCGAGACTCTTGTTGATCATGAACTTCATTACCGCCATTCCCATGCCCAGCATCGCGAAGGCGGCGCCTAAGACTTTCTGTCCCGTGTGGTCGGTAATCAGCAGGACGATGTATTCGGGGTTGGCAACCGCCAGAGCCCCGGCCGTGATGAACGGCAGAGCGGCCAGCAATCCGGCGCTGGTGCGTGCCTCAGCAGCCAGGGCGAAGCCCCGCTTACGCAATGCGATGCGCTTGCGGATGACGTCGGCGAGGATCTCCAGCGTCTCCGTCAGCCCGCCGCCTGTCTGCGCCTGAAGTGCGATGGCGGTGGCGAAGAAACGGTACTCAGCCACGCCGCTACGTGCCGCGGTGTCAATCAATGCGCGCTCCAGCGCCGCGCCGATGCGGACCTGGTTCGAGAGACGCCGAAACTCCTCCGCCGTGGGCTCCGGCGCGTTAAGCGCCACGGTGCGCAGCGCCTGCACCACCGGAATGCCCACCCGGACCGTGCGCACGATGCTGCCCAGCGCGTCCGGCAGCTGCTCATACAGCCGCTTCCGGCGCCGATTGTCGTAGAACCGCCAGTAGGCCCGCGCGAAAAACCAAAGCTCGACCGGCAGCAGCAGCAGCGACATCGGGCCGACCAGCACCTGGGTCAGGAACGCTAAGCCACGCGCCGCGACCGCCGCCGCCAGCAGGACCGCCCACCACGGCAGCGGATATTGCGCCTTGCGGTCCGGCGAGTAGCCGGTCAGCCGCAGGAACGTCGCGATGTATTCGGAACGCTCCCGCTTGCCGCCGCGCATCCGCTTGACGCCGGCGCGGGTCGGCCCGTGCAGCGTCATCACCCCCAGCAGCCGGGCCTGCACGGCCTCGTGCTGCCGTCGCACCTGCAGCAAGGACACCGCAGACGCGCCCAGTGCCATCAGCAGCGCGAGGCCGAACGTCAGCCAGATCGCGGCATTCTCCGTCATGGCCGTCATCCCGCCGACTCCAGCGTGGCCATCCATTCGCGGTCCAGCCCGAAATAAACCAGCCGCTCATAGAACGGCGGCCGGGCCCGGCTGATGCGGTAGTGTCCGCGCAGCCTGCCGTCCGGCCCCTCCCCGGTCATCTCGTACTGCGCCACGTCGTTCAGCGTCACAACCTCGCCCTCCATGCCGCATACCTCAGTAATCTGCGTAAGCCGCCGCCCGCCATCCCGATGGCGCTCAACCTGTAAAATCAGGTTCACCGCGCCCACAATCTGCGTGCGGATCGAGCGCACCGGCAGGCCCATGTTGCCCATCTGCACCATGTTCTCGATCCGGGTCAGCGCGTCGCGCGTCGTGTTGGCGTGCACCGTGCCCATGCTGCCGTCATGGCCGGTGTTCATCGCCTGCAGCATGTCGAACGCCTCGGGACCGCGGACCTCGCCGATGATGATGCGGTCGGGCCGCATGCGGAGCGCGTTACGGACCAGGTCGCGCTGGGTGATCTCGCCGCGCCCTTCGAGGCTCGCCGGCCGGGTTTCGAGCCGTACCACGTGGGGCTGCTGCAGCTGCAGCTCCGCCGCGTCCTCCACAGTTACAACGCGTTCGCCGGCGTCGATCATCCGGCTGAGCGCGTTCAGCATCGTCGTCTTGCCTGACCCGGTGCCGCCTGAAATCACGATGTTGAGCCGCGCGCTGCTGGCGAGCTGCAGCAGCTTGGCCAGCGGCTCGGTCAATGAGCCGGTTGTGACGAGCTGGGCGAAGTCGATCTTGCGCTTGGCGAACTTGCGGATCGAGAGATAGGGCCCGTCCAGCGCCAACGGCTGCAGCACGATGTTGACCCGGCTGCCGTCCTTCAGCCGCGCGTCCACGATCGGGCTGCTCTCATCCACCCGGCGGCCGACGCTGGCGGCGATGCGCTGGCAGATGTTCGACACGTGCGTTGCGTCGCGGAACCGCACGTCGGACAGCACCAGCTTGCCCTTGCGCTCGATGAACACCTTGTCGGGGCCGTTGACCATGATGTCGGTGATGCTGTCGTCTTCAAGGATCGGCTCCAGCGGGCCGAGGCCCACCATGTCGTGCACCAGCTCCTCGGCCAGCTCGCGCTGCTCCCGGGCGTTGAGCTGCACGCGGGACTCGGTGGCGATCTCGCTCAGCAGCCGCTCGACCTCCTTGGCCAGGCGCTCCGGCGACATGACCGCCGCCGCCGTCGGGTCGATGCGGGAGAGGCACAGGGTGCGCAGCTCGATCAGAGGTCCCGTGGTCACCACGCGTAGCGGCGCCGGGGACTCTGGAGCCTCAACGGGCGTTACCAGGCCGATTGGCTCTACGACGGGGCGGCGGCGTCCGAACGCGTTCATTTGCCGCGTCCGAACAGCCGCCAGCGGCGGGGCGCGGGCCGTTCGCCGGCGCCGGCGATCTCATGCGCGAGCTGTGCGATGGCGTGGCCCAAGGCCGTCACCTTTGCGGCGGCCGGTTTGCCGAGGCTGGCGGCGGCCTCGATCGGCTTGGGCAGGTCGGGCACCACGATGTCGGGCTTCACGCCTAGCGCGTGCTCGATCTGCTTTTTGGTCAGGCCGCCGGGCCGGCCGGCGCGGTTCAGCACCAGGATGGGCCGGCGCGCCTGGCCGACGCCCGCCGGCAAGGCGAGCAGACGCAGCGCCTCACGCACCGAGCCCAGCGTCGGCTGCATGACGATGACGCGCTGATGCGCCTGGTCGAGCATGTCGAGGTTGACGGTCATAGGCCGGAACGGCACGTCGCCGATGATGGCGTTGTAGCGCCGGGCCAGTGATGCCAGTACCACGGTGATAGCGCCGGGGGCGACTGCGATGGGCTTGCCCAGATCTTCGGTCGCCGCCAGGACGTGCAGGCGATCCTCCACCGGCTGGGCCGCACGCTCAACAAACAGCTCGTCCACCCGCGACGGCTGCTCCAGCGCCACGCGGAGGCCGGAGCTGGAGGCAACGCCGAGCAGCAGCGCAGCGCTGCCCATCTGCAGGTCGGCGTCGAGCAGGACGGTATGGCGCCGGGCGTTGTGGGCCAGGTGCCAGGCGAGGTTGGCGGCGATCGTCGTTGCCCCAGCGCCGCCGCGCGCGCCGGTGACGGTGACGAACATGCCGCCCAGCGTGTTGCGGCGCGGAGTGCGGCGGGTGATCGCACTGCCGAACAGCCGGGCCACGGAGTCGGGCACGAGCGGCTTATACAGAAACTCGGTCGCGCCTAGCTCACGGGTGACCTGACGGTAGAAGTCGCGGTCGTCCTGATCGCCGATCACCAGGACGCGGACGTCGGGATCGACGATCTGCGCGAGCTCGGCAAGCAGGCCGAGCGGGTCGGCCTCGCCGGACACATCGACCAGCAGCGCCTCGGGCGTCGGCATATTGCTGAGCTGGGTGATGGCGCTGCGCAGGCGGACGCGGCGGATGTCGAGCCCGCCGGGCACGGCGTCCATCAGGCCCTTGCGCAGCGCCGCCTCGGCGTCCGCGTCGGTGGTGAACGCCACCAGCGGGCTGCGGGTGGAGACCGCATGTTCCGTTGCGACCGCGGCCGCGTTGAGTACGTCGGCCATGCTTATTGCGCTGCCGGAGCAGCGGTGCCAGCACCGGCGGCGGGATCGGCGCCGGCGCCGGCGTCGTTGTTGCCGGCCCCCTGGAGGCGGACCGTTGAGATGCTGCTGTCAGGCAATTGCGTAACTGCCCAGGTCCGCTGAGGGATCAGCCGGTTCGCAGCTGCGCGAGCAGCTGTGAGGGCTGAGCGGCGAGTGCACTCAGGATGTCCCATCCCTGCTTTTTTGCCGTCGAGAGCAGCGAACGAATGATCCCGAACTC
>JANXVC010000352.1 GCA_025351925.1 Rhodospirillales bacterium | reverse complement strand
CGACTACGAGAGTCGGCTGCCGCGAGGACGAACCTATGTGCGCAACGGCTCGGTGATCGACCTGCAGCTCGGGCCCTGCGAGGTCAAGGCGCTGGTCAGTGGATCGTCGATCTACAAGGTTACGGTCGGGATCATGTCCATGCCGGCCGGCCAATGGCGGTCCATCCGCGCCGACTGCGCCGGCCGCATCGAGTCCTTGGTGGAGCTTCTCCAGGGCCGGCTGTCCAAGGGCGTCATGGACCGCATGTGCCGCCAGGGAACCGGGCTGTTTCCCAAGCCGTCGGAGATACGGTTCTCCTGTAACTGCTTGGATCACGCGTCGATGTGCAAGCACGTGGCGGCGGTGCTGTATGGCGTGGGGGTACGGCTGGATGAAAGCCCTGAACTGCTGTTCCGGCTGCGGGCCGTCGATGCGGGTGACCTTGTGGTCGGTCTCGACACTGCGGCGCTGGCATCGAAGCCCACGGGGGACAAGGTTCTTGGGGCCGAGGACGTTTCGGCCCTGTTCGGCCTCGACCTGGCCGGATCCGATGTTGCGGGCGACGTCGTGCCGAAAGCTTCGTCCAGCCGCGCTGGGCCCGCTACGCGTTCCCAGCCGAAGCAGGGTCCCGGCCAGAGCCGCCCCTTACCAACGAAGACGGCGACACCGAAGGCTACGTCGGTCCCGAAGGCTGCTTCCGCCAAGGCGGCAATGGCTCAGTCCATTCCGCAAAAAGCCGAAGCGTCGCGACCAGCCCGGACGCCGACCGCGGCGCAGCAGATCCGGCCGCCTGCGCCGCGGCCTGGCACAAGAGCGTCGACAACGGCGCCGATCCCAACCAAGAAGCGCACTGCTGCCCAGCTTAGTGGTGCGCAGAAAATGGGGAAGAAGGAGGCTGAAGAGCTGGTGGCGGATGTCGTCGCCCGAATTGGGAAGCACCTCGTGACGGGAACAGGCGTGACGCGAGCCGGGCCCGGCACACCGGCCGTCAAGGCTCGCAATGCGCAGACCGTCCGTGTTCCAACAATCGCGGCCAATGTTCGAACACCCGGAAACAAAAAACCGGTTGTCAGGCCGGCAAAAAGACTAGGACGGCAAAGTTAACCGGCATGCTGGTTGTTCCAGAGCAGCGAGGTAGGCATCCGGGTTGCAGCGGAACCGGGTGCGGAGCGGCTGAGCGTGGCGCCTCTGGCCGAGATGCCGGCGCATCTCGGCCCATGCTGTCCGATCGGCAACGTCAATTTGGCTGTCGGCCGGCTTGTAAGGTAGGAAAGCTAAGCCGCAAGCGCCTGCCGCCCGTTTTAGAGTTCGGCTTGTGTGCGATCGCGCCGGTCTGTTTTAATTCAGCAACGGGCGCACGATCAGACGACGGCATTTGTCTTAACCCTGTCATCCGCGTGCCCGGTCAAGCCGATCGCCTATGACAAGGACGCATTTGCCGACAATGGTCTTGGCACCCACATACGATGTAAGATCAATCCGCGCATTGGCGAACCCGAATTCGTGTTCGTCTTCAACACACAGCAGATCGACCTCCGAGATCCCCGTGTCGAAGGTCCTGATCAGGCACTCGACCATTACCAGCATCTCCGGCGAGGCATGGTCGAACTTCGGATCATGCGCAGCGAAGAACGCCTGTCTCTGCGTGCCGGTCGCGATGTTGAGCAAGGCTGCCACAAGGACGCTGCCGCAGTGCACGCTGACCACCTGCAGCGCTTGTTGTCGGTCGAGTTCTCCGATCAAGGCGCGCAGGGTGGCGGCGTTGTCGCTCAGCATCTTGCTGCTCTGACCCATGCTGACAAGCCATTGCTGCTTAAGCACGATCATGCGTCTCAGCACCGCATCGGCGGCATCCTTGGACCCGAATACCGCCACCACGACCGGCCCGGTTTCTTCAACCATATGCAATCCACGCGCGTGGCTGTCCTGGATTTCTCTGCCAAGGCTGCGGAACCAGCCATGTCCATCGAACCCGCCGCTTCGAACCTGCAGGCTCCGCGCCGACCGGTGGCCCGGCTTGAGTTCCATCGGCTGGCATCGATCGAGCAGGCTGCAAAATTTGGCATCAGGCCGCACGTGGCTGAGATAGGCGAGGTCGAAGCGGGCGGAGGCCACCACCGCGGCCCAGACCTGCTCAAGCGCCTGCGGGCCCTCCCTGAAAGCGGGATCGGCCAGTACGTCGCAATAGTCGCTACAATCCTTTGCCGCCCATTCGAGCACGCGGACACCGCGGTGCCAGCGCGTCGCAAAGGCCATCGCAGCAATCAAGTCGCCACCCAGCCAGCCCAACCCGACATAGAGGCGCGACCGGTCGTTGGCTTGCTTGGACTTGCACCACGCGACGATCCAGCCATGGCTCTGGAAAACGCTTTGACCGCCGCGCTTCCACAGTGCGTCCCACGCCGGACCGATCTCTACAAGCCGGCTCAACGTGTTCACGATTTCTATCCGCATCTGTACGATGTAGCAGTTAACTCTCAACACTGCAGTTGCAGTTCCTGGAAGGGCTAACCTCCTCTCTTGGGCAACTGAGAGAGTATGGATGTCGGGTGGGTCGATCGAGGCGACGCTGGAGTCGTGGGCATCGGCTTTGCGGGACATCAAGACGCGGATGCGTCCGCTATTCACTCAAGAGGGGCCATGGCGACGATGTGCGCTAGCATGTTGGGGGTACGCCATAGAACGGGCAGGATAGCACGGTTCACAATATAGACTATTGAAATAGCTGAAGAATTTTCTATTTCATTCCGAAACCAGCGCTAAATATGCTTTTGTCC
>JANXVC010000343.1 GCA_025351925.1 Rhodospirillales bacterium | reverse complement strand
GGCAATCGCCGCGGAAGCGCAGCGCCGGGCAGCCGATCAGGTGCGGCAGCTCCCGGCGGGTAAGATAGCGGCCGGACGGGTCGAGGGCGGCAAGCGCCATACTGCCGGAGAACAGGCGCAGCGCCGCCGCCTGCTTGCGCTCGCGTGCCGCCTTTACCTCCGCCGCATCCGGCGCGGGTTGCGGCGTCCAGGCGTTCCCCAGCGCGCGCCGGGCGGCATCCTGCAGTACGTCGCGGGCGCAGCCGTTGGCGCAGAACAGCATGGGCCGCGCGCCCTTGCCCACGCGGACCGAGAAGGCCCTTGGATAGCTGCACGCCGGGCAGTCCCCAGCCCAGCTCCGCACCCGCTTGTCCAGCCGGAACCGCGCGGCCAACTCCGCCGCTTGATCGTGCGGGTTCATGCTACCCGCTCCGCCAAGTGCATCGGCCGCGGCGGGCAACGGTCCCCACCGGCCGCGCGGACCATAGCCGGCGTCAGCCGCCGGTATCGCGCCAGGTGATCGAGGATGCGCGCGGTGTCCCCCGTGCTTTGCGCCAGCTCCATCAGCAGCTCCGCCACCGCACGCGGCCCAAGGGCGTGTAGGTGCGCTGCCCCTCGGTAGAAGCGCGATCGGTTCAGAGGCGCCATCACCGTCCGCCCTCCCGCTCGCCCGCTTCGGCCAGCATCAGGACATGAGTGGCGTCATCGTCGCCTTGGCGGTCGCGGTTCTGCATCACCAGCACCCGCGCGGCGCCTAGTCGCCCCATTAAATAGGTGTTGCCCTTGGCGCTGGTGCGCTCCCACAAACGGGTCAGCACCATTGGCGGGCGGCTCTGTCGAGTATCTGTCATCTCGTGCCTCTCTCGGATCGGAGGCGCGGGCGGGCGTTGAACGGCGCGGCGTGGGGCAGTATGTTGCGGGTGTTCCGTCCCGCAGTGCCCAAACGATCCGCCCCGGTTGCCTGCCAGCGCCGGGGTTTTTCGTTCAGGCCGCTTGCTTCGTGCGCTTGACCCCATGCGGGCGCACCGCCGCCATCGGCAGGGTGTCCAGCCATGCCAGCCCATGCGCCACGTCGATCAAGGTCCGGGTGCCCAGCTTCCTTGCCCTGAGGTGCCCAGCCCCCAGCGCCTCATAGGTCGAGGATCGGCCCACGCCGGAAATGCGGCACCATTCCGGGATGGTGGCATAGGCGGGGAACTCCTTGCCCCGCGCCGGATAGCCGGCCGTGTTGCACTCGGTTGATTCGCCCTCGTTCATGTTGGTGCGCCCCTGTGTGAAACCGGTGCGATCTTGCAACACGACCGTGGGGAGAACCGGCAATCGGCAATCAGTTCGTTGCAATTTTCGATTTCGATTACCCGTTCGATTACTCAATTCGATTTCGTCCGCGCCCCTGGCTCACGCCATTCGGGTGGCGTGAATGGGAGCTTACGAAGGTTCTGCATCACCTGAGCACTCGGGGGGGTATGGTCGGGAAAGGCCGCCGCTGCGGCTGCACGTTGCTCCGCGGCATTCGGCCGCTTTTCCGGGTCGAGCTGCTGCGCCAGATACCTTTTCCACCAAGGCGATAGCACACCCAACGGCACCCGCGGCTTCTTCGCGGGCGCTGCCGCTTTGGTCTCGATCCGCATGACCTCGGTCTGGGGTGCCTTCCAATCCTTGCCTCGCACCTCCAGTATGCGGCGCAGCACCGATTGCGGCGGCCTGCCCGGCGGTGTCGTCGCGCCGAACATTAGCGCCAGCGTCCGGCAGGGCAGCATGGGGTAGCAGTCGAATGTTCCCCTCGTGATTGGGAAAGGAAGGCTGATTGTCTCGCCATTGAGGGCCAGGAAAGCCGCGCTCTCCCTCTTTCCTTTGAGGATGTCGGATGTGAGCCAGGTCCCGGCAGGCGCCCACACCAAGTCGCCCCCAGCGGAGAGCACGACGGCAGCTCGCCAGCGTCCTGCCGCCGCCAGCGCCGCCTCGATCACCCGGGCATGGGCGTGCAGGTCCGCAAGGGCAGGCAATCGCCCGGGCGGGATACCCCAAACCACCGCGTTGGATGCCAAGACACCAGGGATATGGGCGAACGCCACAAAGCCCATTTGCGCGGATGGCACGTATTTTGGGGTCAGCGCCGGAGGCTTAGGGCGCACGTAGCTAGGGCCGCCGATCGATCGGACAGGCGCCGGTGCTTTCGTGACCGCGGGCGGGGTGCGGGGTGCGACCTGGTCCGGCTCGGCCTTACGGTCGGGGGCCGGCGTGCTATCGTCTGTGTCAGCCTTGTCCATGGGTC
>JANXVC010000341.1 GCA_025351925.1 Rhodospirillales bacterium | reverse complement strand
GGGACCGACATAGTCGTCCACGCTCTCTGGCAGGAGCAGCGTCTGGGATCGGTCGTGGCCGGGAATGTGCGACATGCCGGATCCTACCAACTCTCACGCCGCACCGGAATCCTTCTAAGCAGGGTTTTCACACGGTCTGCTCGGGTTATGCCCAGGGGCTACGCATGAGATTTTTCTCGCTTGCCGCGCCCTGACGTATGATGACGCGCCCTCGCAATTGCGGGGGAGCAAGGCATGTCGATCGAGAACTTGGCACGGTATCTCAATGCGATCGAAGACCCGCGCTGCTCCGGCAAGGTCGAGCACCGCCTGATCGAGGTGCTGGTGATCGCGGTCTGCGCCTTGATCGCTTGCGCTGAGAGTTGGAGCGACATCACGCTGTATGGCCGCAGCAAGCTGGCCTGGCTCCAGACGTTTCTGGAGCTGGCGAACGGCATCCCCTCGCACGACACGTTCCGGCGCGTGTTCATGCTGATCGACCCCGACGCCTTCGAGGCCGGGTTCGCGACGTGGGTCGGCTCGCTCACAGCGGGCTTCGAGCGCGAGGTGGTCGCCATCGACGGCAAGACGATCCGCCGCTCGTTCGACCATGGGCGGAAGCAGTCGGCTCTGCACGTCGTCAGTGCCTGGGCGAGTGAGCAGGGGCTGGTACTGGGCCAGCGCTGTGTCGACGGCAAGTCGAACTCGCCGAAACCGCTTGGTTTGCGGCTGTGATCACCGCCGTGCCCGAGCTGCTGGACCAGCTCGTGCTAGAGAACAGCATCGTGACACTGGACGCCATGGGGTGCCAAACCGCGATCGCCGAGAAGATCCTGGCACGCGGGGGCGACTACTTGCTGGTGTTGAAAGGCAACCACCCTCTGGCGCACGCAGCGGTCGTCGAGCACTTCGACCAGCACTGCTTCGGTCGCGACGCATCCGCCCGCGCCGATTGCGATGCGTTCGACGACACGCACGGCCGCCTGGTGCGGCGCCGGGTGTTCGCCAGCACCGATGCCGCGGCCCTCGAAGCCCTGAACGGCTGGCCGGGCCTGCACACCGTGCTCGCGGTCGAGAGCATCCGCAGCCTCAACAGCGCGCCCACCAAGGTGGAGAGCGAAATCCGTTACTTCTTGTCGAGCTGTCCCGACAGTCCGGCCGTCCTGAGCAAAGCCATACGCTCGCACTGGAGTGTGGAAAACGCACTCCACTGGGTGCTGGATGTGACGTTCCGCGAAGACGACAGCCGCGTGCGCGATCGCACGGCGGCGCGCAACCTTGCGCTGCTGCGCAAGATCGCGCTCAACATCGTCGGCCGCGACACGACATCGAAGGCCAGCATACGCGCCCGGCGCAAGAAGGCTGCCTGGAACGACGCCTACATGCTCCAGCTCCTGCTCGGGTAGCCACAAAACTTTATGCAAAGCCGGAATAAGATTTCATGCGTAGCCCCTGGGGTTATGCCGCTTATAATGCAAGGCATAGTACGCTGATTCAAGAGCGTTCTTACGAGGGTCTTGCAATATGACGTGCGTATTCCATAATTGGCGTCGTGCATGGATGTCGTGAGTTTCGATCCGGCACGCAGGAGCATGTTGGAGGGTTGCGGCCAACTCCTTTGCCCCGCTGCCGGCCGCGGTGGACGGCCTGCGTGCTGACCGGCTATCTCCCAGCCGGCGACGGGCACGGCACCGAACTCGGCGCACACCGCCGGGCGCTGGCCGATGCCGGATGCGTGCAGGTCGTCGAGGAGCAGGCCGCAGCAGGGGACGGCGGCGCGCAGCCTGAGCTGGACTGCCTGCTCGGGCGCCTACAGCCGGGCGACGTCGTGGTCGTGCCGGGGCTGGACAGCCTGGCCCGGTCCCTGCCCGACTTGCTCGGCACGCTGCGACGCATCGCGGTTGCCGGAGCCAGCCTGCGCAGCCTGGCCGAGGTACTCAACGCTGGCGTGTCGCAGGAGGCGTCGCCGACCAAGCTGTGCGACGAGACCGCCGCGGCACTGGACCACCCGAACTTACAGGACGGCCACAGCCAGCTTGAGCAGGTGGACGTTGGCCAACCTGCAACGCCATCACGGATCCAGCGCCGCCGCGGCGGGCGGCCGCCGAAGCTGTCGGCGCAGCAGCAAGGGGCGGTCCTGGACGACGTGCTCTCGGGCCTGCGCACCGCCGCCGACATGGCCCGGCGCTACCGGGTCAGCGAGGCCACGATCAGCCGCCTGCTGGCGGTTTACCGTGCGCAGGGTCCGGCAGCAGGCGCGCGCGACCAAGTGGGGACCGGCGGAGCCATCCTGGGCCGCATCGCGGGCGTGCTGCCCGTCTCGGCTCTGGACGAGCGCCTGGCCATCGTCGGCACCTCAGGGTCGGGCAAGACCTACGCCGCCAAGGGCCTGGTCGAACGCTTGCTGGAGCAGGGTGCCAGGATCTGCGTCGTGGACCCGCTCGGGGTTTGGTGGGGCCTGCGTGCCGGACCGGACGGCGACGCCTCCCCCCTCCCCTGTCCCGTCGTGGTGTTCGGGGGATTGCACGCCGACGTGCCGCTGGACGAAGGCATGGGTGGGGTGCTCGGCACCCTGATCGGCACGCACCAGATCGCTTGCGTGGTGGACGTCTCCGACCTGGGCAGCGCCGCCGCCCGGCGCGGGTTCATGACGGCCTTTACCGAGGCCCTGTATGCGGCCAACACGGAGCCACTGCACCTGGTGTTGGACGAGGCCGACCTGTGGGCGCCCCAGCGGGTGCAGCCGGACGGCTACGACCTGCTGCAGCGCGTCGAGGAGATCGTCCGCCGCGGGCGAGTGCGGGGCTTCGTGCCGTGGCTGATCACCCAGCGCCCAGCGGTGCTGCACAAGGACGTGCTGAGCCAGGCCGGCATCCTGCTGTCCATGAAGCTCACCTCGAGCCAGGACCGGGAGGCGATCGGGCGCTGGATCGAGGGCCAGGCGGACCGGGCCGAGGGCCGACGCATTCTGGCCGCCCTACCCCGGCTGGCGCGCGGCGAGGGCTGGCTGTGGGTGCCCTCGGACGGCGTGCTGGAGAAGGTGGCCTTTCCCCGCATCCGCACCTTCGACAGCTCGGCCACGCCGCGGCGGGAGGAGAAAGCGAGCGCGCCACGTACACTTTTAGCGGTGGACCTGGACTCCCTCGTGTTGGCGCTGTCCGGCGCTCGTACGCCCGGTGAGCCCGCACCCCTGCCCTGGCTGGACGCAGCCACGTGTTCGGCCCGGAGCACCAGCTCAGGCAACGCGACGCCGAACTCGCGGCGGCGCAGGCGGCGCTTGAAAGATTGGAAGCAGAAATGGCCCAGATGCGGGCGCGTCTGGACCGAGCAGGTGACCCGGATGGAAAAACTGTTTCGGCTATCTCATCCGTGAAGTAGTCGTGTCTGTCCCTGCTTTCTTCGCCAGGTGCCGCGACCTACCCGCTGCATTCTTGCTGCGCCGGGGTTCGAACCTCTACTCGTGTCACGGCGGTCGCATCATCGGCCACATTGGCCGTGGATCGCCGCGCTGGCACGGTTTGCCTAGTGAGAGCGGCAGTCGGCAGGGAGCGTCCGAGGCGATCTGGCACTCTTGAAGGTACATGCTCGCTTTGACCCACTAGAGGGTCGGCGAGGCCCGCAGTGCCGAAAAGACGAATGCGCGCTCTCTATTCTGACATCGCTCGTCTAGAGATTGGCCGAACTCCGGGGCCGCCGCAGCACCGACCTTGGCAATAACGGCCAGGCTGGCAACACGCTCAAGCTGCGCTCGGCCGCAATCCAAATCCTGCACCGGGCGGCTAGACTGCCCTATGCCACTAATCCAGCCGAGGTGTGCATCTACGAAATTATTTGCTTGGCGGGACGCGATGAGGTTCGGAAGCAGGCCGGCCAAGATCGCGCGCGGTCATGCGTAGTCTCTTTTGGTGGCTACACATCTCGCTCAAAGTCACATACCATCACGGTGCTTCACGTTACATCATTTGATGCTGCATGATGTCATGTGACATCAATTGATTTGGTGTGATCTCAAGTCACGGCTTTACGCGTCACGCGACAGCCGTCAGGTCGGCGTGGACCAGCATCACCGGCGTCTACAGGCTTCAAGTCGGCGACCGGACCGATCGGAGGAAGGCAACCGGTCTGACAGGCTCACTGCATTACCAGACGACGGGTTGGGGACGCCTGCATTCCACCCAGCAGCCGCCGCATCCAGAGGGTTTCGCACCCTGCGGAGCAAGCACCATCGATCAAACAAAGTTTGAGAAATTTCGCATGACATCACATGATGTGACATGGCGTCAGTTACATACATATTACATCCCATCATATCACACGACGTCGAATTATGACTGAAAGTGATCGGTCAAACCTTACCAAGTCAAACCGCCGCAGGGGCAAACGATCAGCGAGCCATCGGTCCAGAGGCAGCGACTCGGCCAACCTGTCAGGCTGGCGCGTCTATGCTCAAACGAGATCAAGCAGCGTGATCACCTCATCATGACATCATGTGATTGCATGTCACGTCACATGCAAGTATGGGATGCGACGTGGAGTGAGGCGGCGAAAACAATGATTCTGACTGTCGGAGGAGAGAAGGGAGGGGTCGGGAAAAGCACGCTCGCGATCCATATTGCCTACATGCTCGCCCGCCACGGTCGGGACCCACTGCTGATCGACGCCGACCCGCAAGGAAGCACCACCAACTTCACCGCGGCTCGGGACGAACGGGATGTGGCGCCGCGGCTCGCCTGCGTCCAGAAACTTGGGAAGGGGCTAGCCCATGATGTCCGATCGCTGGCCGGGCGGTACTCGGATGTCGTGATCGACACAGGCGGGCGCGATACGGTCGAACTCCGGCTTGCCATGCTCGTGTCGGAACGGGTCCTAGTACCTATCAACTGCTCGGCTTTCAATTGGTGGACCCTCGAGAAGGTCGATCAGCTCGCGGGCGAGGCCAAGCTCGCAAACCCCGACCTGCGAACGTCCGTGTTGCTCAATCGCGCACCCGGGAACCCGCAGTTGCGCCGGCGCAAGGTCGCGACCGCGAACGAACGTCTGGCGGCAGCCGCATTCTCAAACCTCGACGTGCTCAGCTGCTTTCTGGTCGAGCGCACGGCGTTCCAGGACAACGAGGAATTCGGTCTGACGGTCTGGGAACCCTCGGTTCTCCGCGGCACGGTGGACCCGATGGCGTGTGACGAGCTGGCCAATCTGTATCAGGAGATGTTCGCGCATGAGTTTGCCATCGGCCCGTCCGCCCTCAAGCCAGCGCCGAGCCCCTGATCTCGATAGCCGAGAGGCGCGGGCGTTCGTCGAGCGCGCGGCCAGCCATCCGTCAGCGTCGAAGACAGAGGAGGGCAGGGGAGAACCGCCACCCCCCGTGTTGACCCGCTCGACAGCCGCGCAGAAGGAGTTGCTTCGGCCGCTCACGCTGCGGATCCCCGACTCGCTGCACGCCCGTTTGCTCTTCATCGCCGAGAACGGCAGCAAGTCGATGAATCAGTTCGTCATTGAGGCCCTCATGCCAGCCGTCGAGCAGCAGGTGGACAAGATTACCCGGCGTAAGGAGCTGGGACTGGACTAATGGTTCGATCCGCGCCCGGGCCTACCCGAGTCGGATCGTGGCCCCGTGGACCCTGGTGACAGCGTGTTGCATGGACCTGGAGAGCGAACGCAGTAGCCCCACCCCCGTTTGAGGTCACGCGGTGCGGACGTAGTTCGGGCGTCCAAGCCCCACCTTGCGGTTGAGCGCGTGGGCGGCGACGCCCACGTCGGTCGCCCGACGGTCATCGGTGCGCAAGCGCAGCCCGTTGCCGATCACCTGCTTGAACCGGCCGATTGCGACCTCGGCGGGCGCCCGCGTCGTGTAGCCGGACGATTTCTGCCACGCCATGCAGCCGTACTTGGCGATCTGCTGCAGATGGCGGTCGCGCTGCGTAGGGGCAGTCGTGGCCGTCCCGCTCGGCACGGCGGTCGCGCGCGGCGGGACGACGATGGCCGGCTCGGGCGAGTGCTCGGCAACACGGGCGTAGACGCGGTCCTGGTCGTACACGCCATCGACGGTGAACGAGGCCACCGTGCCGGTGATCTGATCGAGCAAGAGGCCGACCTTGGCACCATCGTCGACCTCCTTGGCTGTGAGCGACGCGGCGACGATCTGGCCGCTCCCGGCGTCCAAGCCGATGTGCAGCTTCCTCCAAGACCGGCGCGTCTTGGTGCCGTGCTTTTCAAGCAGCCATTCGCCCGCGCCGCACAGACGCAGGCCCGTGCTGTCCACCAGCAGGTGAAGGGGTTCGCTGGCATGGCGCAGTGGCGAGCGCGGCACCTCGATCATCTTGGCCCGTCGGCTCAAGGTGGTGTGGTCCGGCACCGCCAGAGTGAGCCCGAGCAGACCAATGATGGAGCCGATCAGGCCCTCGGTCTGGCGCAACGCCAGGCGGAACACCGCGCGCAAGGTTAACCCGGTCAGAATGGCGAGCGGTGAATACCAGGGCTGTCCGCCTGGCGTGGTGGGTGGCCCTGCCCGCCAGCCCGCGATTGCCTCCGCCATGAACCAGACTGTGAGGCTTCCACGCTGGCGCAAGCTGGCGTCATACTCGCGCCAGTTCATGACCTTGTGCTTCTGCTTGGGAATGTGGTGGCGGCGGTCCTGGTTCAGCTTGAAAGGCAAGATGGGCATCCGGGGTCAGGGCGGAGCCTCTTACGCCGAGCCGATTCCGGACGCCACTGGGAGGGGATCCTTGCAACCAGGTCCCTATGTGCGGGCGCGACCAGACTCCACACTCATTCCGAATCGATATAGCGCCTGCTGGAACTCTGCCCTCCAGGAACTGCCGTCCACCGACGTTTCGTGGAGTCTGCTCGCGCCCCATAATGGAGTCTGGTCGCGCGACTCGCAGTTATCCAATGGAGTCTGGTCGCACATACTAATAATAACCTCTAAAAGACTTCAAATAGCTTGCGCGACCAGACTCCAACTTGCACAGGAAGGCGATGATCAGCCATGAACAAGGTCATGGCCCACATACACCAGCTCATTGTTCAGCAGGGCGTCGAAGAAGCAAGACGGCAAGCGGTCACCAAGCATGAACGCATGGTCGTCGAAGCTGCATATCAAGTGCTCAGCGAGGAAGCCGAGAAACTCAGCTTTGCCTACTCGGGGTTCGCACTAACCTGCTTGCCGCACAAACCACAGAAAGAGACGGTTTGGCGGCGCGAGGGGCACAACCTAACCATGTTAATGCAGTCGGGCCTTAACAGGACCGGAGACGCGATGGGAGTACCTTACGGAAGCTACGCGCGCTTCATCCTGCTGTTTCTGCAAAGCCAGGCCATCAAGACCAACAGCCGCGAAATCGAGCTTGGGCGATCAATGAGGGTCTGGCTCAGCAACATGGGCCTCTCGATCGGCGGCACCACGTATCGGATGGTTAGCGAGCAGGCGAGGCGGATATCGGGCTGCACGCTCACATTTTACACCGATCGAGGTGACAAGGAGATCATGCGGCGAGGCGGGTTCGTTGACGGCAGCATCACCATGACCGATGTGGCCAACGACCAACCCTCGCTCTGGCAAGAGCAGGTGCTGCTTAACGAGGAATTCTTTCGGGCGTTGCGGGACCATCCCGTCCCGTTGAGCGAGGCAGCTCTGCGCGCGATCGGGCCACGCAGTCTGGTAATCGACATCTATATCTGGCTGGCCTACCGGTTGCACGCCCTCAAGAAAGACACCCCAGTGTCTTGGCCTTTGCTTTACGCGCAGTTTGGCACTGGATATGGGCGGCTGCGCGACTTTCGGGCGGGCTTTCTCGCCGGCTTGGAATTGGCGTGCGCTGTTTACCCGGAGGCGCGCGTGACCGTAGAGGACACGAGCATCACGATCAGACCCTCGAAACCGGCCATTGCCAAGGCCTGAGTCTGTGGAGCCTGGTCGCGCAGAGAGACGGGATTAAGAAAGACCCGCTGCCCCGTCACCTGCGGCCAACATACCGGATGCCATCTTGGCACTACCGGCATCAGCGGTGCAGCACACCCGATGGGCCGCGACCCCTATACACAGGCGGCTATTGAGGGGATCAACACGTGGAGTCTGGTCGCGCCCGGAAGAAGTCGTATCCATTCATCAACGGCCTACAAGACTGAGAACACCCGTAACCTACCCCGTTGTTGTCGCAATGTATTCGATAGTCACGCGTTATAGCAGTTGTGGAGTCTGGTCGCGCAGCGGGCCTAACCAGGACACAAACGATTAGATGAAGTTCGACGAACGTCAACACTATGGGCGGCACCGTCAACTTGGCTGCCGACCGGCTTGCGAGATTCGGCTGAGCCAGGTAGGCGGGCGGGATGACAACACCTGCCTGCCCGAGCTATGCCAGCTACCGCTTCCCGGCTGAGGTCATCAGCCACGCCGTCTGGCTCTATTTCCGCTTCCCGCTCAGCTTGCGCATGGTTGAGGAGCTGCTGGCTGCACGCGGCATCATCGTCAGCTATGAAACCGTGCGCCAGTGGGCGGGCAAGTTCGGGCAGAGCTTCGCAAACCAGATCCGGCGCAGGCTGCCTGCAGCCGGCGACAAGTGGCACATGGATGAGGTCGTGCTGACGATCGCCGGCGTGAAGCACTGGCTGTGGCGCGCGGTCGACCAGAACGGGATGGTGTTGGACATCCTGGTGCAGAGCCGGCGCGACACGCGGGCCGCCAAGCGCCTGCTGTGCAAGCTGCTCAAGCGGCAGTGCCGGGTTCCCCGTGTCATGATCACCGACAAGCTGGCGAGTTATGGGGCGGCTGTCACGTTGCAGCTAACCGGGGTCTTCGTCACTTACCGTGCAAGCTGAGGTGGAGAGTGACCTGGTGGAGGGTGACCTGGTGGACGGTGCCCTGCCCGAACGGTCGGGTTGGAGCAGTAGGCGTGGCCGACGATCTCTGCGGCATGAACGGAATGGAGTCGTGGGCCTTCGGGTCCGATTTGCGCGTCGTCAGCGCCGAGCGGGTTGACGATAGTTGGCTGGTTTCGGCGGTCGGACGCGGAGATCAGCGTTGTCCCGACTGCGCGGAGCACTCGAAGTCGCGGCACAGCTGGCATGAACGGCGGTTGCAAGATCTTCCGGTTCAAGGCCTGCAAGTGGCGCTGAAACTCCGTCTGGGCCGCTGGCGGTGCCGCAACCGTCAATGCGAGCGGACGACCTTCTTGGAGCGTCTTCCCGACACTGCGGCGCCCGTGGCACGCCGAACCCGTCGCGTCGCCGAACTCCTGCGATTGCTCGGCCACATCGCCGGCGGTCGTCCGGGCAAGCTGCTGGCGGCGCGCCTTGCCATCCCGGCCAGCGACAACACCATCCTACGGCACCTGAAGCGTCACGCCGCCACTCGCGTCGCGGCACCGGTCCGCGTCGCCGGGATCGACGACTGGAGCTGGCGCAAGGGATGGGCCTACGGGACGGTCATCGTCGACCTGGAGCGGCGCGAGGTCGTCGACGTCATCGCGGAGCGCTCGGCGGAGACGACGGCGGATTGGTTCAGGAAACACCCTGAAGTGGAGATCGTGTGTCGCGACCGGTGCGGCGTGTATTCGCAGGGTGCACGCGAGGGCGCACCGCAGGCGCGGCAGGTCGCCGACCGGTTCCACCTGCTGCAGAACTTGCGGGAGGCGATCGAGCAGCAGATGACCCGCGTCGGCCGGTCTGCCGGCCGCTCGCTGCTGTCGCCGACCGATAGCCACGGCGCGTCCGGCCTGGACGACGATCTCCAGCCGAGCCGCCGCACTCGGCGCGACGCACGTCACGCCCTGTTCGAGCGTGTTCACGCGCTCCACGCCGCCGGCAAGACCCGGCGCGACATCACCGCGGCGACCGGCGTCGGCCGGGCCACCGTCAGGCTGTGGCTCCGCTCGGGCCGCTTGGCAGACCGCACCGCGATGACGCCGACGGCGCGGTCGCCACGTTGCTTCAAGGACTATCTGTCGCAGCGGTGGGACGCGGGCTGCACCCATGGTGGCCACCTGCTGCACGAGATCAGGCGGCTCGGATAAACCGGATCCTACTCCCACCTGCAGAGGTTCCTGGCCGGGTGGCGTCGGGCAGGGCGCGAGCCGTCGGCCGGCCCGACGCCGCTCGCCGAAGAGAGCCGGGCGATCGACCCGGCAACCGGCTGGCAGATCTCGCCGATCGTGGCAGCTTTCCTGTGCATGACGCCGCGCGGCATGCTGACCGCGGCGCAAGCGGCAAAGGTTCAGGCGTTGAAGCAGGCGTCGCCGAGCTTCAGCACGATGCGGCAGCTCGCGATGCGCTTTCGCGGCGTCTTGCGCAGCGGCAAGGCCGCGAAGCTTGACGACTGGCTGCGCGACGCGCGTGCCTCGGGAGTCGGCGCCATGCAGCGCTTCGCCCGGACGCTGAGCCGAGACCTGGAGGCGGCGAGGAACGCCGTCACCGAGCCCTGGAGCAACGGGCAAACGGAGGGCCAGATCAACAAGCTGAAGACGCTGAAGCGGGCGATGTATGGCCGGGCCGGTGCCGAGTTGCTCCGAGCGCGTCTACTGCCCTTGGAGATCAC